>DHXK01000150.1:2068-12593 GCA_002413665.1 Legionellales bacterium UBA5158 | reverse complement strand
AACATATAATTTCCATCTTCACCATCAAATGCAGCGTAAATATCAGTGCAACTTTCACTTGCGGTAATAGCAGGTTTATCAGTACCACCAGTTCGTAATAAATGATCCGTTAATCCTAATGGCAAAGGTTGCGACCAAGTTTTACCATGATCAATTGATTTTTGAAAAACAACGCCAGGAATGTAGCCAATTAAATACGTTAACAAAACCGTTTGGTTTTTATCATGACAAACATGCAGAGCAGGATCGTATTGAAAATAAGTTTTGTTAGCTATTCTTTCTTCTTTGATTTTAATGTTGTGAGTATACGATTGCAAAGTAGGATAACGTTTTAAAAGATTAGCAACACAGATTGCATCACACGGTAATATTTCATTACTAAAACTATTGCCACGATTAGAAGATGTTCTTAACACTAATGCATTTGATTCACAAATGGGATTAGTGTTATCTGCGCAAAGCGAAAAATCAAACGTAGTACTGATCATGTGTACCCAGGCTGATTGGCTAGCTGCCACAGTCGGTTCCCAATCACTGCCACAACGTAATCTGTGTTCAATTTGCGGGTGTTTTATTAATTGAAATGGTTGCGGTCGGTAATCACAATTTATGGATGCCAAAAGTATATTTGTTTGAAAAGTTAATAGTATTAGCATGATGAATTTATTTTTCATTATTTTTCTCAAGTACGAGAGCATAAAAATCCGTGGGATTTCTTGCAAAAAAATCATGCTACTTTCCCCATTTTTAATCCTTTATTTTTAACGTTAAAACCAGGATACCATCGGTTGAAATCTTCATGTGGTTCGTCGTTAAGTATAGCCGTTCGAGTTTGTATCATGTCATGTGCGTGTAAGTCTCGAATTATCTGTCAAGCTGTAATAGGAAATTGAAAAAGTCCACGTGCGGTGATTGACATACGCTCATAAAGCTACATTTCGCATAGCACACTTCCGTAAACTCGAAGACATCGCCATATCATCTGGCTAGATCAAATATTAAATTTTTCCTCTGGTAAAAAAACTGCATCATTTATAAATTCAACCGTAATCTTCAGGAATTCCTTTAATAGTTCGATTTCCTCCCTAACTTCTTTTGATAAACGCCATTTTTCTGTTAAGGAGTAAGCCAATTGGCTTGCTTCCATGCTATCGAAAGGTTTACGCAAGAGAAGCAACTTATCTGATTGGCCAATGGACTTCATGATATCTTCCCAAGAACAGCCTGATGATGCTGCACATAAAACGATCTGGACATGAGGGTCAACTTCCCAAATATGTTTTACTGTTTCAATGCCATTCCATCCCGGCGGCATTAAAACATCAATAAAAGCCATGGCATAAGGATCATTCTGATCAATGGCATTTTTAATCATATCAAAGCCATCTTTCCCTTGGTAGGCAAAATCGATTCTAAACTTTTTTCCTACATGCACAGTAGTAGCCCCGCCAAATAAGGCAATTTTGATTTCTTCAAAGTTACTATCAGTATTGTTTTGCGCGTCAAGAATTTTACGAAAATCTTCATGAATTGCTGTATTGTCATCAATAATTAAAATTCGTTGCATATCCATATTGAATCCTTTTCTATGTTCATAGTTCGAGATAGACAGCCCAAGCATCAATGCCTTTACTTTTAAAGTTAAGCCAGCCTCACATTTTAGTTACTAAGAATGCAAAGTTTTATAATTCATAACTATGCCTTCCTAGGTAGTATTACCAAAAGAAAATATTTTTGTGATATTTCTGGTGCAATCTAAATACCATTGTCACTTATAAAAATATCAATATGATTATCTTGAAATTTTTTAAAAGTGATGAAGAGTATTTTATTAATTTTGTTGCTTAATTGAAGTGATTGATCAATCACCCATTGGCAGCTCTAAAATAAATATTGAACCTTTAGTGGGACCGCCAGATTCGACTCTCAACTCACCACCCATATCCTTTGCCGCTAGTGCACTCGCATGCAGACCAAATCCGTGGCCTTTTTTCTTGGTTGTAAACCCATGAGAAAATATTTTAATTAGATTTTCTTTAGGTATACCATTACCGTTATCTGCTACAGAAATTGTAAATAAACCATTACTAGATTTTAGATCTAAACTAAGTATTTTATTCGGGTTCTCTGTTTCAAATACGGCATCTTTTGCATTTTTAATTATATTAATTAAAATTTGTAATAATTTATTATTATCGACGAGAACAGGCTTCATTTCTAAAAAATTCTTGTTTAACGTTATGTTTGTTTGGTTAACATCTGATATCGCTATTGCTTCCTCAATCGCATCCTTTATTGAAATAATTTCTTTAAATCCTGATACCTTATTTAAGGTTTGCTGTACAGTAAGAATATTTTTAATATGATTAATGTTTTCATTCAACCTATTTAACTCTTCTAGAATAGATTTTTTTTCTTTCACCCAACGTGGGGCAAGCATTTGTAAATATTTAGGTATCAACATACCCTTTGTATCCTTAGTAATATAATCACCAAGATTTTGCCTATGATCATCCATTAACTTACAAACTTCGGTCAAACTATCTAATTCTGAACGAACAATGTGTTCTTTTACTAATGTAAAGGAAATGTTAACACTATTAAGGACATTTCCGACATTATGTAACACGTTTGATGCCACCTCAGACATACCTGCTTCTCTTGCTATTTTTACCATTTCATTATTTAATTTTTTGATTTTTTCTACAGATTGAATACGTTCAGTGATATCAAAGAAAAAGCAGATGAATGATAATACACCCGAAAAAGAATGGTACGGTATAATGGTCGCTTCAAGATGAAGATCACTTCCATTTTTGTGTTTAGTCACAATTTCCATGAGATGACCTATGAATGAATCAGATTGTGACTCGATATAGTTAGCTAAACTTTTATGAAATTGCTCACGTTTCTGAGGCAGCAGGATAATATTAGCGATATCTTTTCCAATTAAATCTTTCTCCGAATAGTTAAACAGCGCTTCTGCCGCATGATTTAATTCCATTATCTTGCCTGTCTCACCAATAATGACAATAGAAATCATCGTCTTATCAAATATCAGACGCTTACGCATTTCAGATTCTGATGCCAAACGGGCATTTTCAATCGAAATGACAGCTTGTGAAGCCAGCAGCTCTAAAGTGCTAACATGTTTTTTAGTAAAAACATGACTGGTGAGCTTGTTTTCTAAGTATAATATGTTACGTAATTCTTTTTGTAAAAAAATAGGTAAAATTAATATGGATTGAGGTTTTACCCGATCTAGATAAATATCATTTATAGTATAGTTTTCTAAATCAGCTGCGCTTTGAACTAGTACTATTTCTTTTGTTCTTTGCACATATGAAATCAAGGATAATGGAATATTAGCACTTTCATCTACTCGCTTAGTTTGCGACAAACTGATGTTTTTGTATTTAGTAGTACCATCTGCTTCAACACACCAAGTATCATTTATTCTTGAAAGTATCACAGCTCGGTCTGCTCCGGCATTTTGTAATAAAAATTCAATTAGTTTTTGAAGCAATTTATCTAAATTAATTTCACTTAAAATTGCTTGGTTAACCTTAAAGATTGATAAAATATCGATATTACTAATATCCATAGAAGATAACGCTTCATTATTTAATTTATTANNACCTATACTAGATAACCAATCTGGATATTGTTCTTCTAATAATTTACATTTGGAAATCATTCCCCAAATTTGATAATGGTAATGAGCATGTTGTAAATAAATAATTGCGATTTCTGTAAATCCCAAACTGGCCCAAAAAATTCCTGCACGTTCATTTGCAATAGCAATGACTGATGTAAAATGTTGTTTAGTTGCTGTGAGTATAGCTTGTTTATAAGCTTGTCCTGCCAATACAGTTTGATTATTTATTCGTGCAATTTCAGCATCTAAAATGAATAAATATTGTTGGTAATTATCTGGATACCAAGATGCCCAATGTTTTATTTTGGAGTGTATTTTTTTAATGGCTTGCAAATCAGATCGCTTTGTGTTGCGTGAACTTGTTGTAGCGATTGCAAGCGCTTGATAAAAATATCCTTCAACATTAAATACCAAACCCATCAGGTATTCAGCATAAGGATTTCGTTGAGCGCTGAATTTCTTGGCTTCTTCATAAAAACCGAACAAATAGCATAATTTGACACTCAGTGTGTAGAAAATCCCGATCTCAGTTTTATTACTAATAGCTAACACTTTTTCTTCATGGACGAGTAATTTTTCAATACTAAATGTATTATTTGTTATGTATTCAAGGATATCTCTCCAAAATAATGTAGTCTGTTTGAAATCTAAAATATTATTTTTATTTAAAAAAGTCGTCGCATTTTTTACATGTAAATTTAATTCATCAAGGGGTTTTCCAAGCATAAAAATGGTATATAAGCTGACAACGAAGCAGTAGTTAGCATATGGCAGATCTCCGACTTCACAACAACGTTGATAGCCTAGCATTATTATATTTATTGATTGAGCTAGTGGCGCTGTCCAAGGCTTAATAAAAGCACCTAATATATAATTATTCTTACCTTGACTAGCGCCTTCGCCATATTCATGCGCTAGTTTTTCATAAAGTTTAACGACATCCAGACCATCGGCGTATTGATTAAGCGCATGCATCAACGTGAATGCATACATTAAGCTATCAAATGTTGAACTTTCGGCGAATCCATATTTAACGTATAATCTCATAGTGGTGGAGGCTAATAAAACAAATAAATTTTGATCAGAAAGGTAAGCGCTATTTTGCATTTGATTCATTAATTCTAAGCAGGCGCGATGATTGTTGGATGTGACTGGAAACAGGGTTAGCGTAGATATTTTCTTACGACCTATTTGCAATTTTACTTTGATAACAGACCATAGGACTTGCAACATATTCGGTTTTTGAGGGATATTGATATTGAATACTTCCAACGCTTTTATACCGAGAGATAGTGCTTCTTGATGTTTATTTTGCGTTGATAACATTTCACAATATAACTTATAAAGATTAATTTTAAGTAAAATATCTTTGATATTCTTAATTAATTCTTTGAATATAATTTCGGCCTCTGAAAATTTACCAGTTAAATATTGGCAAGCGGCTAATTCTTTATTAAGCGCAAAGTATAAATTATCACCTGTTGTTTCTTGTTGCGATTTTTTTAATAATTCTAGACCTGCATATAAATATTTCTTTGCAGCCTCATATGCATTTGCTGCTCTTGCTTTTTCTCCCGCAAAAAGATTATATTCTGACAATTCTTTACATTCTTTTGTATCTGTTATCAATGCGAGACTCTGATTAAAATGATTTAATATTTCAAATATCCTGCTACCATTAATGTGAGATGGATTTTCTTTAAGAAGTAATCGGCCAATTGTTAAATGCTCAAATTCTTTCTTATCCGCTGGAATTAATTGGTAGGCTGCTTGCTGTACACGATCATGCACAAAACGGAATATAATATTTTCATCTATAACGGATACTGTGTTAGCCATAAGAAGATCCAACCAGTGATGATTTACAGTCGCATATGAAATTAAATCTGATTGCATCGCTTCCCATAAATATTTTGCGGTTTCTGCTGGTGTCTGTTTGCTAATAATAATTAAAGTGTTAAAGTCAAATGTATGGCCTATGCAAGATGCAAGATGCAAGATGCAAGCTCTAAAATATTACGTGTTTTTTCAGTCAACGCAATCATGCGTTGAATTAATAGTTCAACCACATTGTCAGTTATATCTTGCTTCTCTATTTTATCAATGTTCCATTCCCATACTCTTTGCTTGTAAGAAAACACCAATAATTTATCTTCATAAAGTTTTTTTACAAATACATTGATGAAAAAAGGGTTACCTTGAGTTTTACGCATTAATAAGTTAACTAGCTTATTTAATTTATCTTTAGGCATATTTAAACTATCTGCCAAGAAATATTGAATGTCTATTTCTTTCAGTGGCGGTAAATGCAGGGTATTGATCGTTACGTTTGTTTTACGTAAATGTTGTAATAAAGTAATGAGTGGATGGTCTAATCCAACTTCTTTGTCTCTATACCCTCCAATCAAGAGAAAGTGTTTTAAATCTGCATTTGCAAACAATACTTCAATTAAATGCAATGATGCGCTATCTATCCACTGTAGATCATCTAAAAAAATAGCTAATGGATAAGCGGGTTGGGCAAGCGCAAGAACAAAGTTTTGAAAGGTAATCATAAACCGTTTTTGAGTTTCTACAGACGATAAAGGAATAACGGTAGGCTGCGGCCCTATGATTGACACCAAGCTTGGAATAACATTAACAATCACTTGACCATTACTTCCAAGCGCTGTTAATAATGATGCTTTTATTTCTACTAAACGTGATTCTGAATCACTTAAAATTCGTCTCACTAATTCCTCAAATGCTTCAACGAATGCGCTATAAGGTTAAGATCTTTGTAGTTGATCATACTTACCACTAGCAAAATAACCTTTTTCATAATTTATTGGTTTATAGATTTCTTTTACTAACGTCGTTTTACCAATTCCAGAATGACCAGAAATCAGTAATAATTCTGATGTTCCCTGGCTCACTCGTTCAAAAGAATCTAATAATTGTTTAATTTCATCATTACGACCGTATAATTTTTTCGAAAAGGTTAAATGTTCATATGTATCTTGTTGGCCTAAAGGAAATAGCTCAATTTGTTTTTTCAATTGCCATTGTTGTTTGCACTCATTTAAATCTGCTTCTAACCCTGAAGCACTTGAATAGCGTTCCTCAGGTATTTTTGTTAATAATTTGTCAATAATAAGTGAAATTTGCTCTGGAATGTTTGGATTTATTGTAATGACCGATTCAGGTCTTATAGTTAAATGACAATGAATAAGTTCTAGTAAATCCTGAGCTTGAAAAGGTAACTGTTTTGCTAGCATTTCATAAAAAGTGACACCCAAAGAATAAAAATCTGAGCGATAATCTACAGAGCGACTGGTACGACCGGTTTGTTCTGGTGATATATAGCTTAGTGATCCTTCAATATGCTGACATTGAAAAGGCTCTTGTGTAGTGAGCTCAGTCGCGATTCTAAAGTCTATTAATTTTACTTGGCCTGTTTCAGGTTGAATAATGATATTATCAGGATTGATATTTTTGTGGGTAATATTCTGATGGTGTAATCCATTGAGTGCATCAACTAACTGTTCACTAATTTTAAAAAAAAATTCTAAATCGATAGTTTTCCCTGCTAGAGATTGGCGTAATGAACGCGAGCCGTCAGCATCTTCAAGCACGAGTATCGCTTGATTTTTGCTCCAAATTGAATCAAAAGCTCTTATCACACCAGGTAAATTTATTTGAGAAAGAATGTTATATTCGTATTGTAGAGAACTTAAGTCATGCAAGGTAGCTTGTTTATTACAAGTTACTTTAAGTATGACTTTTTGATTATCGTGCGTTCTTATGCCTCTATAAATTAAAAAGGATTTACCTTGGTGAATCAACTCATAAATAGCATATCCTTTAATCTCTAACATACAATTCACTATTTTTCATATCGCTATATACCAGCCATGGAGCATTATCTTTCAGCTAAAAAATCAATACGTTACAAGATCAACAAATTTTTTTTATCGAGCTAACATAAACATAGCAGGAGCTTACCATCGCCGTAATGGAACCAACCCTTTTGCAACCCTAAAGGGATCAAGGAATCATCGCGTTAATGGCTGCGTGTTACGGTTCACTGGATAGCAACTCACTTGCTTGATGAACCGTAATACGGCTCCCAAATTCTATTAAAGCTTTCCGAAAATTACAACAAAAAAAGAATTTAATATACCCACTTTATTTAAATTAGCAATTAATATTATCAAGTTGCAAAAGGGGACGAACAGTGAAAAGAAAAGTGGGGCAGGCTTGCAAAGTGCGTTATATCAAAATAAATTAAATCTTTTTAATGCATTTCCCAATCCTTTCAAGAGCAGACCAATTGTCTGTAATTTAGGATTGCTTTTACTAGAAAGCATTTTATATAAACTCTCTCGATTCAAATGAGCTTTCTGAGATAGCCGCTCTATTTCACCTTGCGCTTCAGCAACATGACGCAACGCTAATATAAAAACGTCTAAGTCACCACCAGCTAAGTGTCCTTCTAGCGCAACTTGCAAATAAGCTTCCGCTTCTTTTTTATTTTTCAAAAAATAAATTAACCATTCTTCATAATTACCGGCTCGCTCCAATTCCATAATGGGGATTTTTCAGATAAGCGCATTACTGGGTGAGGAAATGCTTTTCTTCTTGCTCCCTTTATCCACAAGGAAACAGTTTGTCTACTTTTGTTAAGCCGTTTTGCTATCTCTGATTCCGTTACTAAATTTTCTGGTGCAACACTTGCAACCTCTACATCTGTAGAAGCAGATTTAACATCTTTAATAGCAGAAATAACTGCTTCTTCGAGTGAGGCTGCCTCTCGATCAATACACAGCCCCACTTCTAAAATTAATTAACGCATCATCACAGCTAGCCCCATAAAGACTATCTTCAAGCTGCAATGTGTTTTCATCTACATTTTTTAAAATGAGTGTAAATTGGAATGGTTTTGTTGGCTTCATTAGCTTTTACCCTCGTTCATTCCTAACTTATCCACCAAAATTTACTTCAACTTCTGCTGAGCTATAAAGAACTTCGGGAATAAGCGGCGTTCGTCCTCTTCCACTTTCACCCTCATTTAATTTTACAAATCCATAGCTTTCCATCGTTCTAAGAGTTCTCAGTAAATTATTAGCTTTTCTGCCTGTAACAGTTTCTAATTCCTTAATAGATTGTGGATGAGTCTCCACAATTAATTTAAGCAACTCTTGGTTTTTTTCAGATAAAACATTTGCTAGAGATTTAATAGAATTAAACCAAATTTTAGGCTCATTTCTTTTTGGTTTATATTCACCTTTAGCTATTGCTATCGTTCGTTTTTTAAAATCATTAAACGACATAATACCAACCTTCACAACCTTATGCTTTAGTGTATTCATTTATCGATCTCCTCTAGCTGTTTTTGCCTCTTACTAACTTCTTTCCAAAAATCTTTTATCAACTTCACGGCGCTCACGTACTCATATGGCCGCCCTCCGTCAGAACCATCTCGATGCCAATGATCGTGCGTTCTTTTCGATGTAACATTTTTCTTTCCGCTGTATTCTATTGCATGAGAATTATCAAACCCCATAATTCTTTTATTAGAACGATCATGCAAAGTTAACGAATACTTTATTCCATGCGGCCTATCTGTTGTTACCGAAACTTTCTTTGCTTCAAACTTAACCCACAACCCTAATTTCTCGTCTATGACATATCTTATACCATCAAGATCAAGTAAATTTTCTATTGTTTTGTCTTCCTGAACCATTTATATCACCTTAAGATATATTTATACCTAACCTAGCATCTATCTCAGTACTTTAATTATATCACCTGATGATATATTTATCGATGCTGAAAATAAAATTATTATAACGACCGGGGTAATTTTTTGATCGCACTGCCAAAATATCTGCATTAAATAAAATAACCCTTTATTATCAATATGTTATATTTTGAACCTAAGGGTGTACTTCAACTTCTTGCCTAATTGGATGAACCACAGATACCTGGGTCTGAAAAAACATAATCATTAGTTGAAGATTGCTGACGTCGCGCAAGAAGCCTATGCAGAAAATCAGATAAAGGCAAGGTATGAGTTTCCCTATTTTTTGTATCTGATATCGTTAACGTTTTAGCTTTCAAATCAACCTGGCTCCACTGCAATTGCGCTGCTTCTTGTCGTCGCAACCCAGTGAATAAAACAAGCATCAAATAATCCCGCAATGTTTCATTTTGCAAATCCATTACGCCTTGTGACCAAGCAGCTAACTCATGTGATTTAATAAACGTTTGCCGTCTTTCCACTCGATAACAAGCTCTAGCTTGAGATAACCACCTAACAGGATTTTCTGTAATCAAGGATCGCCCTGCTACATCTTCATACTGCCCTATCGCAAAATTAAAAAGTGCACGCAACACTCGCATCGCATGATTCGCATAAGCAGGACCGTGTTTCAACCCTAATTTTTCATGATATTTAACGACTTTATCTTTGGTGATAGACAGCAGCGTTTTCTTTCTCCAATCTGGAAATGCAAGACGCATCATATTTTTATAATCATACAACGTTTTTGGCTTTAAACTTTTACGCGCATTCAAGTAACCTTGAAAAACTTCCTCTAGGGTCACTACGCTTGATCTCGGTCTTTAGGTGGCTCAATTTTATCAGCAGATGTTTTAGTTAGTCGCATAATATTCAAATCTCATGTAGAAGCCATGTAGAAACTATGTAGAAGGATTAGATAAAACCTATTAGTAGAACTTCTGACGCATTATGCCGAAAAACCGCTTAAAGCAAAGGGTATTTATGACTAGTTAAAACTATGTAGAAATTGATAAAAGCTAATAAAAGTGGTTATTTGCTACTTCGTAATCAGTAGGTCCGCGGTTCGATTCCGCGCGTCGGCA
>DHXK01000150.1:1623-1941 GCA_002413665.1 Legionellales bacterium UBA5158 | reverse complement strand
CGGTTCGATTCCGCGCGTCGGCAACTGTAGAGTCAAGCAGTTAGCCCACCTTTTGAAAATGCTAAAAAGTCGATTACGCGACCCTTCAACTGATCTTGCTATAATTGAATCCATAAGTTATTAACTATAATTTTCTCGATTTCCGCTGAGCCTACCAGCTATTCTATGCGAAATTTGTGGATATGCATTCCTGACCAAAAAAATCTGTTAAAGTAAGGTTTTAATTTGATGCAACACTTATGTCAATATTGCTTTCTGATACTTTCCATTTCCAGATAAAATACGTGCGTGCGGTGCGCAAATGTTATCGAATGTGGG
>DHXK01000150.1:1188-1401 GCA_002413665.1 Legionellales bacterium UBA5158 | reverse complement strand
GCGCAAATGTTATCGAATGTGGGATTTCTGGAAAGATTGAACAATAAGCTTTTCTAATTAGAGAATCAAAAAATGTCTGAATTAAAAAAAATACTGGTGATTGGTGCTGGCATTGCCGGACCAACAGCTTGTTACTGGCTAAAAAAGTTTGGTTTCTCACCTACGTTGATTGAAAAGAATGATACTTTAAGACAAGGTGGCCAAGGCCTGGAT
>DHXK01000150.1:0-1086 GCA_002413665.1 Legionellales bacterium UBA5158 | reverse complement strand
GGCCTGGATATTCGTGGAGTTGCAATTGATATCGTTAAAAAAATGGGTATCTATGAACAAATATGCAAAATGCGTACGCAGGTAGAATGTGGTCGCTATGTGGATGTCGTAGGTAAAACTTTACATGAAGAAAGAGGTGAAAAATTTGGCTTTAGGCAAGATGAAGATGTTGAAATTCTTCGTGGCGATTTAGTTGAAATTCTGATGAAAAAAATTGACAGTGTTCCCTGTCATTTTAATCAATCGATTGATAATCTTGAACAGAATGACGATGGTGTTACAGTTTATTTCAAAGATGCCGGAACCGAACACTTTGATTTAGTTATTGGTGCCGATGGCATACACTCATCAATTAGGCGTATGATCTTTGACAAAGATGAATATAAATTAGTTAATCTTGGGGCGTGTATCAGTATATTTAGTATCCCGAATTATCTCAATTTAAATCACACAGAAGCTCAATGTGAACTCAATCAAAAGTTAGTATCTATCACTAGTGACAAGGATCCTAAGACGGCCCAAGTCGGTTTTATGTTTCGCTCACAACATGTCCTGAATAATCTTCGCGATGAAAAAAAACAAATGCAAGTTTTGAGAGATATTTTCCATGATTTTGGCTGGGAGACGCAAAAAATACTTGAATTAATGTCAGGCAGCCATGATTTTTATTTTGATTCAACTACACAGGTGAAAATGAGCTCCTGGACCAAGGGACGAGTTGCTTTGGTAGGTGATGCGGGTTATTGTGCATCTCCGCTATCTGGTCAAGGCAACAACTTGGCACTAGTTGGTGCTTATATCTTGGCAGGAGAACTAAAAGCAGCAGAAGGAAATTATAAACATGCATTTAATCGTTATAATGATTTATTACATTCCTTCGTCGAAGCTAATCAACAGCTTGGAGTTTGGGCTAGCGAATCATTTCTTGTCCCAGATGAAGTAGTATCCAAAGAAGTTGCGGAAGAACGATCAAACAAAATCATGCAAAAGGTACAAATCATATCGAATGCGATTACCCTGCCTGAGTATAAATGAGCTTTAAAATAAGGTTAATGCCTAAACTGAGGGCGTGTCAGCTAAAGTGTG
>DHXK01000014.1:3200-14683 GCA_002413665.1 Legionellales bacterium UBA5158 | reverse complement strand
ATATAAGGATGACAACGCATTGCGCCTTGTCCGAATATAATCATACTGCGTGTTAGAATGTTGGCGCCTTCAACTGTTATAGCAATCGGTATTGATTGATAACCTCGACCTATATAATTATTAGGACCTAGGCAAATAGCCTTACCACCGTGAATATCCATAGCATCATTTGTCAACTTTCGCGCTAATTCAGTAGCGTGATATTTTACAATAGCGGAAGCAATGGCAGGTTTCTCGCCTGCATCTATAGCTGCTGCAGCAAGACTGCGTGCGGCATCAATTAAATATGTATTACCAGCAATGCGAGCCAATACTTCTTCAATTCCTTCAAAGCGTCCAATTGACACATTAAATTGTTTTCGTATACGTGCATAAGCACCTGTTGCATATGAGAGAGCTTTACTTCCACCCGTGCTACTGGATGGTAATGATATAGCACGACCTGCCGCCAAGCACTCCATAAGCATGCGCCATCCCTGCCCTACCATAGGTTCTCCACCAATAATCCATTTAAGCGGAATGAAAACATTCTCGCCTTGGATAGGACCATTTTGGAAAACAATATTTAATGGAAAATGACGACGACCTATAGTCATATTGGGCGTATTACGAGGAATCAATGCACAAGTAATACCTAAGTTTTCAGTCTCACCTAGCAAATGTTCTGGATCATACAGTTTAAAAGCCAAACCAATGACGGTAGCGACAGGAGCTAATGTTATATATCGTTTATTGAAATTTAGATTTATTCCTAAAACTTTTGCACCCTCATGATTACCCCAACAAACAATACCTTTGTCTGGCATAGATCCTGCATCAGATCCCGCATCGGGACCTGTTAATGCAAAACATGGAATATCTTTTCCGCACGCTAGTCGTGGTAAATAATAATTTTTTTGTTCTAACGTACCATAATGTAATAATAATTCAGCAGGGCCTAATGAGTTAGGTACTGAAATTGTCGTTGCGACAGTAGGACTTAAGCCATAAACTTTTACTAAAATTTGTGAATGGGCATATGCAGAAAATTGTTTACCGCCATATTCTTTCGGAATAATTAATCCAAAAAATCCTTTATCTTTTAAAAATCGCCAAATTTGAGGAGGTAAATCAGCGCGATTGTGTGTTATGTCCCAATCATCAATCATTGCACATAAGGTTTCTACTGGACCCGCTAAAAAAGCTTGTTCTTCATCTGATAATTGTGGCTTAGGTAATGCCATTAAATTATTCCATCGTGGTGAGCCACGAAACAGATCCCCTTCCCATGTAACACTTCCTGCAGCTAAAGCTTCTTTTTCTGTGCGTGACATGGAAGGCATAACTTTAAGATAAAAATTCAACAAGGGTTTGCTAATATATAACCGACGAAATGCAGCTATATTGAGTGGAATAAATACCAATGCAAATAAAATCCAAACAGTACTTAAAGTAAAAGCCGACACGCCAGAAAAGCGAGTAAATAAAATCAAAAGCAGAGAAAAACTAATGGTCCAAACGATTAAAGATGCACGTTGATAAAACAGTATAACAAAACACAGAATACTAATTAACAGCCATGGGTGACTCATGAATTTTTCCTTAAATAATAATCTTTGTGTAAGTGGCTACATTAGGAGAAATGCTATATCTGCATTTCTTTTTTGTTTGCATGTATAGCAAAACATAAATAAATAATAGCTAAAGCAAATGTAAATACCCAACTGTGAGGAAAGTATATTCCGAATGACATTACAATCGTATCAATGATAATGACAGGTGTGATAGCGACTAATGATAACAACCAAATGCGAGAATACTCTACATGAAGGTCTGCTACAGAACCATAAATTAAACCTAACAAACTATAAAAAATTGTTTGTATTAGTCTCCAAACAAATGAAAACAGAACACAGAACGGAAAAATAAAAATCCAAAGCCAGCTAGACCATTCAAGCATAGTCTGTTTTATTTTCTGTGGAACGATTTCAAGATTAAAAGTGGGTTCAAATTGATGAACTTTAATTCCTTTGTCTTTTGTCAAATAACTTAATTGTTTAGATGTTACTAAAAAAAAAGCGGATGTAGCGTCTAACGATTTATATTTTCCACTGGTATCAACAATTCCAATTACTTTTTTATTTTTGGGATCAACAATAAAATAAGGGTGATTCTCGGGAGTTTGAGCTATTCCCTTTTTAATACTTAGGGGAGGAAATTGATCGAGATATTGAGTTAATGTATTAGGCAGGTTTTTGTTTATTGCATGTTGCATGAAGTAGGTTGAAGGTATCCAGCATAGCGCAAGAATAAATAACAAATATAAAATTGCTCTTGCACCCCAGTTCTGACCGACCTCATTGTAGAAATCTCGAGAGTAAAAAGACATACCAATTGCTTGTAAAAAATTATATTTCATAATTTTAACCTTTTATTGATGTTCTTTTGCGACAGCATAAATGCCAGGAGCATTACGTAAATATTGTGCGTAATCTAATCCAAAACCCACTAAAAATTCATCTTTAGTATCTAAGCCGCTGAAATCAGGTTCAAAATTAACGCCAGGTTCTCGTTTGCGTAATTTATTGATCATGACAGCAGAATAAACATTTTTTGCGCCAGCATTTGTACAGTAGTCAATGATAGAACCTAAAGTCAAACCGCCATCCATTATGTCATCTACAATAAGAACGGTACGATCTTTTAATTCAATGCGTGGCTCAACTATCCAATGAAGATCACCACTACGCACTGCACCTTGATAACGAGTTGCATGCACATAATCAATTTGTAAAGGGAAATGTAATCGCGTGACTAAATGCCCGGTGGGAATCAAAGCACCTATCATAACGCAGAGTATGATCGGATTCGATTCGCTTAACTTTTCGGTAATTTCAATTGCCATTTTGTCTAAAGCTTTTTCAATGGTAGAGAAGTCATGAAGACATTCTGCTGTCTCTAACACGGCTTTCATTTTATCTACTGTTTTAGCAATTGTTTCCATCGTTATCTCGTATAATTAAAAAGTATGAAGAATCATATCACACATTACATGGCCTTGTGATATGCAAGTATTAATCATTAATTAGATCGTATTGTTGTGTAACATCTTGAAAATAATTAAATTTTTCTTGCCATAGGGTTGAGTTTTTTAATGATAGTTGTGTGCTTTGAAAGCGTCCTTGTATGGGTAAAAATTTAGCTTCAGAAACAAAAAATTTATCTTGAATTAATCTATCTAAGGTTTTAATAATTCCATTTCTATCGTTACATATCAGCGTCATATCACAGCCTGCTTCTAGTGAAGCTTGCGCTCTATCGGGAACATCACCTGCGACATGTGCACCTTTCATATTCAAATCATCACTAAAGACCATACCCTTAAAGTTCAATTGTTTACGTAAAATTTCTTTTAGCCAATAAGATGAAAAACTGACAGGGTGTTTGTCAATTGAAGAAAAAAGTATATGTGCCGCCATGATACCTTGGATACCATTGTTGATTAAATGTTTAAAAGGAGAGATATCATTTTCCGCGACTTCTTTTAGTTGGCGCAAATCTATCGGTAAATCCAGATGCGAATCAACACTGACTGCTCCATGTCCAGGAAAGTGTTTACCCACAGATGCCATGCCTGCTGTTTGCATGCCTTGCATAAATGATTTTGCTAAAAGGATAAGTGCATCTGCTTGTTGATGAAAGGCTCGCTGACCTATTACTTGATTATTACCATAATCAATATCTAGCACTGGAGCAAAGCTTAAGTCTACACCAACTGAAAGAAGTTCAGCTGCCATCAAATAACCTGTGGCTGAAGCTAAACTTAAAGACAATTTTGGAGATTCCGCATACAGTTCACCGATCTTTCCCATTGCTGGTAAACGCTGAAAACCAGTCAGAAAACGCTGAACTCTCCCGCCTTCTTGATCGACAGTGATTAAAATAGGCGTCTTTCGGACTGCGCGGATTGTTTTGCAGAGTTGAGCGATTTGATCAGGTGATTGATAGTTGCGAGCAAAAAAGATTACCCCGCCTATCAAAGGATGTTGTAATATTTCTCGTTCTTCGGGGCTTAATGTTGTTCCTATTAAATCGAAGACGATAGGGCCTATTTTTAATGACATACATTGCTCCGTAGATCAAATATCTTTTCGCATTTGCCTCTCCCCTTGTGGGAGAAGGGAAATAGCTATGGCATTATACACACAGCATTTTTATAATTCACCCAAGACTGTTAAAATGCGATAAACAATTTTTAATAGGGTATACGCCATGACCGACTTAACAGATTTACATACTATCCGCGACCATATTCGTTGGGCGGTCAGTCGCTTCAATAAAGCAGGACTCTACTACGGCCATGGCACAGAGAATGCTTGGGATGAAGCAGTCGCTTTGATTTTTAATACATTACATTTAACACATGATCTTTATCCAGTGACTCTAGAGGCAAGACTGACCACTGATGAACGAGAACAAATTGTGACACTGATAGAACGACGCATAGGTGAGCGTATTCCTCTTCCTTATTTAACCAATGAAGCTTGGTTCGCTAACTTGTCGTTTTATGTGGATGAAAGAGTTCTTATCCCTCGTTCACCCCTTGCAGAATTAATTGAAAGTCAATTCCAACCCTGGATTGAGCCAGAAGATATTTATTCTATTTTAGATTTGTGTACAGGTAGTGGTTGCATTGCTATTGCTTGTGCTAAAGCGTTTCCAGCAGCGCACGTAGTGGCAAGCGATATTTCAACAGATGCATTAGCAGTAGCTCGTATTAATGTGCAACGTCATAAAGTAGAACAAAATGTAACTCTTTATGACTCTGATTTGTTTCAGGCAATTCCTAAACAAAAGTTTAACATTATTATCAGCAATCCCCCCTACGTCGATGCAGAAGATATGGCGGACTTACCAAAAGAATATCATCATGAACCACGAATGGGATTAAGTGCAGGAGAAGACGGCTTGGATTTAGTCATGCGGATTTTACAAACCGCTACCGAGTACCTGGATTCTAACGGTATTCTCATTATTGAAGTCGGTAACAGTGAGCATGCTTTGGTAGATCGATTCCCAGGAATTCCGTTTACTTGGCTTGATTTTCAGCATGGAGGCGGTGGCGTATTTTTATTAACTGCTGAGCAATTGTCTGCTTCCCAAAGTCTTTTCATTGAGTAAGCAGCCCTATGTCAGGTAATACTTTAGGTAAACTATTTTCAGTGACAACCTTTGGTGAAAGTCATGGGCCTGCCTATGGTTGCATTATTGATGGTTGCCCTCCTGGTCTTGAAATTCAAGAATCCGATATTCAAAAAGAGTTAGATAGGCGCCGGCCTGGCAGCTCCAAGTTTACGTCGCAACGTCGTGAGAAAGATGAAATTCAAATTTTATCTGGTATTTTTGAGGGCAAAACAACAGGCACACCGATTGGTTTATTAGTAGCCAACACAGATCAGCGTCCGCGCGATTACGAAAAAATCAAAGATCAATTTAGACCTGGGCATGCTGATTTTACCTATCAAATGAAGTATGGTCACCGGGATTATCGTGGCGGTGGACGCGCCTCTGCTCGTGAAACTGTTATGCGAGTTGCTGCTGGTGCAATCGCAAAAAAATATTTATTTGAACGCTATAACATTGTTATTCAAGGGTATTTAGCTCAATTAGGCCCCATCATTATTGAAGTCAAAGATAGTCAAGAAATTGAAAAAAACCCCTTCTTTTGTCCTGATCCTTCCAAAATACTCGAATTAGAAAGCTTCATCGATAATCTCAGAAAAGAAGGTGATTCAATAGGCGCTAGAATCAACGTCCAGGCTACAAATGTCCCGGTGGGGTTGGGTGAGCCCGTATTTGATCGTTTGGATGCGGAAATCGCACATGCTTTGATGAGTATTAATGCTGTTAAAGGCGTTGAAATTGGCGCTGGGTTTGATTGTATTACACAAAAAGGCTCCTCGCATCGTGATGAAATGACACCTGATGGATTCTTAAATAACCACTCTGGGGGCATTTTAGGGGGTATTTCTACTGGTCAAACTATTTTAGCTAGCGTGGCATTTAAACCTACTCCCAGTATTCGAAAAGTCGGTCATTCGATTGATACTAACAATAAATCAGTGCAAGTAGTCACTACGGGTCGTCATGATCCGTGTGTAGCTCTGCGCGCAACCCCTATTGTTGAGTCTATGTTGGCATTAGTATTGATGGATCATGTGTTGCGCGACAGAGGCCAGAATTCTCGTTAATATTCACATCTATATTATTGAAGTTTAGTCATAAATACCGAGCCGCGAGCGTCAGGGAGTGATCACTACATGTTGGGCGACACTCCCTGACGGTCGCGGCTCGGTTCCCCCACTAATATTACTATTAGCTAATAAAACTACCACTCTCTAAAAATATGCTAAGATCTATAAATCAAGACACACTGGAGGCTGCGGCTATGGTTTATGGCGTCATTTTATTGCTATTTCTTTTAGTTTATTATTCTTTTTTTATAGTCGATCAACAAACAGTCGCCATCGTAGAACGCTTAGGAAAATTTAATCGTGCTGCTGATGCAGGCATCAATTTTATTATTCCTATTATTGAATGGAGAAAAGGTTCCCTCAGTCTCCGCATTCAACAGCTTGATGTTATGCTAGAAACTAAAACGAAAGATAATGTCTTTATTCATATGACTGTGTCAGTACAATATCATGTGAAACCCGAAAAGATTTTTGATGCGTTTTATAAATTAACAAATGCTGATAAACAAATTGAATCTTTTGTATTTGATGTGATTCGCGCTGAAGTTCCTAAAATGATTTTAGATGATGTTTTTGAAAAGAAAGATAGCATTGCAATTGCTGTTAAAAATGAATTAGCAGATCTAATGTCAGACTTTGGGTATGACATCTTGAAAGCATTAGTCACCAATATTGATCCTGATGAAAAAGTAAAAGCGGCTATGAATGAAATAAACGAACAACAACGTTTACGCATGGCGGCTCAAGAAAAAGGTGAAGCCGAAAAAATTCTCATCGTTAAAAAAGCTGAAGCTGAAGCAGAAAGCATGAAGCTTCAAGGTATTGGTGTTGCTAATCAACGCAAAGCAATTATTGAAGGCTTAAAACAATCAATTGAAAACTTCAATCAAAGTCAAAGCATAACGGGTGTCAGTGCATCTGATGTGATGAGCTTAGTCATGATGGCACAGTATTATGACACGCTAAAAGAAATTGGTGCGAAATCTAAAAGCAATACTATTTTACTTCCTCATTCACCTGGTGGACTGAAAGAATTAGCCACTCAAATACGTGAAAATATTATCACAGGGAATCTTGCGGCAAAAAATATTCATGACGAACCTTAATCAGGTTGAATAAAGATTTGCAGAGCATGAATCTGCGTTGGAATTAAATCGTTTAGTAAAGCATAAATCTCTCTATGGGCATCAATACGAGATTTACCTTGCAAACAAATTGCCGAGATTTTCAGCGTATAATGCCCTGCTCCATCACGACTTCCTACATGTCCACGATGTTTCTCGCTATCATCTATGATTTCCAATTTTGTGGGCGATAAAGCATTTTGTAATCGCTCATGTATGATGGCGATACGTTGCGTTGTTTCCATTTCTATTTTGTCTCAGTAAGATGTTTTGATAAGCAAGCTGCCTGCAAAAAGCTAAAGACTATGAGCATACTTAAGATTCCGAACACTTTGAAGTTAACCCATGTTTCAGTACTATATGAATATGCGACATAAATGTTGATGGTGCCTAAAAATATAAAAAAAGCAGCCCAAGCAAGATTGAGTTTATCCCATAAAGAAAGAGGAACGCTAGCAGCCTGTTGCTCTAGCATACCTTCTAGCATGCGTTGTATTAATGGTTTTTTACCTACATATCGACTAATTAAAAAAGCTAAACCAAAAATCCAAAATATAACGGTCGGCTTCCATTTAACAAAAAGAGGATTATGAAAATAGAGTGTCATTCCACCAAATATAGCAAATACAGCTAGAGTGATTAATTGCTGTTTATCCACACGACGTTTCCATACCAAAGTGATTAGCACTTGCAATGCTGTAGCAACAATACCTACGGTGGTAGCAACATAAATACCATAAATTTTAAATGTAATAAAAAATAATAAAACTGGTAAAAAATCATAAAGCATATTTTTCATTTGCCTACCCTCTCATTCTTGCAAATACTAAGTTAAATTCATTTCGCGTATTTTCTCATTTGTTAATACGGGTGTCACTTTTTTAAATCTCGATAAAAAAGTGTAAGCCATAGGAACGACAATAAGAGAAAAAAACGTGCCTACCAACAAGCCACCCACTATTACCCAACCAATTTGTTGGCGGGTTTCAGCACCTGGGCCAAAGGCTAATGCTAATGGAAGAGCACCCAGTAACATTGCTGCTGTGGTCATCAATATAGGTCGTAAACGCAACATAGCGGCACTCATGATGGCTTCATGAATTGAATTGCCTGCTTCACGTGATTTATTTGCAAATTCTGTCATTAAAATCCCGTGCTTTGCAATCAAACCAATTAATGTGACTAATCCAATATTACTATAAATATTAAGCGAGCCACCTGTCATTTTCAAGGCAAATAAAGCGCCTATAACAGCAAAAGGGACAGTTAATAAAATAATAAAGGGGTCAATGAAACTTTCAAATTGAGCAACCAAGACTAAGTAAATGAAAATAATGGCTAACAAAAATGTTAATGCCATTTTATGACTTGATTCTAAATAATTTCGAGCCTCACCTAAAAAAGCAATTTTCATATTATCCGGTAAGACTTTTTGTGAAAGATTTTCGAGTAGAGTCACTGCATCAGCGATGGTGTAGCCAGGCGCTAAACTAGCAAATAAATTATCAGAACGTAAACGTTCGAAATGTGGAAGTGATCCTGGATTAGTCGTTTCATGTATCTCAACAAAATCGCTGAGTGGAACGATATTATTATCTACACTACGTACATAAAGCTGAGGAATAATATTTGGATTAGCCAATGCACTTTGATTCATTTGCAGCATGATGTCGTATTGCTTTCCACCAAACTCAAATTTTCCTGCAGTTCTGCCCGCAATTAATGTGGAAATAGTATTGATAATACTAGGCAGAGCAATATGCAAATCCGAAATTTTTTCGCGATCTATGCTCACTTCAAATTGATTTCTATCCCATTTTAAACGACTGTTTACTCGTAAAAATTGAGGATATTTTTTTGCTGCGTCTACAAACTGCTGCATAACAGTATGCAAGTCTTTATATTCGCCAACCGACATGACGGCCAACGCAACGCTATCACCTTGACTACCACTAAACCATGTCAAAGGTGAAGGAGGTACGTAGGCTGAAACTTTTACGCCAGGTATATCACCCACTTCTGCTGTTAAGGCTTCTGCGATTTGTTGTGCGCTACGATGTCGTTGGTACCAAGGTTTCAAATTTAAAACCTGATACGATGATGAAGGAGATCCTTCACCCACTCCTGCTAAGTAAGATGAAACCTCAGGAATTTTATTATAGATCGCTTCCAGCTGTTTTACATATGCATTCGTGTATTGAAAGCTGGCATCATGTGGAGCAGAAACATAAACGTTAATTTCATCTCTGTCTTCTGCGGGCGCAAGTTCAGAAGGAAGCGTTCGATACACACCGTAGCCTAACGCTGCCACACAACCCAAAAAAATTAAAATATAAACACGTTTTTGAAGTATAAGGGAAAGTATTTTTTTGTAATATAATTGCAAACTATTTAATTTTTTGGTGACCCAAAAACCATATCGACTTTCTGATTGTCTAACCAAAAGACGTGAACACATCATGGGTGATAATGTTAAAGCAACTACACCTGAAATTAAAACTGCACCAGCAAGGGTTAATGCAAACTCACTAAAAACAGAGCTTAATATACCTGTAGTAAAGGCAATTGGTGTATAAACTGCAGCTAATGTTAACGTCATAGCAATAATAGGAAATATCATTTCGCGGCTGCCTTTTAAAGCTGCAGAAAGTGGCGTCATGCCATTTTCAATATGTCGCGATATATTTTCCAGCATCACAATAGCGTCGTCTACCACTAGGCCTATCGCTAATACAAAAGCCATTAACGTAATTGTGTTAATGCTAAAATGAAAGATATGTAAAAGGGCAAAAGTACTGACTAAACAAACTGGTATAGTGACAACAGGAATGAGCGTGGCACGCCAATTCGCTAAAAATAAAAAAATCACAGCCAATACACAAATGATAGCTTCAAATAAAGCTTCATAAACACTATGGACTGATGCACGAATAAAATTTGCTTGGTTGTAAACAACGTTGGCTTGCATACCTGCTGGTAAAGATTTTGTGATGTCTTTAAATGATTTTAAAACAGCCGAGGAAACATCCAATGGATTAGCAGTTGATTGAGGAATAATTCCTAAAGCCATTGCCGTTTGACCCTGTACACGAAAAGCTGAATCCTTATTAACTGGTGCAACAACTACTTCAGCTACATTTTTTAAACGGACTATTTGATTGCTATCATTACGTAAGATTAAATTATTAAATTCATCGATTGAGTTTAAAGTTTCATTGGTGACTACATTATAATAACGATCACTCATACGTATTTGCCCACTAGGCATCTGCACATTTTGACTCATTAATACTTCTGTAATGTCATCTACTGTCACACGTGATGCTGCCATCTTTGCGGGATCTAACCATATTCGCAATGCTGAAGTACGTCTACCATATGTCATGACAGTAGCAACGCCATCAATCGTTTGTAAACGAGGAACAATGAACTGATCTACATAATCACTGACTTGTTTTTCTGAGAGTGTTGGATTAGAAAAGGCGAGAAATAAAATAGGCATATCATCTGTATCTGCTCGAGAAACTATGGGCAGATTTACATCTTTAGGTAGCACACCATTCATGCGCGCTAAACTTCCACGCACATCTTCCACCGCAGCATCTATATTACGACCTTGTTTAAAATTAAGCGTAATGTTACTGCTACCCTGACTGCTATTTGATGTCAGTGTTTCAACACCATCAATCCCTGATAATGAAGCTTCAATCGGAGTCGTAATTTGGCTTTCAATTAAACTTGCACTCGCTCCAGGGTAACCTGAAAAAATTGAAACAACAGGAGGATGTACACTGGGTATCCAGCGTACCGGTAAAGAAGAATAGCTCAACAGACCAACGATAGTAATAATTAAAATAAAAACAATAGTAAATGCAGGACGGCGAATAAAAAAATCAGTAAACATCACCTAAGACTTCACATTAATAGTGGAACCATCTTTAATTTTAAACTGACCCGCGACTACGATTTCATCACCCACTACTAATCCTTTTACAATTTCCACACTCGTTTCTGTGCGCTGACCTAGGGCAACGGCTATAGCCTGAGCTTTGTTATCGATAACTTTAAAAACTTGTTGTCCATCAATTGTGGCCATCAAGCTCAGTGCTGGTACTAATAAAGCCCC
>DHXK01000014.1:1074-3082 GCA_002413665.1 Legionellales bacterium UBA5158 | reverse complement strand
CGTGACATTAACAAATAACCCGGGTAACAAAGCTTCATCTTCATTCTTTAAATTAGCATACATAGCAATCGTTCTGTCTTGCGTGTTGATAGTCGGTGCAATGTAGGCAACATTTCCTAAAAATAGTTTAGTCGGATAAGCGGAGGTTGTAATTTTAACGATTTGTCCTAGCTTTAAAAAAGAAAGATATTTTTCAGGAATACTATATTCCACATGTAGGTGATGAGTATCGGTTAAGGTAACTAACTCTTGACCCGGTGAAACAAAATTACCTTCGCTCACTTGGGCCTTACCCGCAATGCCATCAAAAGGAGCTTTTAATAACATTTTACCTAGTATGACTTCTGCTTCTCTGGCAGAAGATTTTTTTTCTTGTAAATCAGCATAGGCTTTTTCAATTTCTTGTTTCGAGATAATACCTTTTTTTGCAAGGGTTTGCATGCGTTGATAATTGGCTACACTTAATGTTAAATCTGCATTGACAGAATTAAGCTTCACTTTATAAATTTCATCTTTTAATTGTATCAGTGGAGTTCCTGCTTTCACGAAAGTACCATCTTGAAATAAAATTTTTGAAATTTGTCCGGCAATTTCAGGTGTCATTTTAACACTTTTCGCAGCCACTAAAGTACCCACGGATTGCGCAGATAAAGGAATATCTCCAGTTTTAACTTTGTAGACTTCAACTGATATAGCCTCTTGTAAAGGAGAGCTCATAGTTGGATGATGCTTTAAAAAATAAAATCCTGAAAGGATAGCAATCATGCCGAAGATGATAAAAGTTTTTTTATTTATCATGCGATGGGTACCTTTAGTGGATTTGCGTAGAAGAGGATGGCGGATTTTTATGAAAAATTTTGGCTACATCCACACGGTCAAATGTATATTGAGAATTACAAAACTCACACTTCACTACGATAACTTGGCTTTCATTTAATTCTTCCTCAGCTTCTTGCGGACCTAACAATAGAATCGCATTTTCACCACGTCCTGCTGAGCAAGTACATCGAAAAATAATATCTAAAGGATCAAAAATTCGGATATTTTCAAATGAATATAATCTACGTAATAAGGTATCGTTATCTAATTTGACTAACTCTTCAGGCGTAATAGTTTGCCCTAAATGAGTAACATGTTCCCAGTCACGTTCAGCATCCAGGGAATATTCTTCTGTTTGCAATTTAGGCATCATCTGCAATAGCAGACCTGCTGCATGATCATCAGTCACTGAGATCCAAATGCGTGTTTGTAGTTGCTCTGAGTTTTGAAAATAACATTCAATAGACTGACTTAAAGAATTGCCTGTCCAATCGACTATGCCTTGATAACGTTGAACACTGTTGTCTGAATCCATAATAATCGCTAAAGTGCCTTGTTTTAAATCTGCTAATAAATCAGCATGCTGTAAATCACCCTCCCACTGAGCTAAGCCTCGCAATTCTAAGTCATGGTTGCATTGAGCCAGAAGAAGCTTTAAGGTCCCTGTGCCTTGAAACTGGACAGTGAGTCTGCCTTTAAATTTCAATGCAGCCATTAATAAGCTGGCAATAACTAATGTCTCACCCAATAATCGTTGGATAGATGGTGGGTATTTATGTTGATTCATAATGGTTTTAAAAGACTGATCTAAGTGCGCAAGCTCACCCCGCACAGACATATCTTCAAATAAAAATTTTTGCAGAGTATCGTTATTTTTCATCGTGTTATCGTATTTAGTTAGGATGTCTTAAAAGGATTTTGGATTTAGGGAATTCACTCTACCAGAAATCCCCTTTAGTGTCATTGTAACCGTCAGTGTGACCTTTAATACGACTGGTTTCAGGAATCCCATCGCTAAAGTATTTCTTTCCAATCAGTCAGTTACAACTATTTAATTGAAAGCATACTAAATATATATTAGAACCATGCAATTACACGGCTATCGCCTATACTTTAGACATAATATCCGACAATCTTTTTATATGGCCTAAAAAAGGATGAGATTATGAGTAGTGAACGTCCAATTGCT
>DHXK01000014.1:414-873 GCA_002413665.1 Legionellales bacterium UBA5158 | reverse complement strand
AATTGGTTTGGAATTTGATTCTAAAGCTGAAGCAATTGTAACGGATGTGAGAAGAAAAGTTTTTTTAAACTTAGTTGAAAATTTATCGTATAGACTGAAAGAACGTAGTGAGCTATTTCCCAATAATCATTCTATTGATAGTTTCGCTGAGCTTAATGATGTCTATCGCGACTATACAGAACATGCTAATACACTTATGCCTTATTTAGCTCGTCATGATAAAAATTTTAGAACACTTAAAAGACAAAAACCCTATTTAACATTTGTTCAGTCTACATTGAATTCAGCTTTGTTAATTGCAGCGCAGAAATATTTTGCTAAAAATCCTAAGAGTTTTATGAATAAGTTTGGTGGTCTATTTAAAATTGATAAAGATAATAATATTGTCTATATTATCCCTGACAAATCTGCCATGACTAAGCCCCATGTAATAGAAGATCTCTTAACACGCTGTAAAAG
>DHXK01000014.1:0-216 GCA_002413665.1 Legionellales bacterium UBA5158 | reverse complement strand
GATCTCTTAACACGCTGTAAAAGTATGCGATCTGTCAGTGACTCACAAAAAATAATTATAGAAGAATTATCCTTTGCCCTGCATGAAATAATGCAAAACGAATTATCAGTGGAATATTATGAACCTCCTTTTATTCTTAACACGCCAAAATTTAAATTTACTGATGAATTTATATCTTTTTTAGAATCTACTGAACATTATCAAAATGAATATACT
>DHXK01000196.1:22264-31273 GCA_002413665.1 Legionellales bacterium UBA5158 | reverse complement strand
GTCGGCAGCGTCAGATGTGTATAAGAGACAGGTCAGATAGCTTATCTTTGAAAGAAAGTTCTATTTTCAAAAGCAATATCTTTTTTAAATAATCATATAAGTAATGATAAATATAAGAAGATTTATTTAATTTGGTAAAAATGCGACCTATCTCTTCACTCGATAAAATAAAATTATCAGCCAAAACATTTAAATTATCATTATCATTCAAGTAAAAGTTAAGCTCAGTAAGTGGAATTGAATTGCTAAATTCGAAGTTTTTACTCGGGTCAGAAAAGAAAAGATCAACAAATGACTCTGCTTTTTTATTGATATGAATGAGCAAATCGTCATTCATGCATTTAGCTACACCAAACGACAGCATAGAATAATGAGAAGATGTTGAACTAGATGACGAGGATAAAGACTGAAATATACATATACTTTCTTTAGGCAATAAAGAAAGTATACTTTTTGAAAACAATACCAAGTTATCAATAGGATCCAACTCAGCCAATTCTGAAACGAGTGATATCTTGTATTTTAATATAGGTAAAATAGAATGCTTATAATCTTCAATATTTTGATTAATTAATTGAGTTATCTCAAGGACTAATTCGTCATGAAAATATTGATTTACGAACAATAAGCTATTTACTATTTCTAAATCATCTTCCAATCGACTTATGATATTTTTAATAATAAAAATATCATCTTGATATACACTACCTGGCGCTACTTGAAGTATTTTATTTAATTGACTATTAAGAACCCTACTAACCGTGTCACGGTGAAAAACAATTAATTTATCATTAAAAGCATAAGAAGATTTATTTCGGATGCTGCTTAGCACTTTCTCTTTTTCCTTTGCACTTAACTTCGAAAAATAAATTGCCGCGTTAGACGTTGTAACATAGTAATTAATCATATTGTCAGCATCCTCAGCAGCTTCACAGATTTTGTATGTTTTCAAAAATGCATCAAAATTATTTATAATAGCTTCCGCATAATTATCTCGAACATTATTTTCTAAAATTGTTTTAACAATATCTTCTAAATTGTAGGGTTGATTTTCAAGATATTCCATATCATCTGCATGAATAGCAAGCTCTGAAATAATCTTTGGATACTTTTCATTGATTCTTAGTACATATTGCTCAATGACTTCTTGACTAGGTAATGAAAAAGAATGGACAAACTCACGTTTCACTGCGTCAATATCGTGGTTAAAACCACCGATGCCAACAATAGCCGCGGCAACTTTATCACAGCTTATGCTAAATTGATCACTGTGCGATTGCTGCTTAACATTTTCTGTATAACTGTAAGGTAGCAAAGTGATAACCGTATGACCCGTGTAAATCGTAAAAAACTCTTTATTAGGAACCAAACTCTCGGTTGATAAAAATATTTGCAACCTATCCTTCCATCTCTGACGATTTTCTTTTCCTTTAGTAGCAAGTAGCAAAGAATAATAATATGAATCATTTTTAAAATCATAGAGGCGTAAAGAATTACAATTTATCGTTAAATATTCAGACTTAATGATTAACTTATCATTTACTATCTCTATTAAAGGAGTATTCGTTTGAGATAACCTAAACGCATCCTCTATCACAGTTAATGAATTTGGCCCACAGTCACGCTGCCTTAGCTGCTGAGTCACATTAGGATCATAATATTCACAGCCTGGGAAAACAAATTCAAAACATTTCTCTAAAATTAAATAAGCCTTTAATTTGGGGCATTTATGCGAATCTGAAAAGTGTTTATTCCACATCTTTAATTGAGGAGAAGGATCTACACAAATAACTTGTATCTTATTTTTATGATTTTTAAAAATAAAATAAGGAACATAATGCGACCCCCCTAAACTCGCAATACCACACACAACGACATCTTTTTTATTTTTATTTGGGTGTATGCTATCTAGTAAGCTTCTTAATTTTTTTGAAAATAAAATAAACTGTGCTTTATACCTATTATTAACGGTGGGATCCGAAATGATAGGATTAATAGTCGAAGGCACGAAATAATATTTAACACTTAATTCATTAGGTCTCTTAATTAGTTCTTTTGCATCTGTCAACAAAACATCATGATAGGTTTTGACGAGAAAACTTTCTGCATTAGAGAGATCCGACTCCTCATATTGATAAAGTAGTTCTTTCGGCAAATTGACTGTATTGTCTACCCATCCTGGTAATAAATAATTAGTAGGAATTTTTTGCTTAACTCCAAAATTAAATCTACATTGATTAGCATTATCTAGCCTACCATCTGCCAGATATGTCATGCTTAATACACTAGCCTTGTCCAACAATTTTTCTATCCCTATTAACTTCAAGGGTTTCCATGTTTCAATTAAATGCGAGCTTTGCATAAGCTCTAAAAATAAAGACCTATCACAAAAATTAAATATTAATGCTAACTCAAACTGCCCGAGTAATTTAATACCGTCAACTCGAAAAAGCCTGACTAATAATTTGTTATCTTTAAACTTTTCAAAAAATATTGCCTGCTTGTTTAATAATAACAGAATAGATTCAATATAAGGCCACAAAGAATATTGAATAAAAAATCCTGAGCTACTTTTTTGTGTGTTGTAATACCCAGCTTGGAGTTTAAAGGAAGGATCTTTTATTAATACATTTAACGAGTTCAATAGTAAGCTGTCAGGATAAGATAACACTTGTAAAACACGAGCAAAGGCTATACTTCTATTATTCGGAACTAATATGCGTGAGTGATAATTTTGACCATCGAAGGAAAGATTTGATGTTGCATATAAGTTCAACCTATCATAAGCTATTTTACGCACAGCTGTGAATGAATACGTTCCGTTTTTTATCGCTGAAATTTCCGGTTGATAATCTGTGTCTAATACTTCAAGACTTTCTGCTTCGGCTTCCCCGAATAAAGCTATGTTCATATTTGATCGCAAAAAAACTTGCCGCCTAAGTACATACCGTAACATTACATCTGAATTTTTTAATTTATCTGAAGCATTAAATATAAGCACGTAATCCATAGATATTTCATATTTTTCGCCTATATTTAAAACCTCATTTGCGGAATCAAAGCTTAAAGTTTCTAACCATGCTAGCAAAGATCCATATCTCTCACCAAAAAAATCAAACAAAGCAACTATATGACTTTTCTTATCTTGATCAGGAAAATATTTTTCTACAAATTGAAGAATAAATTTTACATCCACTAAATCAATCAATTCATTAATGATCTTCCATGAATGCTTAGCTATAGTATTATTATTTTGAGCGGCTAGAGCTTTTATTAATGGTACGGGAAAAGTATCTGAATCAGGCACTTCATTCATATAAACGCTTATAAATTGACTAACGATAATATTAAGTTCAGCAGCATTGCCTGGATTCCAAATCTCAGAAAAAAATTTCTTAGATTTATTAAAATAAAGCAGTATCAAAAAAAGTTTTTCACTGGGAAACAATACTTTTATATCATTCGCACTAAGTTCATAAACAGATGATCTAAAAACATCATCACTTAAAACTTTTTTCCATAAATCACCACTCAACAACAAACCATTTAAATCTTCATAATTCTGTTCAATATATGATGAAGTAAGATAGTTAATTATAGACTTTAACTTATCATCCAGTAACAACTCCCCTACATCGACATCACAAGGACGTGCCGCATGAATAAATATATCTATTTTTTCTTTAAATTTTTCTATGCCAACTTTATTCAAAATATCAATACCCCGAGGTTGAAACAACCACTTGGCATCAAGTTTTTTTAACAAGCTAATCAACTCTTCAGTAAAAAAATTTATATTCAATTTGTGGATAATATTATTGCTCTAAACTTTTTGATATTCATAAATAATTGAATAATTTATTCCATCAGAGAGCGATACAACTTGAATATTGCGATCAGGATAGAGTGCGCTATCTTCTCCTTGCTGTTGATTTTTTTCTATTTTATAAACAGCACCACTACTATCTACATTTATATAGCTATAAATAAGACTTTCTCTTAGGTTCTTAAACAGCACATTCTGTTCAGTTAATAAATCGAGCTTATCTTCTACATGGACTATGGGATCTTTATCGCATTGAGAGGCTTCATAAGCTTTAATTTCTAAAAATGGCTGCAGATTAATGGGACAACACTCTAGCAGATTTAAAGCTGCATAATCAGGTTTGGTTAGCAGTTTAGGAAGTGTAAAATAATATAAATAAAATAAAATTTTATAGGCATTTTTTGCATGATGAGCGCTCAACAATTTTTTTATTCGTTGAAAGTACAACGGCTCCTCACTCAAATAAGGATTAACACCGGACTGGGCAAATTTTTGTAAAATTAAATTAAACTTTTCTTGATGCTTATCGTAGCCGGGTAGCTTCCTTAGCCAATCTATAACCATCTGTTCGCACCTTGTTGTTAATTATTTATCCATTCTGTTGAGGTTTAAATTCGCTTATTGCCAAGAGTCTAGCAATAGTTTATTAAAGCAAGCTTAATAAAAATAAAATGAATGTAAACCTCATAAAGACTACTAGGCTAATCTTGTTTAGTTTCCAGCGTTCTTGTACACTCCAAACCCCTTCTATCACTCAATCCCTGGAGAAAAGCAAAATGGATATTAGTGCCAAAATTGCTGCTGAGCTTAGCGTTAAAACTCACCAAGTGACAGCTGCAATCAGCTTGCTGGACGACGGTGCGACAGTACCATTTATTTCTCGCTATCGGAAAGAAGTCACGGAGGGGCTGAGTGATACGGAGTTGAGAAATCTGGAAGAACGTTTGCATTATTTGAGGGAGCTAGAAGCAAGACGCAAAACTATTTTAACCAGTATTGCAGAACAAGACAAGCTAACACCTGAATTAGAAAAAAATATTCTTGCAGCAGAAGATAAAGCCACTCTTGAAGATATTTATTTACCCTACAAGCCTAAACGACGCACTAAAGCTCAAATCGCAAGAGAAGCAGGCTTAGAACCTTTAGCCTTAAAACTTTTACAAGATCCAACCCAAGTTCCTGATCAATTAGCATTAGAGTTTTTAAATGCAGAAATGAATATCACGACTAGCACTGAAGCATTAGAGGGTGCCCGTCAAATTTTGCTAGAACTATTTGCTGAAAATGCGGATCTCGTTGGTGAATTTCGTCAATTTTTCTGGGAAAATGGCTTATTAAAAAGTGAAGTGATCAAAGACAAAGAAATAGAAGGCAATAAATTTTCAGACTATTTTACTTACCAAGAAGCGATAAAAAAAATTCCTTCACATCGCGCACTCGCTTTTTTTCGCGGGCAACAAGAAGGTATTTTGCGTGTTGACCTCACATTAGATGAAGCCCAAGAAAGTTACTGCAAACAAACCATTGCCAATAAATTTAATATTAGCCAAAAAAATAGGCCTGCTGATGCTTGGCTAACGGAAAGCGTAGCGTGGACTTGGAGAATTAAATTAGCATTAAAATTAGAATTAGAACTTCTAACAAAATTACGTGAGATGGCGGAAGAAGAAGCCATTAAAGTTTTTGCTAATAATTTAAAACATTTACTCATGTCAGCTCCTGCTGGCTCGCATGTAACATTGGGACTAGATCCTGGCTTTAGAACCGGAGTAAAAGCTGTTGTGATCGATGGAACAGGAAAATTATTACATTACGTCACTATCTTTCCTCATGCTCCTCGTAATGATAATGCTGGCTCACTAAGTACTCTCTTAAAAATTTGCCGTGATTATCAAGTTGAGATCGTCAGCATAGGGAACGGCACAGCCTCTCGTGAAACTGATCGCTTAATTATTGACTTAAAAAAACAAAACCCAGAACTACAACTCACTAGCATTGTTGTTTCTGAAGCAGGTGCTTCTGTTTATTCTGCCTCTGAATATGCGGCGTTGGAATTTCCAACACTTGATGTCACTTATCGCGGTGCTGTTTCAATTGCAAGACGCTTACAAGATCCACTCGCGGAGCTTGTAAAAATCGAACCAAAAGCTATCGGTGTTGGACAATATCAGCATGATGTAAATCAATATAAATTATCGCGCACTTTACGAGCCGTGATGGAAGATTGTGTAAACGCAGTAGGTGTGGATGTGAATACTGCTTCTACCCCTCTACTCACTTGTGTCGCCGGTTTAAATGAAACGGTTGCAAAAAATATAATAAATTTTAGAGATGAAAATGGACCCTTTAAAAAACGTAATCAATTAAAAAAAGTAGCACGACTAGGTGAAAAAGCCTTTGAACAAGCTGCAGGATTTTTAAGAATTATAAATGGTGACAACCCTTTAGATGCTTCCGCTGTGCATCCAGAAGCATATTCTATAGTCGAAAAAATACTGTCATCACAGAACAAAACCATTACAGAGATCATGGGGAATACTACGCTTTTACGGAATGTCAGAGCAACAGATTACGTAGATGAACATTTTGGTTTGCCCACAGTTACAGATATTTTACACGAACTTGAAAAGCCAGGCAGAGATCCAAGACCAGAATTTAAAACAGCTACGTTTAAAGATGGAATTGAAACGATAAATGATTTAGTCACTGGAATGGTTCTAGAAGGTGTTGTGACCAACGTTGCAAACTTTGGTGCGTTTGTGGATATTGGTGTACATCAAGATGGGTTAGTTCATAAATCTTTACTAGCAAATCATTTTGTTAAAGATCCAAATGAAATCATTAAGGTGGGTGATATCGTTAAAGTAAAAGTGCTAGAGATAGATCTACCTCGGAAAAGAATCCAATTGAGCATGCGATTGAATGAAGTGGCAACTCCATCGCCTCAACGTAATAATGCGCCTCCTCCTAAGAAAGCGATGATGCAATCAAAAGTAGTGACAGAGGAAACGGCTTTGGGTAATGCATTTATGAATGCGATGAAAAAAATAAAATAAATGATAAACCGAGCCGCGACCGTTAGGGAGTGATAGCCGAAGGTGGGGTGACGCTTCCTAACGATCGCGGCTCGGTTGACAAGTATTATTTATATGATAAATGCTTATGAAACAAATCAACTTCATTACGCATGCTCTTTAATTCTTCAAGCAATTCTAAAACAAGCGCAACCCCAGATAAATTAATTTCTAAATCATTTTGTAAACGTAAAGCCATCTGAATTTTTTTTAATGATTGAGTATCAATAGCCTCTTCTCCCGATGGAGCTTTAACAGGTAAAAACAAGCCTTGCTCAATCATTTCAAATAAAACTTCACGCTCAATTTCATAATGATCCGAGACTTCAGATAATGTAAATATAGCCTCCTCATCCATCAAAATAGTTGTTACCATGATTTCCTTATTTGTCCCAGCCATTGCTAGACTCCCATTTTTTCGCGCGGATTAAATGGCATTTCCTCTGCCATCTTTTTATATAAGGCTTTTGCACTTTCTGTTGTAGGTTGTGGAATAACGATTTTTAAAATGACATATTGATCACCCGCAGGGGTTCCAGGCATGCCTCGTCCTTTTAATCGCATTTTTTGGCCACCTTGAGAACCTACTGGAATTTTTAAATCTACTTTGCCACCCAAGGTTGGAACTGCAACGGTTGCGCCTAATGCAGCTTCCCATGGAGCAATGGGTAACGTGCAATGTATATCATTTCCTATGAGCTCATATAAATTATGTTTTAATATTTCAACTTCTAAATACAGATCACCGGGTTTACCGCCGTTTACTCCTGGAGCTCCCTGTCCTGCTAAACGAATTTGTTTACCTGATTTGATGCCTACAGGTATTTTAACTTTTAAAGTACGGTTCCCACCTTGTGGTTGACCATAGTGATCCACCTGATTAGAAGGTAATTGAACTTGCCTGAGTGTACCTTGGTAGGCTTCGTCTAAGCTAATCTGGACTTTCCCGTTATAATCTTGACCTGCCATAGCTCGATTCCGTTGGCGTGAATGGCGTGAACCCCCTCCAAATAAGGATTCAAAGAAATCCTCTGCACCGCCAGCTCCAAAACCTTCAAAACCTTCATGAGCTCTATGACCTCCAGAGTGAGGCTGTTGCCAGCCAGGGGGCGGCCTAAATTCTTGGCCTGCCTTCCAGTTTGCCCCTAGTTGATCATAAGCTGCACGCTTCTCAGGGTCTTTTAGAACTTCATATGCCTCACCTAGGGATTTAAATTTTTCTTCAGCTTGTGCTTCTTTACTCACATCTGGATGAAATTTACGAGCCAATTTTCGATAAGCTTTTTTAATATCATCTGCTGTAGCAGTACGCTCCAGACCCATAATTTTATAATAATCTTGATATTCCATCTGTTTTCCTTAATTCAACAACTCTTCTTGCTGCAAAGACTTACGGACTGACTCTCTATTTTTAAGTGAAGCAAAATATTTTATAACATGCGGCCATTGAGCAAGATCCACATTAAATTTAGGCATCCAATTAAGAATAACAAACAAATAACCATCCGCTAAGGAAAATTTATTACCTGACAAAAAAGTATGTTCACTTAAATTATTTTCAACAAAATTTATTTTAGCTTTTAAAGAAGGGATAAAAATCTGATCTTTCATTTCTTGCGGGATATTAGCATTGAATAAGGGACCACAACCTTTATGCAACTCTGTATAAACATAGTTTAACCATTCAAGCACGCGATAGCGCTTAAAGTCTGAGATAGGAGGTAGCAATTTTTCTAAAAATATTTTAACGATTAGTTGTTTTATATTTTATTTCTTTGTGTCAATTTTAGAAAAGACTTTTTAGGTACTTTTTAGAAATGCTATTTCTGCTTCAGTGGACTTACGATTTAGCATAATATTACGTTGTGGAAAACGACCAAATTCTTTTATGACACGAAAGTGGGCGTAAGCGTAAGCTAAAAAAAGTTGATAAACTTGGGTGGTTTCAGACATAGACATAGAGACTAATTGTTGAAATAAGCGAATAGATCTTTCTTGTATTTCTGTATTTTCAGAGTGAACCAAAGGCATATAAAAAAAGACGCGTTCGATCAATGTAAGTGAATGATCTATTTCTTCATCTAATCCTTTTAATGCAAGTTCTTGAGC
>DHXK01000196.1:21244-22210 GCA_002413665.1 Legionellales bacterium UBA5158 | reverse complement strand
GGGCTGAATTGCGGTTTAAATAACGTGAGAATTGATCTAATAAAATAATTAATGCCAGTCGCCCGCGTGGATTGTCTTCCCAATTTTTTAATTTACCTGTAGTAGCTTCGAGGTAATCTTTTTCAAATGATTTGGTAATCATTTTTTTTAATTTTTCACTTTCTCCAAACCACAAATTGGTTCTATCACTCGTTGGCAAGTCAGCAACACCTAAATCGCCAAACCAGAAGGTTAACAAGTTGTGTATTCTATCTGCCATAATTAGTTACCCTTCAACTCCTAATTATTAGAATAACATAAATTGCTTTAGAGAGAATTATCTTGTTTCTTACCGATTCATTTTAAGATTAAATATAATACAGAACTGATAAACCCTACACATATTTTATCAGCTGTTGCGGACGCGCAGGTAGCTCTTCATTGAGCTCTTCCTGAATCAATAAGGGCGTAAAACAGGGGACAAGATTAAACAGCTCGATTATGTCTTGATTACGCATGCGTATACACCCTCTAGAACCAGGTTGCCCCATCGCAACATCATCCGGCGTGCCATGTATGTAGATATATCGCCTCATGGTATCTACGTCTCCTAAGCGATTTTTACCTAACTCTAAACCACTGAGCCAGAAAATTCGGGTCAATATCCAATCTCGATTAGGATACTGATGTCGTAACTCAGGAGTATAAATTTCACCGGTTGCTCTACGCTTAATAAATACGGTATCGATAGGTGCATTGTAGCCAATTTTTGCTCTGACGAGGTGCCATCCTCGAGGGGTCTGTTCACTGCCGAAAATTTCTCCTACTCCATTTTTTCCGGAAGAGATGGAATATTCTTTGATAAGGTTATTATGTTGATAAACCAATAATTGCTGAGTAGCTATAATCACCTTTAAAAAAAACATATTACTTCTCTTCGTAGTGAATATTCAGTGTGAGCCCATGCTACCGAGCCGCGACCGTCAG
>DHXK01000196.1:16101-20979 GCA_002413665.1 Legionellales bacterium UBA5158 | reverse complement strand
ACGGTCGCGGCTCGGTTGACCACTTAAGCACTGCTTAGCGTAATAGCAGCTAATAAATCAGCGACTAATTTTTCAGTTTTTTGGCCTTTATCTAGATGAGGGTCAAACTCCACAATTTCAGCACCTATCAATCTAGAATCATTAGAAATTAAAGAAAGAGCATCACAAAGTTCCTTAGCACGTATGCCGCCAGGCTCGCTTACGCCGGTGCCAGGAGCATCAACAGGATCTACGCTATCCACATCAATTGTTATTCCAAAACCGACTGTACCTGCATTAACGATCTCTATAGCCTCTTTCATAACCTCTTTAAGACCACGTCTATCAACTTCATCCATAAAATAAATACGGACATTTAGTTTTTTTAACAATTCTTCCTCACCGACCTCATAACTACGTACTCCAATTAGGCAAACATGCTCAGGTTTAAGTTTAGGCACGTCGTTTAGAATAGAGGTTAAAGCGGGATTACCATGCCCTAACAAGCACGCTAGCGGCATCCCATGAATATTCCCTGTTGGAGATGTCTCAGGCGTATGACTATCCAGATGAGCATCTATCCATATTAAACCCATAGCACCTCGGTGCTGAACTTGAGCGTGCGCGCCGCTCCAAGTTCCTATGGCTGCCGAATGATCTCCGCCGATAACAGTAAAAAAATGATTGTCTTGTACAATTTTTGACACAGCTTCAGCCAAATCCTGAGATTCCTGCGTGATAACGCTTAAAGGCGATTGATTAAGTAAATCTTTAGGGCTAATTACTGTATCCCATTGAAAATTCAGGCCTTTTTCTTTTAATTCCGACATGAAAGGCGAGCTTTGCATGACTAGCGGGCCCTTAGCACAACCAGAATCTGACGCTGCAACACCGGAGGCATATCCCACTAAGCGTATGGTTCTTTGTTTTGTTAACATAGACTCGTACCTATAAATAAAGAGTTGAAATGAACGATGATAAATATAACGTAATTAATAATAAATAACAGTGACAAGTTTGAGCTGCTTTATTCTATAATCACCCTCTAATTGCAAAACTATTATGAACAAAAATTTTAAAAATGGTGAGAGATTAGGCATTTTTTGCCAGCATCCATCCACTTTTAATTTCGCATAAGCGACAAACTAAACGCCTTTTTATTTATAACTAAATTTGAAAACCTGACTTATGCAACAATTTGACAATCTTAGAATACTCTCTCAACAGCCTTTGATTAAGCCTTCTGAACTGATCCATTCTTTGCCGCTGCCTTACGAAATCGCAAAAAAAATTAAAATAGCACGAGAAATTACAACTAATATTATTCAGGGACATGACCCTCGATTATTAGTCGTAGTAGGACCTTGCTCAATACACGATTATAAATCCGCCATAGAATATGCAATAAAATTAAAAGAAGCTGCATTACTTTATTCTGAGCAGCTATTTATTATCATGCGCGTTTATCTTGAAAAGCCCCGCACTATTTTAGGGTGGAAAGGCTATATCAGCGATCCTTTTTTAAATGGCAGTTTTAATATTAATGCAGGATTAAAACTTGCTAGAAAACTTTTATTAGAATTAGGGCAAATAGGTATTCCCACAGCCACAGAATTTTTAGATACGATTATTCCTCAGTATCTGAGTGACTTAATTTCTTGGGCAGCTATTGGTGCACGCACAAGCGAAAGCCAAATTCATCGAGAACTAGCCTCAGGTTTATCTATGCCTGTGGGATTTAAAAATACTACTGATGGCAATGTACAAGTCGCGATCGATGCTGTTCAAGCCGCAAGCCATCCCCATCATTTTCTTGGGATTTCACGAGAAGGTAACACTGCGATAATAAATACAACAGGCAATCAAGCCGGGCACATTATTTTGCGTGGAGGAAACACATCAACAAATTATTCAAGACTAGATGTGGCGCTAGCGGTTGAAGCTCTTGCTAAAGCCAAGCTACCCACACGATTAATGATAGATTGCAATCATGGCAACAGTAAAAAAAACACTCAGCAGCACATCAAAGTCATTCATTCAATAGTAGAACAACTGACTGAAGGAACTCAACATATTTTTGGGGTTATGCTAGAAAGCAATTTGAAAGGGGGTAAACAAAATCTAACTGAAGGTCCATTAACTTACGGGCTAAGCATTACTGATGCCTGTAGCTCATGGCAAGAAACACAGAAAATGTTAGAAAAACTTGCATTGCTCGCGATCAAATAAAAAGGGAGCTAATAACTCCCTTTTCTAATATTTATTTTAATTTGTGCCTGTTGCTTGGAAAAGAACTGAATTAGGACCAGGACCCGTTAATATACAAGTGCTAGTTACCCCGTTATTAAGAGTAACACCTGTCTCAATGGTATAACCTGTAGGCAGTCCACCTTGTAATAAACCAGAGGTTGCAGTGCAGTCGACAGCATTTAATGCAGCAGTACCCGTCAGCATAGTATTTTCAGATCGCGCAGCATAATTACTTGCAGATGCAGAGGCTAATGCTCCCGCAACACCTTTAGTTGCAGCTACTTGAGCATCTGTGTTTAACCCCAAAAATTTAGGTAATGCAACGGCTGCTAAAATACCTAAGATAGTTATCACAATAACCAATTCTATTAATGTAAAACCTTTCACCTTATTTCTAGAAAATGTACTCATAATTATCATCCTTTTCCTAAGTTATCCATGAATTCACAATATAAATTGTAACACTATTTTAATGTTAAATAGAACACTTTTTATAGGCTGTTATCCTCCTCTCATCATTTGACCCATATTCCAAATTGGCAAATAAATGGCTAAAGCTAATACTAAAACCATACCGGATAAAATCACTATCATTAAAGGTTCTATAAGGCCACTTAATTTTTTCAAGTCATACTCTGTTTCACGTTTATAATATAAAGCAATTTGCTCTAACATTGGAGCCAACTCACCTGTCTCTTCACTAACAGTTAACATTTGTAATTCTAAAGAATTAAACATTCCCGTAAGAGCAGCAGCTTGAGTGATGCTGTTGCCATGCTCAACCGCATCTCGCATTAGCATAATTTGTCTCTTTGCATATTCATTATTCATAGATTCAGCCACTAATTCTATTCCTTGAATTAACGGAATACCCGACTCTATGGTCATTGCAAATGTCTGAGAAAATCTCAATAAAAGTGTGCCTCTTATCATTTTACCTAACGCTGGGACTTTTAATAAAAAACGATCCCACTTAAATTTCCCATTCGGAGTTTTAAGATAAAAATAAATCCATCCACTGATGACGAAAGTCACCAATAGCATTCGTCCCCAATAGTGTACGAAAAAATTAGACAACCCAATTAATATTCTAGTGGGTAAAGGCAATTGCATAGTGGAGTGAGCAAACATATTAGCGAAAGCGGGAATCACAAAAATATTCATTAGAACAATTGCCACTATCATTGCAATAGAAACCAACATCGGATATCGGAGTGCAGTTTTTAAATCTTTAAGAGTCGACGATTCAAGTTCAAGATATTGATTTATCCGCAAAAATGATTCAGCTAAACGTCCACTACTTTGACCCACACGAATCATATTGGTAACAACAGGAGGAAATACTCTAGGATAGCTTTCCATTGAAGAAGCCATGTCTTCTCCGGCTTCAAGTTGATCTACTACACCATATAAAGCATCAGCCACAGTTTTATTTGCCGTTCCATCAGCAAGATGTTTTATTGCTCTTGCTATGGGGACACCGGTTTTGGTGAGTGTATACATTTGTCGAGCGAAAATACCCAAATCATCTAGCGAAATAGGTTGCTCAAATAATTTAGCTTTGAAAGCTAACCATGGGCTTCTACTCACTTCATAAGGTACGATGCTAATAGGAATAACACCTTCCTTCATTAGCTGATCGCCTAAAATCTCTGCCGAGGCTGCTAATCGTCTTCCTCTTTTAATTTGCTTTTGATTGTCTCTACCTTCATAAATAAATACAGGCATAATTATTCATCCACGGTAAGAGGGGGGACAGGTTTGTCTTCTTCATCTATAAAAGCTTCACCTACTATACGCAACACTTCACTCACTGTCGTAATACCTTTTACGGCCATATCCAATCCACTTAAAACCAATGGGCGATACGTTTCTTGCTGTCTAGCTAAATGTGTAAATTCCTTTATGTTACGATCACGCAATGCATCTATTAATGGAACATCCAGCTCTAACAATTCAAACACACCAATTTGACCCTTGTAACCCGCATTACGGCAATAGTTACAACCCCTACCTTCTCTATAAGTCAGTTGTGCAAAGGCAGGGCCTGCGACAGAACTCACCCACACTTTTTCTTGCGGCGTTAATTCTGTATCTTTGGCACAAGCTTCACAAATTTTACGTACTAAGCGTTGGGCTAAAATCCCTCGCAACACAGCTGCGACTAGATAACTTTCCGCACCCATATCGATTAATCGCATCGCACTGCTAATTGCATCATTTGTATGAAGTGTCGATAATACAAGGTGTCCTGTCAGTGCTGCTCGCAGTGCAATAAGAACAGTTTCTTGATCTCTTAATTCACCCACCATGATAACGTCAGGATCTTGACGTAATATGGCCCTTAAAGCCCTTGCAAAAGTGAGATCAACGGCCATTTGAATTTGCACTTGATTTATACGAGATAACCGATATTCCACCGGGTCTTCTACTGTAATAATTTTTATTGAAGAATCGTTTAACTCAGATAATGCACCATATAAAGTTGTCGTTTTACCGCTACCAGTAGGTCCGGTAATAATTAACAATCCGTTTGGCAAAGAAATAATTTTACGTAGGCGCAGTAAAATTTTTTCTGGCATACCAATCTTACCTAAATTTAATTTTTCGGCAGATTGACCTAACATTCTCATCACAACAGATTCACCG
>DHXK01000196.1:9176-16021 GCA_002413665.1 Legionellales bacterium UBA5158 | reverse complement strand
CAACAGATTCACCAAATTGAACAGGTAAAGTAGAAAGCCGCACATCAAAACTTTTATCTTTTACTTTGATACTAAAACGTCCATCTTGTGGAATTCTTTTTTCTGTAATATTAATACCTGCAATTAATTTAAGTCGCAGGGTTAACGCCTGAATAATTTCTTTTTCTTTAATAATTTGTTCATACAAAATTCCATCTATACGCTGCCTTATTCGTAATACAAATTCATCTGGCTCTATATGAATATCAGATGCATTCATTTGTACCGCATCTTCGAATATGGATTTCAATAATTTAATAACCGGTGCATCTGCAACAGAAGCATCTTTTCCTAACTGAGCGATGTTTAGCTCACGCTTGCCCATCTCTAAGGATAATTCCTCAGCAAAAGTACTAATTTCAGCTGTGCGACGATAAATTAAATCAATAGATTGTAATAAATCATCTTCTTTAACCAGCGCTAGGCGAACTGGAAGTTTTAACAACTGAGCAATTTCATCAATACCTAAAACATCTTGCGGATCTACCATGCCGACTAAAAAACCATCTTCATCTTTTTTTAAAACTAACGCTCTAAAGTGACGGGCATAAAATTCAGGTAGGGAATTTACAACATCAGGAATTAAAACATATTCTTTTAAATTGATATAAGGAACTTCTAATTGCTCAGATAATAATTTTAATAATTGTTCTTCTTTTACGATATGCAAATCAACTAACGCTTGGCCCAAACGTTGGCCAGTTAATCTTTGCTGCTCAATCGCTGCATCTAGTTGATGCTGTGTGATAATATTATTATCTAAAAGCATTTTCCCAAGATGGATTTTTTTATTTCGCATAAAAGCATCACCTATCATTAACCCGTGTGTATTCGAGTATCAACGTAAGCCTTCGTTTCAGGACTGAGCCCACCTATAGCATCTGCGTTATTATATGCTTCAACCGCAGCAGTAGTATTTCCTAACGATTCTTGGGTAACACCCAAACCTAACCACCATTTAGCATTTTTGGGATCTAAGTCTAAAAGCTGCTTATATAAGTTTGCTGCTAAATTTGTTTTTCCTTGACGTTGATAAAGAGCAGCAATAAAAGCATGATACTTAGGGTTAGCTTCTATGGAAGGTGCATATTTTTCTAAAATACTAATTGCTTTGTTAACATTATTTTCTTTTAACAATAATTGCGCTTTGAGTTCTGCAAAAATAGGATAAATAGGCTGCTGTTCCAATCCTTCATCAATTACTGTGCTTGCTTCTTTCGTCATATTTTGTTTTAACAATAAGGTTGCCAATAATTCACGTCCTTCATGTTGATCGGGTACAGAGCTAATAACTGAGCGCAAAATATCAATTGCTTCATCATATAAACCTTTAGAATATAAAAGCATGGCGCGTTGATATTGCTCTTGGGTAACACTTTCAGCAACAGGTCTTTTAATCGATACAGGAATAGATGTATTAGCGATAGCGAGGTTTTCCTCTGAAACATTTTTATTTTTATAAAATAAATCTAATTGCAATTCTGGCGCCTTACCAGACTGATCTAGCGCCAAACGTTTAACATCCGTATTGGGGTTCAATTGTAAAACTATTTTTAAATTGTTATTTTCATCTTTAAAAGCTTGAATATCCTCTATACCACTCCCCTTATAATTGACTTTCGGTAAAGCGGCAAGCAACTGTGTATTATCAAAAATAATAGTAAGCTGATGATGCTCTGTATCACTATTTAATTTATACAATGCATTCTGGTTTAATAGAAAACGTAGATAAGTCATGTCTTGTTGCATTTGAAGAGCGACACCCGTCAACATTGTCAGACCCGTATTTTGAATAATGGGAATCTTTATTGCCTTTTGGATGACATTTTTATTTATCAATAATAGCTTAGCTTTAGTTGCAGAATAATGATGTTTCTTCACCGCAATAAACAAGCACATAAAGATTAAGATTGCGATTAAAGCGCCAATTACAAAATAATATTTCTGATTTCTTTTTAATTCATGTGTAAAGGTAGATTTTAAATCATGTAACACATTTTCTGCATTAATTATTTTACGCGGACGATTATCTAAATCCTTGAGCATTTCATTAATCAAACTCATTAAATGATTCCTTTGCAGAAATACAAAATCAGTAATGAGAGAATGACAATACTCAATCCAATAATAGCTGATAACAAAAATTTATTATTAGACAACTGAGCTACATCAGTATCCCTAATTGCATAGCGCATACTTTTATGAGTAACCCTATCTTCGCCTTTCCCGTAAGCCGTTAACAACGCTTTGTGGCAAAGGATATTGACAATTCTAGGCACCCCACCACTATAATTGTATAAAATATTACGAGCTTTACTGGTAAATAATATTGCGTGTGAAAACCCCGCAGTCGCCAAACGATGAAACAAATAGCTATCTAAATCTTCTCGTGACATTAAAGGTAAATAATACGAAAAACTAATTCTCTGTTTAAGTTGACGGAAATTTTTTGAATTAAGACGCTCATCCAGTTCGGGCTGCCCAAATAAAATGACTTGTAATAATTTAGTAGTCTCAGTCTCAAGGTTGGTAAGTAAACGCAGTGTTTCTAAACTTTCGGAAGGAATAGCTTGTGCTTCATCCAGCAAAAGAACAATGCGCTTACCTTCTGAATGTAATGTTAGCAATCGGTTATTGATTTGAGTGAGCAATTCATTCTGATCTTGAAGCGAACTTAAGTCTATCCCCAATTCACGTCCAAGTGCTCTACGTAATTCTATAGGATTGAGGTCAGGATTAGGGAGGTAAGCTGTAACAAAATCCTCATCTAAACTATTTAATAATTTACGACAAAGCAACGTTTTTCCGGAACCTACTTCACCAACAATTTTAATAAAACCTTCGCCACTTCTTAATGCAAAAAGTAATGTATTTAAAGCCTCTTGATGACCTTTAAGTGAACAAAAAAACCCAACATTTGGCGTAATCGTAAATGGCAGTTCTTTAAATTTAAAATGCTCTAAATACATTTCCATTTATCCTATATTAAGTATCTGTTACTTCACCCTCGTTTCCAAAGATATCTGGTCTACCACCTGCATGAAAATCACGTTTATCATTAGAAATATCTCTGTGAGCACGTTTCAAACTTTCAGTTATCTTACAATTATTTAATACAACAGGCCGTAATAATATAACAAGTTCTGTCTTGGTTGAGATTTGACTAGTTCGTCTGAAAAAAGGACCTATACCAGGCAGCTTGGCTAACCATGGAGTACCCGAAATACCTTCACTCATGACGCTAGACATTAAGCCACCTATAACGACAACCTGTCCATCTGTAGCTCGAACAATATTATCAGATTCTCTAATGGTGCTGAGTGCTAACGGTAATGTGAGTGTATTTGGAGTTAAGCCTGTTGATCCTAGGGTAATATTTTTTTGTTGCTCAGTCACTTTGCTAACCGTAGGATGTATATGAAGAATAATAATACCATTCTTACTGATCTGAGGTGTTACATCCAAGGTCACACCGGAGAAAAATGGGGTAAGTGTTACATTTTGTGTTGGAGTAGTGGTGGTACCTCCTCCTTGATTATTGCTAACGTTATTTTGAGTAGAAACACCTGTTACAAAAAATTCATCTTGACCTACGTTAATCACAGCTTTTTGATTATTCAAAGTAGAAATACGAGGACTAGATAACACCTGTACGTTACCTTGTGTTTCTAGAAGCCGAATTAAATTTCTGAAACTTCCTTTCATCGTAATCGTGAACATACTCTCAAACGCTTTTATGTTAGGCGCTTGAAAACCACCATCGACTATCACACCATTTCCTTTTTGAGACAATAATGCATCGCCAGTTTTCGGATCTCCTAAAAGACTCCAGTCTATCCCCGCCTGGAAAGAGTCATCCAATGTGACTTCCAACACTTTTGCTTCGATAACGACTTGCCTTTGCATATTAGATTGAATGCGATCTATATAACGTGCTATCTGATTTAACTCAGAACGAAATGCATGAACAATAACTATGCCCGCTTGTGGATTGACTACCACTGAACGACCTTTTTCTGGATTTACCATTGCTTTTAATGTGGATTCTACATCCTTCCAGAAATTCATTTCACTCGTTGTATTGACGTTACTGCCAGAAGTTGAAGGGGTCGATCCGGTGGGCAATACAGGAACATTACCGTTACTATTACTTCCCCCTGTTCCCGATGAGCCTACATCAGTCACTTGTCCGGTTGTTAGAGATGTTGATGATTCACCAGTACGTTTTACATTAAGGTAATTCACAGCAAAAATTTCTGTTTGAATTTCTTGTGGTAAAACTTCAAAACCATAAGAAGTTCTATGATACTGATATCCATACATGTCTTTAACCGCATCCATGGCTTCAATAATGGTGACATTTTTTAAATTGAGTGAAACCGTTCCTTCTATGCTAGGGTCTACCACCATATTGTAGGGAGTACCATCCACTAAACCCATAAAAAACACCTTCGTCGGCATCTTATCTGCGATAACATCAAATCGTCGTGGTGAAATTTGGCCGGCATGAGGCAGATTAGAATCCAAGGTTGGAACTAGAGAATCACTCACCGAACGAGGAACGTGAACCATTTTTTTTGTTTGGGCAATTTTTATATCATCACGTATACCTTCACTCATACTTTCTTGCATTCTGTCGATTGCTATTCTGTGTTTAGGTGGTGTAATTGCGCAGCTATTAATAAAGATAATAGATAAGAATACTAATATTTTTATGAAATCCGTTCTTAATCTATCCATACTGCATCCCTTGCATTTAATTATGATCACTAATGGCACGCTTAATGGGCGCACCTAACAAAACTAAGCTGATTTTACCATCTGGGCCTATGAGCTCAACTTTATTTGGTTCAATTGATACAACTTGAACCGTTAAAAAAAAATCCCCAACATGCATGATGCGACCGTTTATCACTGCAGCACGGTTATCTTTTGAAATGATAATAGCATTTAACACCAATGCGCCTGCAGAATGTGCCGGCACTACGCCTTCAGGTCGCGTTGGATCACGCAATTCTGCATTGCTCAAACTTGAAAACAAAAATAAGCAAAATAATAAACCTACACGCTGCTTGATCATTATTTATTTTATGCCTTAAGTTTAGTTAATATTCAATACATTCTTCACGTTAAGAAATCTCTGTATGAAGACTAACAGCAATTGAAGCCTCTGGATAGATATTCACTTGATAGCTTAAACTATCCCACGATAAACACCATGGTAATTGTTCTAACCTAACTAAGTAAGCCATCGTTTCAAAATAACCACTATTAAACTGAGCCTGCAAACCAAAACTTGTAGGGCTAATAATATTACTTCTTAAATTAATTGATTTTATTTCATTTTCTAAATTAAAAAACTGCTTGATCAGTTGTTCTGAAGATCTATTCCCAGAATCTACAAACAGAGGATTTTTAAGATGTATGTCTTTATCAAGTGACTTAGCTTCCTCTATCTTTTTTACTGGTTTTAATAGACGTCCAATTTCTACATTTTTCTGATTAATCTCATTCTCAGAATTAACAATTTTATCTTTTAAATTTTGTCTTTCGGCAACAAGCGGGTTAGCAAAAAAGAAATGCCAAATTCCATAGATCACAACCCATCCCAAAATTAATAAAATAAGACGCTCATGATGTGCTAAGTTAATAAACTTTACATAAAAATAATTAAACTTTTTGTCTTCCTTAATCATGATGCAACCTTACTACTTACTGAAAAATTAAAATAGCTAGTTGCAGGCTGCTCGGGTTGCAATGATACAGCATGCAATTCACTTAATTCTTGTAATTCAAAAATATGCTTAGCAAATACTTTTTGCTGTTTTAGGTTGTCAAGAAATTGCTGAACTTGTCCTGATAATAATGCATGCCCGCGTAGATCCATTTTATTACCGCTCTGGGAAATATTAATTTGTGTTAGCCATACTCCTGGGGGAGCTGCTTTAGCGAGAGCTTCCATAAAAAGCGAAAAGCGAACTTGACACTTAGAGCCAGTTATCCCTGCGCCCAAAGGGTTAGCATATTTTAATTTTGCTGCATCAAGATGTTTCTGAACTTCTACTAACTTTGCGGACACTATTTGATATTTACTTTCCTCTTGTTCTTTTGCATGTACTCCATATGCATAAAGAATTCCAAAAAAGATTAAAGGCACAGCATATAATATAACTAGTATTTTAAAACTAATAGAAGACCTAATGGGTTGAGGTAGAAAATTGTATAGATTAATTTGCTGCATGAGCACTAATCTCTTTATGCAGAGCACCGCCGATGATAGCTAATGATCGATTCTGAAGATCAAAATCCAAATTGATATCGCTAGATAATACTTCATTGAGATTTAAATTTTGCACCTTAATGGATAACCGCTGAGATAAATAAGCTGCGATATCTACCGCTGATGATTTGACAGGCGCAAGTAAAACACGACTGGGTACCAATGTGCGCCATTGGCTTTGGTAATAATCAAATGAACGTTGAATCTCTAACGCTAGTACATCAAGATAATGATGAGAAGCTTCTTCGTCTGCCTGCTGACTTAACAAAACGTCTAATCCCCAATCTAATCGGCGCGTGAGATACAAGGTTTTTTGTCGACTGATCACAAGATTGGTGCTTTTTTCTTGAATATAAATTAATGCAGTACTGGATTCGTCATTTTCAAAAAGAGCATTGATATTTCGAAAACCTAATTCAGGAATATCTATGCTGGCTAAATTCATCCCACTCTCATGAATTTGTAGCGCAAAAGTTTTTAACAAACTAGCTTGCGCTATTGCAACCATCATAGTTGGCTTAGAACC
>DHXK01000196.1:0-9142 GCA_002413665.1 Legionellales bacterium UBA5158 | reverse complement strand
TAGAACCAGGAATTTTTGCAACGGGAATAGAAAATGTATCAATGACGGCATCATCAACAGGAAAAGATAATAGATCCCTTACTTTCCAACGTATCGCTGCTTGCAATTCTGATGCTGCTACGGGTAATTCTTCTTGCAGCAATAGTTGATACTTGCCAGGGGAAAGCATCCAAGAACAATCTACTTCTTCTAATTGATGTTGTTGCACTAAATTAGATAAAATATTAAGAATATTATCGGAATCATAAGGAACAGAAATACAAAGACTCAGCTCAGGTTGAGTGGCTTGATGAGTAATGTGAGCCAACGTCAAGTAATGCCCATCAATACTGACACAACAAAAATCAGATTGAGCAGCATGTCGTTTGAAATTAAACGACATAAGATACTTTAGTTTTTCTTTGATTTGTTTAATACTATCCATGTATTAACATACCACCCAATAAAATTAAGCTAGCTTATTTTCGTATAAAATGAAAAAATTTGCTACAATAACTTTAATTTATTTAGAATTCCAAAACAATTGGTGTGCTATAATACAATCCAACGACTAGCCTTAACTTAATGAACTAATAACAGATGCTATTAAAGTAGCTTTTTTTCATAAAATGTATAATAGATTAATTGAGCGAAGCGAAACATGGATGTTTTAAAGAAAAAAAAATCGGGTTTTACAATTATTGAATTAGTCATTATTATCACCATAATCAGCATTGTTGCAACTTATGCATTGATGAAGTTTCCTTCAACACCCGGCATCAATGTTTCAGCTCAAGCACAACAACTTGCCAATGATATACGATTCACTCAAACATTAGCCATGACTTCAGGGCAAGATTATTATTTAAAAATTACTGGATCAACTTATCAAATCCTCTCAGCTTCAGGTACTCCACAAACATTTGCATTCGGCAATATAACTACAAGGTTAAACACAGGCATTACTTTTGGCAATTACCTTGCAACATTACCAAATGGATTGATTGCATTTGATGCCCTTGGTATTCCGTATACAACCAATCCAACCGCTGCAACTTTTTTGACTGTGCTTGCAACTATTCCATTGAATGGTGGTGGATCGACATCAACGGTAACCATCACTCCCGAAACGGGCCGAGTATCAATCCAATGAATAAATATTTAGGTTTTACTTTAGTTGAATTGCTCATGTTTATTGTCATTCTATCCATTCTTGCGAGCACCATTTTATTATCAACAAGCACGGCTCTTCTAAAGTCACCGAGACAGCTTTATACTGACATTGCTGCTCAGCTAGCCTCCCAATGCATGGAGGGCTTTATTGGTCAACGCCGCTTAGGTGGTTATACAGGTATATTTTCTGCGGCTTGTCCAAACACACCTGCTACCATACCTGCTTTGTGCTCGAGTCCACCGGCAGGGTATGCTATAACTACACCTATTACTTGTGGACCTACTCTAAATGGAGATTCAACTTATAATACCTTAACTGTCAATGTAACCGGAAAAGGTTCCGCAAGTAGAACTATACTCATAGCGAGTTACTGACATGAATTATTATCATAATTTAAAAAAGAAAGATGGATTTACTATAATAGAATCCATTATGGTTATTATGATTTTAGGAGTTATTTCTGCTATAGCGAGTAAACCTCTTTTACAAGGATATACAGCTTATCAAACTAACAAAAATATAATCAATGCGGGTTGGCAATATCGTTATTCATTGGAGCGTATGGCAAGAGAGTTACGCTCTATTAGCGGTGCAACTTCTATCTCTACCGCGACTGCTACCACTATTACATTTTTAAATACAAGCTCTCAAACTATTACTTATACTTTGACTGGCACTCAGATAATGAGGAAAAATTCAGCCGGTTTAAATTCCGATCAGATTCTTGCGGATGGCATCACAAATGCCTCGCTATTTGATTACTATGACACTAATGGGGTTTTGATGACCGCACCTGTCACGGGCGTAAATCTCTTGGCTATTCGTTATGTAAAAATTAATTTAAATATTAACTTAAATAATACTAATATATCTCTCTCTACAGCTGTCTTTACGAGATTTGCATCATGATACAATTTTCCTTAACAACATTGCGGAATCAAAAAGGATATCTACTTGTCGTAGCTATGCTTTTAATCATGCTGATTGGATTTATGGGTGCGGTAATTACCAATATGTACTATGGTAGCACGTGGTCGAGCACAGATCATGGGCAAGCTGATACGGCGCTTTATCTAGCAGAATCTGGCATTGAACAAGCTACCCATCGATTACTAAATCCAATCGTTGGAGCGAGATTAACATGCGCACAACTAACAAGCTCACCTATAACGAACGCTTTTGGCAAGGGAACATATAATGTGACAGCGGTAGCTTCTGGCATAAATTGCGCAATCACCTCCACAGCTGGAATACCCAACTTAACTTCCCCATTGTTTATGAGAACTTTGAAAGCGACCATTCTTATTCCGGCATCTGGACGATATGGTTTGTTAGGTGGAAATGTGTCTGCTGCTCCAAATCTCACCTTAGCACAATGGAATACGCCAACTGTTTCAAGTTGGAATATCGTGACAGCTACTCCTGCATTTTCTATGTCTATCTATGGCATTTCTTTAACAAGCAGCACAGATGGATGGATAGTCGGTTCGTCGACCAATTTCTTATGTCGTTGGAATGGAATCGGAACAGATTGTACATACCCTTTTCCCATAACTAGTCATGTTATTCTTAGGGCTGTTTTTTGTACTTCTTCAAATAACTGCATAGCAGTAGGAGACAGAATCCCCGGTGGGACTATTTACGGCAGCAAACCCTGTTTACTTTTATGGAATGGCCCTCCTTCTTGGACACAAATGGATCCTGGTGCCGGCGGTGCCAAGAATGGCTTGAGTGCAATTCATTGTAATTCGCCTACAAATTGTTGGGCGGTGGGGATTAAAGGTCAAGGTCAGGTATCTGAAAATGTTTTTTATCAATTTAACGGCGTTTGGAACGCTATCCGAGTCGATAGCGGCAATGGGTTCAACTCAAACGCCATAAATATAAACGATAATTATAATGGGGTATTTTGTAATAGTGATACTGATTGCTGGGCAGTTGGAACAAAAACAGCCATAGCTGGCTCTGGTTTTGCACGACTGAGTGGCACAACCTGGTTAGCTTTTACAACCTCACTAACCAATTCTGTCTATAATGCAATTACGTGCACAGCAACTAACGACTGCTGGGCGGTGGGTAATGCCAATGCAATAGCGCACTGGTCAGGAGCATCACCGAGCTGGACGAATTATACCTTATCACCGCTTCCTTCACCTACAGTTGACTTTAACAGTATTGCTTGCACAGCTACAGAATGTTGGGCTGTAGGTGTCATTACTGGGGGTACTACACCCAAAATTTTTCGATATACTGCTGGCGCTTGGTCTGAGTTCTCAACTTATACAGGAACGCCTCCAACTGTTGGATTGAATGCTGTTTCCTTTGTTTCTGGATCGACTGCGGCAGCTTCACAACCAATTACTCTTTGGGCTGAAGTTTTCTAGATTTTAAATACTTTAATATAGTTAGCAGAGCTTTTACAATGAACACAAATCTCTTACAGAAATTTATAGACCATACCTGGAATAAATCTATTATCCCAACATTAATGGAATATATTCACATTCCCAACAAGTCCCCTCACTTTGATAAAAATTGGCAAGCTAACGGTCACATGGAAACAGCGGTTACCTTACTCTCTGATTGGTGCAAAAAACAAAACATAGAAAATATGAAATTAGAGGTAGTTAGACTAGAAGGTCGCACTCCTGTCATTTTCATAGAAATTCCTGGAAGCTGCGATGAAACGATTTTATTATATGGGCATTTAGACAAACAACCTGAAATGTCAGGATGGGATTCAGACCTTGCGCCATGGAGAGCCGTTTTAAAAGATGACAAATTATATGGTCGTGGTGGTGCAGATGATGGTTATGCAATCTTTGCTTCTCTAACCGCAATTAATGCATTGAAACAACAATCCATTCCGCATGCTCGCTGTCTTATTTTAATTGAAGCTTGTGAAGAAAGTGGAAGTTACGATTTGCCTTTCTATATAGATGCCCTTGAAGATCGTATAGGAAATCCCAACCTAGTCATTTGCTTGGATTCAGGTTGCGGAAACTACGATCAACTCTGGATGACAACATCATTACGCGGACTCATCAGTGGTCGCTTATACATACGCGTTTTAAAAGAAGGCATACACTCAGGTGTAGGAAGCGGAATTGTGCCTTCTTGTTTTTTAGTGTTACGCCAATTATTAAATCGCATTGAAGATGAAGAAACCGGAAAAATTTTACTGCCAGAATTACAAATAGACATACCACAAGAACGATTAACGCAAGCAACATTGGCAGCAGATGTATTAAAAGAAAAACTTTATGAAAATTTGCCCATGGTAGAAAATGTAAAACCGATTTCAACAAATGTTGCGGATCTTATTTTAAATCGCACGTGGCGTGCAGCACTCTCTGTCACCGGCGCTAATGGATTACCTGCCTTAACGGATGCAGGCAATGTCACACTCCCACAAATTACATTAAAATTATCCATGCGAGTCCCACCGTCATGCGATATAAAAATTGCAACACAGGCATTAAAAAAAGCATTAGAAAGTGATTCTCCTTTTAATGCACATGTACAATTTGAAGTTGACGACAGTGGGGCGGGCTGGGATTCACCGACTGAAACCTCTTGGTTAACTAACGCTGCTAACAACGCATCAAATCTATTTTTTAAAAAAGATGCGATGTACATGGGAGAAGGCGGATCCATTCCTTTTATGGGCATGCTAGGGAAAAAATTTCCTGAGGCGCAATTTGTAATAACCGGCCTTTTAGGGCCAGGCTCTAATGCTCATGGGCCTAACGAATTTTTACATATTCCAACCGGGAAAAAATTAACAGCCTGTGTAGCACAAATTATTGCGGAGCATTATACATCCGTAAAATAATCTTGAGATTGCATTTCCAGTAAGCGTGATTGCGTACGTACGTATTCAATCACTTTATGACCTTGAGTATAAATGTCTGATACAGGGACCGCTGCAGAAATAATTAACTGAACGTGGGCATCATAAAGCACGTCAACCATATTGATAAATAAAATAATGGTATCTTTTTCTTTAGGCTCAATAATGGGAATGTTACTCACACAAACTGTTTTGTATTTTTCTGCAATCGCTAAATAATCTTTTTGGCTGCGTGGCACACTGCAAATATCTCTAAACTCAAACCAAATGATATCTTCACTGTGTTTTACAGAATGTATAGGTCTGTCGTTAATTATAATAGGCACAGTATCAATAGCTCTTTCACCGGCAAGGACAGAAAATGTTTTTTCCATCATGTGATAGGAGTTTTCATTTAATGGCGTATAAAACACTCCTGCAGATTTTAAATATCTTAAGCGATAATCAATTAGCGCGGGCATACGAATAACTTTCATATTTAATTTAAGTAATTTGATAGCGGGTAAAAATTGCGAACGTTGCAAACCATTTTTATAGAGCTCATCAGGCATAGCATTCGATGTCGCAATTAAGCAAACGCCACTTGAAAACAACAACCAAAAAAGTCGGCCTAATAACATTGCGTCTGTAATATCTGATACAAACAATTCATCGAAACATAATACTATTGCTGAACGCGAAATTTCTTTTGCAATTGCTTGTAATGGATCTTTCTCACCTTGATGTAGCGTTAAACCATTATGAACATATTGCATAAATTGATGAAAGTGCATACGCATTTTATTCTTGAAAGGCAAAGATTGATAAAAATTATCCATGAGATAAGTCTTACCTATCCCTACTCCACCACATACATATAATCCGCGAACTAATTTTTTCTTATAAAAATAGCGCAACAAACCAGAACGTTTTTTATTTTCAGTGATGAGCTTAAAATAAATTTTTTGTAATTCTGGTAAAACGATTAACTGTTCATCATCGGATGTAATTAATTTTTTTTCTACTTGCTGTTGATAATATTCTATCGGAGTCATATTGCTAACCTAAAATGTGGCCTATGCCTTGCCGCCTACGCTAGCATAATGAATTTAAGGGAATGGATTATTTTAACAGATTTATTTGGGATTGGCTTTTTTTTGTAAAAGTTCTTGATAAGATTCAAAATAACTCTCTAGCGCTTCTGGAGGCAGTGGTTGACTAAAGTAATAGCCCTGCCCTTCATCACATCCTTCTTTTTTTAAAAATTCCAGCTGCTCAGAAGTTTCAACCCCTTCTGCCAACACTTCTACATTAAGACTAGATGCCATTGATATAATGGCTCTAATGATAGCTTCATCTTCTAGGTTAATATTAATATTTCCTACGTATTCTTTATCAATTTTAATCCGATCAAATGTCAGTCTTTTCAAATGTTGTAAATTAGAGTATCCAGTCCCAAAATCATCTAAAGCAATCTGCACCCCTATGGATTTTAATGCCCGTATATTTTCAATAATCTTTCCACTTCCAATAATAATATTTTCAGTCAATTCTAATTCTAAAAATTGCGGATCTAAATTAGTTTCCTCTAACACATTTTTTACTATATCCACTAAATTGCTTTGATCAAATTGTTTTCCCGAAACATTGACTGCCGTTCTGATGCGTGGAAATCCTTTCTCTTGCCATACTTTATTTTGTTGGCATGCCGTTCTTAAAACCCATTCACCTAATGGTAAAATAAATCCTGTCTCTTCTGCTAAAGGGATAAAATCTAAAGGTTGTATCAATCCTTTTTCTGGATGACGCCAACGTATGAGTGCTTCCACACCTTTTAATCGCCCTGTCGCTAAATTAAATTCTGGTTGGTAATGTAAAACCAATTCACTCTTTTCTAACGAGCAAAGCAATTGATTTTCTAACTCCAACCTTTCCAAACTATAATTATCGATGTTTTCTGTGTACCGTTGAAAATTATTTGGCCCACGCTCTTTTGCCTTTTGCACGGCAATATCAGCATTTCGAATAAGCACCTCAGCTGTATGACCATCTGTTGGAAATACACTAACACCTATACAGGCTGTAATTCTTACATCTTGTTTTGCAAGTCGAAATGAGTGATGTAATATATCTAAAAAATATTGCGCTCTTTGATTCACTTCATCCAAATTATTTAAATTTCTAATGACAGCAGCAAATTCATCACCACCAAAACGTGCCAATATAAATTCATTCTCTGTATCTATTTTTTTTAATCTTGTCGCGACAGCTTCTAAAAGCACATCGCCCATAGCATGAGTTAAACTATCATTGATTAATTTAAATCTATCAAGATCCCATAAAAATACTGCAAGTATTTTTCCATGTGGCATTTTTTTTATTATATCTTCTAATTGCTTAGTAAATAAAAACCGATTCGGTAAATTCGTTAATGAATCATGCATTGCAGAATGTAACAGCTCATCAGTTCTTGCTTTTATTTCCTGCTCAAGATAATTTGTGTGCTGAAATGACTCTTGTGCTAATTGCCATTTTCTTGTTAATGAACAAGCAATCTGCCGAACAGTAATGCCATCAAAAGGTTTTTTTAAAATAAGTAAATTATCAGTTTCTCCTAAGCTATCGACAGTCTCCTCCCAGCTATAATCTGAGTAAGCAGTACAAATAACAATTTGAATATTTTTATCAACAGACCAGATCTTTTTAATGGTCTCAATCCCATCCCAGCCAGGTGGCATGCGCATATCAACAAATGCTAGCGCAATTGGAAATCCTGCTTGCATTTCTCTCTCAATAATATTAAATCCTTCTTGCCCTTGCGAGGCTGTTAATATTTCAAAGTTAAGTTTCTTAGTGTACCCTTGTTTTTCCTCAAACATTAGTTGATCTAAAGCAATCATATCCATACTTTCTGTAGTGGGATTTAAAATCTTCATAAAATCTTCAAGTATAGATTTATTATCATCTATGACTAGTATACGAAAATTTAATGTTTCATTTATCATCGTTAGCTCTTTTTGGTAACGTTATTATGAATTTTGCACCAAGTCCTTCACCTAAGCTTTCTGCAATAAGTTTTCCTTTAAGTTCATTGATTGCAATGGCACTACTGTGCAAGCCAAAGCCGTGCCCATTTTTTTTGGTAGTGTATCCTAATGCAAAAATTTGTGTAAGGTTATTTTTGGCTATGCCTACACCGTTATCTTTAATAGTGTAAATAATATTTTCTGACTCAGTTGAAACATTAATATCTAATAGTTTATCACTTTTACCACTTTCTAAAATAGAATCTTTTGCATTTTGAATAATATTGACCAATACTTGCATTAGCCTAGATTTATCTATTTTAATGTTTGGAATATCCTTTTCATAGTTCAAGACAACTTGTAGCCCTAACGAATTTAGGTCTCCACAGATTTTTAATGCTTCATTTGCTAAATCAGTTGCAGAAGCAATTTCGCTGGGTACGGCCACGCCGCTTAAGATTTGTTGAAAAGCAACAATACCTTTAATATGTGTTATATAACCAGATAAGTTTTCATTTTCTTTTTTTAATAGTTTAAACTCATCTTGAATTGTTTTAGCCAGCTGAGCGAAATAGATGGAAAATAGTTTTCCTTTGGGGTCTTCTTTTAAATATTCTGTCATATTTTCAGAATTTTCTTCAAATATAGCAGCTGTTTTTTCTAAACGTTTGACCCATGAATTTTGCAAAATTTCATGTGCTAATGCAACTGAGACATTCGCGCTATTTAAAACATTACCTACATTATGCAAAACGGTAGTGGCTACCTCAGCCATGCCAGCTCGACGAACTAACGGCAGTAGTTGGTTAACTTCAACTAATCTAGTTTCTGTTTCGATACGATTAGTAATATCCATTGCTATACCAGACAACATATTGATGACTTTACTACTTTCGTCAGTATATATGGGTCCACCTGCCACATAATACCAACGATATAGCTGAGTTTTTTGATGAATAAATCTAATCTTAAATTCGTATAATTTTCCGCTTGTAAATGCTTCTTGTACAGCTACCCTCAATTTTTCTCTATCCTCGATATGTACATTCTCCATAAACTGGTTAAGATCTGGTGACCCATTGTTGCTATCGTAACCAAAAATTTCAAATAATTTCGGTGACCACACAGTCT
>DHXK01000160.1:31477-37355 GCA_002413665.1 Legionellales bacterium UBA5158 | reverse complement strand
CAAAAAATGTTGAAGTTACTCGTGTCTAATAATGATTTTACTGACGACGATGAGATTGTGAACTTTTTGCGGACGCCAACTCATAAAGTTAAAAATTTTTTTCAGGCACATCTTACTATAGTCAGTATTTATAATCGCGCGAAAGATAAATATCTAGCTGAACAAAATATTGTGATACCAACTAAAAATATATGTTACTGAGATCACTCCCTGACGGTCTTGGCTAGCTTGTAATACTAGAGGAATATTTGTGCGAGAATTAATACTGATTTTATTTTTTATTTTGACCACGGTTTCTTTTGCAAATACGAAAGATGACTACACATTAAATTTAGGAAATTTAACTTTTGTAACCTCTACAAAGTCGCAAATCGCAGAAAAACATTTTATATTAGGCTTGAAATTTCTTCATAATTTTATGTATCCACTTGCCCTCAGAGAATTTAAATTAGCAGAAAAAGAAGACCCTACTTTTGCGTTGAGTTATTGGGGTCAAGCTATGTGTTACAAATGGTCTTTATGGTCATATGAAAATAAGAAAAAAGGCCACGCAGTTTTACAAAAATTTCATTCATTGAAAAATGTGAAGATGTCTCCATTAGAGTCTGGGTTTTTAAATGCTGTTGAAAAAATATATCTACCCGGAGATGACCTAGAGAATGAAAAAAAATATATTCGAGCTATGTATCAACTTTATGAGAAATATCCTAACAATCCTGATGTAGCCAGTTTTTATGCGCTAGGGATGATAGGCTACGCAATGGATGCTACACAAGATAAATCAGCAATGAACTATCTTGTTTCTGCAAGAAGCATCTTAAAAAAGTTCTTGCCTAAGTTTCCAGAGCATCCTGGAATTGTGCATTACTATATTCATGTTAATGATTTGCCCAATAGTCCGCACTTAATGGAAGGCTTAGCAGCAGTTAAAAATGTTTATCAATATTTAAACGGCTCTTCGCATGTTTTACATATGCCTTCACATTTATATTCTGCTATGGGAGATTGGTCAAAAGCCGCATACGCAAATAAGTTATCCATACACGCTAGCCATGCAATGTGTAAGTTTTTGGAAAGAGAAAAAATTTCTTTACCTTCTGTTGATTCTACCAATTTAAGTGATGAGAATGCGCCTAAGAAGACTGCGGCTAAATGGACACAAAAAGATTGGTATGCTTGTGATGCTGATAATGTTTATCATTCATTAGAATGGTTACAGTATGATTATTTGCAAATGAAAAACTTTGCAGATGCTGAAAAGTTACTGCTAGAAATGGAAAAAGTGTCGAAAATTGAAAATGAAAATAAGTATGACTTTTGGGCTTACAGAATGAGAGCAAGGCAAATTCTTTACACTGGGAAATTTGCTCCCTTAACGTCTCTACCAAAACCACTTATTGAAACAAGTGAAGATAAAAACTGGGCTGCCTATTCCGAATGCGGATTATTATTAGCCTATGGAAGAGGTGCGGTCATCTATCATCAAGATAAATTTATGTTAGACATTAACGAAAGATTTAAAAAAATTATTTTGCAATTAAATTCACCTTCGGCAACTTTATTTAAACAATCTTGCATGTTGATGCATGAGGAATTTCATGCTTATAAGTATGGCTATACACATTTAGATTATTGCAAAGAGGAATTAAACAAGGCCCTAAAGATTCAATATGAATTGCAAGCCACCCATCAATCACTCACTTTGCCATTTGTGCCAGCTCAAGAAGTATACGGAGAAATCATGCAGAGTTTGGCTAGTGAACATACACAGATTTTAAAATTATACGAAAACGAATTAAAATTTAATCGAAATCGATTTCAAGCAATTGAGGGTATGGCAAAAATAAGTAAACAAGATTAGCAAGATCCTCAAGAGATGTAGTTAGTTACATTATTTCTTGCTCGCGGAACTTTGAGTTTGTATTCGTGCTTGTTTACGTATAAGTGCTTCGGTATTGCGACGCACTTGGACTTGCGTTTCTATCATTAATGCAGGTATTTTTATAGGTTTTCCATGTTCGTCTATTGCGACCATTGTAATGTAACAGGTGTTGGTATGTCGGCATAAGCGCGTCAAAAGATTTTCAGCGATAACTCGTATACCAACTTCTAAGGAAGTATTGCCTACATAGTTTATCGTTGCCAAGAATGTGACTAGTTCACCAACATAGATCGGTTCTTTAAAAAATACTTGGTCTACGGAAAGCGTGACAGTATTTTTACCCGCGTAACGTGATGAGCAAGCATAGGCAACGTTATCTAACAATTTAAGTATATGTCCACCATGTACGTTGCCAGAATAGTTTGCAGAATTAGGTGTCATGATCTCTGACATCACAAGCGAGCGGCGATCTTCCTGTGAGATGCAATTTGCAGAAGTATCTTGAGTCATGATTTGTTTCCTATGAAAGAGGGAAGTAATGTGTCGATTTTCGCAGCACAAATAAAATCGTTTTCTGATAGCCCATCAATCGCGTGAGTTGTAAATTTTATTAAGCAATGATTAAATCCTACTTCTAGATCAGGATGGTGGTTCTCGGCATGAGCAAGCCAAGCGACCGCATTGACGAACGCCATGGTGTGATAATAATTTTTAAACTTAAAGTCACGAAATATGGATTTATTGTCTGAGCTGATTTGCCACTGAGTATCTAGTTGTTGCATGTATTTTGTTAGAGTTTCTGTATCCAAAGGAGGCATGCCCCCTTCGCAGGGCTTGCAATGTTTGTTTTCAAGACTGCATACACTAGTGGCCATGGCGATTCCTTTTTTTCAGATTTATTCATTATAGCTGTTGAAATGAGTTGGCGTAAATTGTAAATTAGCAGACTTCTTGTTTGGCCTCCCCCTGTGCGTCAATTCCTGAGCTATTCATTTCAAATCAATGAAATATTGCGCTGTTTCTTATTGCATACTCAATTATTTCATTACCTATTTGATACCGTCATCTCCCTTTGAAAAAGGGAGACCGAGAGGGATTTAATAAAACATGCTTTGTTTTTAAAAATTTACATAACTTAAAAGAATATTTATGAACCAAACAGTCCCAGCAGGATTTAGCCTTATTGAAGTGCTAGTTAGCTTAATGTTGTTATCTTTAGCATTACTCGGTATGGATGCAATGGAAATTTTTGCCTTACGTGAAAACAGATCAGCCTACTACTTCAGTCTTGCAAATGCGCAAATGGAATCTATCACTGAGCACTTGCGTGCTATAGGTCTTGTTGATAATGCTTCAATCATCAGAGCATGGAATAAAGAAAATTCTATTCTTTTGCCTCAGGGAGTGGGTGTAGTGCAAGGTCAGTTTCCTACCTATGCGGCAACATTATTTTGGGGTGATCCTAAAACAAATGAATGCAAAATAACCAAAAAAGGAAACTCTGGATGCTTAAAAAAAATTATCAATTTATAAGTGTCCTTCAAGGAACGACTTTGATTGAATTGATGTTAGCTATCACTTTAAGTAGTTTAATTTTTACCTCTGTCATTTCCGTTTATTTGGTGGTGCAACGAAATTTTAAAACTCAAGATTCTCTTAACAGTATTCATGAAAACAGTGAGATCGCTATGCATATTTTAACAGATAACATTCGCATGGCTGGGTACATAGGGTGTGCTAAATTAAGTAATCATCATTATTTAAGTCAGTATTTGGCATATAGTTTGTTTCCTTCCACTAAAATATTCGGTGCCAAGAGTTATAGTGATGAGATTACAGTTAGACGAATAAATCCAAAAAGTGCTGCCCTTGCTACACCTGCTTATCTTTCATCAGTTATTTATGCCAGCGCAAAACCTCGTTTTAAAAAAGAGGATGTTGCTGTTATTTCTGATTGTAAACATGCAGAAATTTTTCAAATTAAAAACATTATTAATTTGAATGGAGTCCAAAAAATAATTACGTATAAACCTATTATTTTTGAGTATGCAAAAAATTCTGAAGTGAGTTTATTTGAGAGTTCTACTTATTTTATTGCTAAAACACAACGTAAATACAGAGATAAAAAATATGTCTATGCGTTGTTTGTCAAAAATAATAACTCACCTCAAGTTGAATTAGCAGAGGGCATTGAAGGAATGCAATTAACATACGATGTTATGAACAATAATAAAATCGATGCACTAAAAGCTGAGCAAGTTTCGGATTGGTCAAAGGTGATTGGTGTTGCTATAAGCCTGAAAGTCGCTAGTGTGCATGATTTTTCTTTTCAAAAAATGAGTTTCAATTATGTCGCGTTACGTCAATAAATTGATCCATAAACAATCTGGTATGGTGTTAATGTTAGTGCTCATTTTCCTAGAAATTTTTGGCATGCTGAGTGTCAGGGCTCTGCAAAATTGTGTATTAGAAAAAAGAATCACTAATAATCAATTTAATAAATTATTCATTTTCAGCAGTGCGCAACAGATTATAAAAATGGCAGAAACTCATCTGGAACAATCAGAAAATGTGACCTGCAGCATTCCCGTTACTCCTGTCTATGATCTATTGCATAAGTCGTTAGATTGGTGGCAATCAGGGATATCTTGTACTGGTAATTTTAATCTTTTCCAGTACTATTACGTAATTGAATTCTTAGGGTCAGATCCTTGTGCTTTAATCGAGCATGGTGACAATCCCCAACAGAATGCTGATTATTTTCGAATAACATTACTAACGACAAATTATGATACGTTAGGTGCAAGAATTTTTTTGCAGACTACTTTAATTAAAGCAGGCAAAGCTAAGCTAGCATGTTTAGGGAGCCGACATGCGGTATCAAAAGGTCGGCAATCTTGGCGTGAATTACAATGAAGACAAAAAAGGAATTATCATAATGTTAGAAAAAAAATTGCAAGGTAAAGTTGTATTTATAACAGGTTCTAGTCGCGGCATAGGTCGTGAAATTGCATTACGATTTGCTCGTGATGGCGCTATTATTGTTATTGCAGCAAAAACCAGTGAGCCGCATCCTACGCTGAGTGGAACCATTCATACTGTTGCAAAAGAAGTTGAAGAAGCAGGTGGTACGGCTTATCCCATACAATTAGATATCAGGGATGAAACTAAAGTTTATGAAGCGGTTGCGGATGTTGTTAAAAAGTTTGGTAAGATAGATATTTTAATTAATAATGCGAGCTCCATTGGCTTAACACCGACTTTGCAAACTCCCATGAAACGATTTGATTTAATGTTTTCTGTGAATGCACGCGGTACATTTTTATGTTCACAAGCTTGTATTCCTCACATGAAGGATGCTGCTAACCCACATATTATTAATCTTTCTCCTCCTTTAAACATGAATGCAAAATGGTTTGCTAAACATGTTGCATATACGATATCAAAATATGGGATGAGTATGTGTACCTTAGGAATGTCAGAAGAATTAAAGCCAGAGGGTATTGCTGTTAATTCATTGTGGCCTAAAACGACTATTGCCACTGCTGCAATTGAAGTTAATTTTCCTAAGCAAATTTTAGAAGGTAGCCGAAAACCTCAGATCATGGCGGATGCTGCCTATGAAATTGTAACGAGTAATAGTCGTGATACAACAGGAAATTTTTTCGTCGATGAAGATTTTTTGCGAACACGTGGTGTGAGTGATTTTAGTGGTTATGCCATGAATCCGGAAAAAAGATTGTTTCCTGATTTCTTTTTAGATTGAATTAATAAAAAAGCAGGTCTTGATTCAAAGCCGGTGTCTCACTAAGTGGATGTCTCAGTGATGCTTTAGGCTACCTTGATTTAAGGCCTGCACACCGCACCAACTCTCTGACTTCCTGCTTTATCTTGTTGGGCTTTGATTCTTGATCTGCTTACTATTATCATAGCTCTTTTTAGACAATAATGTGATTTTTGTATAAAAAATATATTTTTTAAATTTCATTAAAATAG
>DHXK01000160.1:0-31467 GCA_002413665.1 Legionellales bacterium UBA5158 | reverse complement strand
GGCTAATTTTTTATCTTATAAATTCATAAAGTTGGAAAGGCACTTTAAAGAAAAAAAAGGAAAACTTTATTTTTTCACTCCTCAGGGCGTGTTTTTTGTTAGCCGTCTCTAATGAGTTTTAAGCGCAGGAAAATATAAATTAAAAAACCTCTGGCTTATTTGTCATAAGATAAAACACGGTAGTGATGGAAATAAAAGCTGGGATGCCTAATAAACACCAACAATAAAATTTCGAATAGTAGCTAGTAGGTAACGTTTCATTGCGTGAAACAGCAGTAAAAGCTAAGTCACGGCATTGCATTTGTAACCAAACAACCGGTAGCCAGCATGATGCAGCTATGAGATAACCTATAAGAGATCCCTTTAACCATAAACTGTTAAATGAATAATCTTTCAAATAAACCAAGATCATCCCTGTTAGAAATTGAAGTAATCCTGAAGTCGCGGTAAATATCCAATCAGCTAATACAACTTGTTTTGTCGCTTCTGCAATTAAGCTAATGTCTTTTTGAAGATTGACGTAAAACATATAAAACGCCGTACCTAAACCCGTTCCAAACAAAACAGAAGAACTTATAATGTGAAGAATTTTAATCCATGAATAGAGCATCAGCGTTCACTCTCTAATGCCATCATGATAAAAGTCGCTACCAACAAAGGAATATTTTTAGCAATAGGAGTAAAGGGCTGTAGCCAGTATTCTGGCATCATAAAAGTAATAGCCACTGTATAAGCTATAATTAAAAAACTTTGAACTGTTCCTACGGTTAATAAACGAAAATTGAAGAGAGTAGCAAGACCTAATAAAATATCCATGATGCTTAAAGTATACAAAACAAAAACTTGAGCATACGTTGGAATGTCGGATTGAGATAATAAATTCAAACCTGAATGAAGCGATGGAAAAATTGAAATTATCCCAGAATAAATCCATAAAAACGCAATGCTGAGACGTAATAAAGGTCGTAAAAAATAAAGTCTTGCATGCCAACGATCTTGTACATTGCTCACCATATTATCTAAACCATCAGAAAAACCTCGAGGTTTAAAATGAATATTGTTTTCTAAATTATTCATTTCTTCATCTGTTGCAATATTATCAACCGCCATCATTTTTACGCCAGTTTCACTTAATGGTGAGTTAGGAATAAAGTTTCCCAATTTTGCGCCTATGTTAATAAAGATTTGAGGGATTGAAATTGCCCTAGCTTTTTTGAAACCTAACCAATTACGCAATTTAATCAGTGTATTTTTAACGGTAATTTTTTCCTGACCTACCGCACAAAGTAATTGTTTTCCTTGGTTGTCTAAAGATATTTCGACTATGTGAGTTAAATCGTCTATATGAATAGGTTGTTGAAGTTGTAACGCTTTGCCAGGTAAAGGAATAACAAATGGCAAGCCACATAATCCTCTAAATAAAGAGGTGCCACCATAAGATCCCTGACCATAGACTAACCCAGGACGAATAATGGTTGAGTCAACATTTAATGTTTGTAAATATTTTTCTATTGCTAATTTACTTGTTGCGTAAGGAACATCAACTTTGTCAATTCCTAATGCAGAAATGTGGATGATTTTTTTTATGCCTTTTTCTTCGCATGCTTTAAATAAAGCCTTGGGCGCCTCATAGTGTATTTTCCACATAGTGCTTTCTTGAATCGTCTGAAAAACTCCAACACAATTAATCACTACATCAACTTTGTCTAATAATGGTATCCAATATTGTGTATGAATAGATTGAGTAAAATCTGTTTTAATGACCTGTGCATGAGGAGTATTCGGAAGTAAGCTTGAATGGACGCAGGCAATGATGTGATGACCAGCAACGTTAAGTCTTCTAATGATTTCTCTCGCTAAAAAGCCGTTAGCACCTGTTATCAAGATATGCATGTCATGTTATCCTTTAAATAAAAAATTAAACCAAGTATTTTGCATAACTGCATCGTGAATTATAATAATAAAAACAGTAATCATAAAAATATTGATTACGTAAAAAGATTTTAGTGAAGCTGAGAAATTAGACAGTTTAGATAAGTAAAAATATTTGATGATGAAATTGATTATCCACAATATGATTAATAAGCCAAAAGCGTGATAGGCCACAAAAATCCAAGGGATGGCCATAGAAAAATTTAATAAACCCGTTAATAGGTTTGATGTGATGAGCTGTATACTTAAGCATATTAAAAAAATTCCATCACCAAAAAAACTAGCTCGTAATGCATAACGGATTAATTCAGGATTTTTCTTTTTAATGCTGTTTGAAATATAGAAAAATGAAGCAATAGTGATTCCTAGGAGAGTAGTCCCACAAATTAAATGTAAAAATTTAATAACTTGCATAGCTGACAAAATATAATGTCTCAGAATGATAAATTTTAATTATACCGTATCGAAAATTTTCTCCGATTCAACGGCCCACTCATGCCAGGCAGGAATAAGCGGAAAATACAGTGCCAAACGAATAGGGCGCTTATCTAATGCCGTTAAAGCTATTTGATATTGCAATAATTGTTGAGCATATTTCTTATGTTCTGCTTTTAGAAAATCTTCTAATGTCGTATCGGTTAAGGCGGTAGTTTTATAATCAATAATCCAACGTGTACCTGATTCATCAATAAATGTTCTGTCTATGACTAAAGGTTTCACCACACCATCAATAATCGTAGTAAGAGCCAGTTCTGATTGCGCTTCTGTGTGTGGTGCAAAAATCCATACACCCCTAGAATCTTGCAAGCTATTATTAATAGCACGTTGAATGGTTACCATCGCGTTATTCAGTGTGCTTGCAAGAACGCCCTGCTGGAGTAGATGAGTTTGTAAATATTCATGTTTATCTTTTTCATTTTTTTTATTCCACCAAGAAATGCCGAAGAGACTTAATTGCTGAAAAATTTTATGTATGACTATGCCTACGTATTTAGCATTATGCTCGTGTAGCTGAAATCCAGGTGCGGCTTGATGGCGTGTAGACTCCGCGTTAAATTCTTCTGTGATCGGGTTCTTCCAATCTAATACTAGACGTTTGATATGCCGCTGTAATTTTTCAGAGTTAGCAGCATGAGAAATAATGTCTTCTGCAATGCGAGGAATAGAAATTTGATGATGAATAGCGGGCCATAATTTTTCTAATAAACTTTTGTTGGTAGGTGAAATAATAGAATTATCTTTTTCGCTTATTTCTAAATTAAAAAATAGATGCAGATTCTTTTTAGCACGTGTTGCCGCCACATAGAGTAGACGACTAGTTTCATAATCCATCTTGATCGCATGTTGTCGTTTAACATAAGAATAAATTAAATCTGTTTCAGTGCCTGTTGCATGAATGGGCGCTAAAATGAGCGCGCTACGTTGTTTCTCACGAGAGCACTCCATCCATAATAAAAGTTGTTTATCATCATTAGGAGATTTGCGCTCTAGATGCGGTAAAATCACTGTATCAAATTCTAATCCTTTAGCATTATGAATAGTCATAATCTGTAAACAATTGTCAGACTCATTATTGGGTGCCGCAAATAATTGTGATACATGATGGACTAAGCTACCAATGTCTTTTAGCTCGCCACCTTGGTCTAGCTTCTCCAGTAATTGAAAAAATTCTTTAATGTCATCTAAATCTGCCGCGTCATCTATACACGCAGGTCCTCCCAATAATAACCAGGTACTTTCAACCCAAAGTCGTAAATGATGTCGTCTGCGTTCTGCTATTTTAGTTTTTAAAATTGGGATAATGCGTGCTAGTTGTTGCTGACCTTCCAAGCTTAATTTAATTTTGTGAGAATAGTCTTTTAATTTTTCCCAAAGAATTTGCTGGGGATTGTTGCCCGCAATTTCTAATAAGTCATTTAAACTTAAGCCACACCACGGTGCTCTTAATACGGAAAGCCAGGCAATTCTATCTTCCGGATGTAATAAAGCTCGTGTTAAAGCAATCAGATCTTGTATGCAAGAACGTGTATTTAAACGATCAATATCAATGGCTCTAAAAGGGATGTTGGCTTTTTTTAAAGTCGGGATAATATCAATTAAATGTGTACGTGAACGGACTAATATTGCAATGCTTGCATGACTGTTTTCTTGTTTGCTTTTTTGTATTAACGCAATAATTGCATCTGCTTGCGTATTCCCTTTTTTAAAAATGGGATGCAAGAGAACGTTAGAATCATTTGCATCATCATCATAACATGAAGTACTTTCACTATACGACACAGCGCCTGTTGCGATATCTTCGTAAGCGGGTAATACTGTTTTAAAATTATCATTGACCCACGCGACTACGTTTTTCGTGGAACGAAAATTGACGGATAATGTCAATGGTTCAAGATCAATATTACCTATCCCTTTTTTTCTAGCGCCTATAAATAAACCCACTTCCGCTTCGCGAAATCGATAAATAGATTGCATGGGATCACCCACTACAAATAAAGTTCTACCATCGTAGGCTTCCCAGCCAGCCGTAAGTTTTTCAATTAATCGATATTGGCTATTGGAGGTATCTTGAAACTCATCAATTAAAACGTGCTTGATTTGATAATCTAATGCTAGTGCTAAATCGGTGGGCGCATCATCCGTTCCTAGCGCGTACAAAGCAGCTTGTGCATTTTCAATATAATCAATTTTACCGTGTTGTCTAAATACGACTTGGAGTTGCGCTACGACGACACGAAGTACTTGATATAAAGCGCTTAACGCTTGCCATTGCACTTCATGATATTGATGCGCGGGTGCGCTATGTAATTGCGTTGCAGCTATTCGAAGTGTATCGTGTTCACTCATGCGAATAATAAGATTCGCCATTCGTTCTTTCATATCGGTGTAAGTTGCTTTTTCTTCTTTGTTTTTAGAAGTAGACGGTGCAGGAAATCCTAAGCTTTTATCAAGACGTTTGCGCCAAGTAAAATCACGTGTGAAGAATAATTCTATTATTCCTAACCATTGAGATTTATGAGCTAAGCTATTTTCTGGCATTTCTGTTAAATTAGCACAACTAACAATATGAGATAGACTATTTTCTAGTTGTAAGTGATGACCCGCAAAACGAGCAAGCGTTAATATTTCTGGTATATATTCTTTTGGAAAATGATTGCTTAAACGTGTTAATGAATCTGTAACGATAGCTGCTAACTGGTTCTCTAATTGAGCGCGCAATGTATCTGGGTCAGATGCAATCATTATGTAAGGTAGCCATTGATCACGTTTGGCCAACATATTAATCAATAATTGTTGAACTTTATTTAAGTCATTATCAAGATGTAATAATAAGTGTGCGATTGGGTCAGCCCAATCAACATTTTCTTCAAGATGCGTTAAAAATTCTTCGACAGCTTGTTTGTATAATGAAAGTGAATCATCACTGATTTCAGGTGGTGCACCAAAGTGCGACAGTATCGGTAGATGCTTAATGAGACTCGCATTGAAAGAATCAATAGTTTGTATGCGCAAACGATTCGGATTAGTGAGTAAATTCCATTTTAATTCTTGATCTCGTTTCAGAGCAAGCCTGGCTAAGGCCCAAGTTTTTTTTGCATGAGGTGATAGTGGTTCAGGTTCTACTGATGCAATTTTTAATGCATTGACTATTCTTGCTCTCATTTCAAAAGAAGCTTTTTTAGTAAAGGTGATAGCAAGAATTTCTTCGGGCGCATTGACATGTCCCAGCAATACTAAAACACGTTGTGTGAGTAATTCAGTTTTACCTGAGCCCGCAGGTGCTTGCACTATGAAAGATAAATCAGGCTCTAACGCTCGTTGGCGTTGTGATTCATCGGGTGCAATAAAATAGTTAGTCATATTCTGCCACGCGACATAAAGGTTGTAATGTGCAATAGCGGCATGTCTCTATTGGATCTTTGGGATCCACTGATGCATTGCCACAATAAAATGCATCGCCTAATTTTTCAAGTGTTGCTTGCCATTGGATTAACTGTCCAGTCCATGTAGAGGCATCAGAGTAATTAAGGTCAGTAATGTTTTTGACAGAAGGAATATCCAGAGAGGAATAGCTCACGCCTTTTAATTCACTATTTTCTACATTAATTTGCGCAAATAAAATGGCAGCAATGGGTTCTTTTTCAGTAATACAATAAAGAGGTAATTGAGGCTCTTCTAGACGATCACCGAACCAGGCTTTTAAAGGATTATTTTTTCCTGTTTTGTAATCTATAATTAATTTTGTGCCGTCAGCTAATTCATCAATTCTGTCGATGCGTAATTTTACCGGGATATTTTTAATGGTGATATTGCGTTCTTGTTCTTGAGCTACTACTTTAAAATAGGGTCGAGATTTTTCGATATCTAACCAATTCCATATTATTTTTTCTAAGCGTTGAATTTCTATGCTTAAATAACGCGCGTTGTTCATTTTAGTTTGAGTGGTAATAAATAAGGCTTGTTCAATGCAGACACGAACAATGTTTTTTAGTTCTTCATTATTTTTTGATAGCAAGTTGTCTTGATCGCGTAATTCTATCCATATCAGTTCTAATGCTTTGTGTACGAGTACGCCGCGATCTTGAGGACGCAAGCCTAGCATAGGTGGGTCTATTCTGCGTGCGTGTAATCGTAATTCAGCAAATGCTTTAAAGGGGCATGCAGCTTGTAATTTAAAGATATTGACACCACCTCGTATTAATTCCGGATCTAAAATACTGGGTGCTATGTCATCCGATAGAGTTTCAATCTGACGATCACAATAAATATATTCTGCTATTGAAGTAAAGGAACTTAAGCCAAGTTCTGTAGGTGAAATTTCCGGAATATTTAATAACAAGGGGCTGGGTCGTAGTTCTGCTTCATTGTTTTTTGCCGCGTGACTAAAAATAATGTTCTGCGCGGTTTGCTTTAACTGAGTGGTTAGTTGCTGACAATAAATCAACTCTCGTTCCGCATTAGCGTGTGGCATATGTAAAGTTTTTTGTAAACGTTGTGGAATAAAAGGATTAGGCTTAGGTGAGGGTGGCCATGCCGTATCATCTAATCCCATTACCCATAAATGATTAAAAGGTATTTCTGTTGCTTCTAGAATTCCTAATATCTGAATGGTCGCTTCAGGACTTTGCGGTTGAAATATTGTTTTAATGGCGATACGTAATAAATAATCTAATGTTCGCGCAAATGACTGTGGGCCCAATACGATTTCTGACTGTGCATAATCTTTTAGGATGGTTAACCAAGCCTGTACTACCTGATATTCGTGACTGCTTAAGCTGCGCTCTCCTGGCCAACCCAGTAAAGTCAGTTGTTCCATAAAAATATTTACCCATTCACTGATAGGCAATATTTTTTTTCTGTTTTTAGACATTTCTAAAAACAGATCTAGACGTTTTGCAAGGGCAGGAGCATAGCTTGTTAATTGCAAATCAAATCCAGCATGGCGTTGGAGTTTTTCTGTAGTGTGTTCCATTGTATTTAATAATTGTGTTAATGAAAAGGAAGCGGCGTTAGTGCGTAACAATAAATGATTAAGGTGAGATCGTTGTAACATTTCATTTTCAGCTTCACCTAAAAAAGGTGTATGCAAAAGATGGCTCATCACTTCAAGTGAAATATTTTCTGTTTGCAAGTTCAGAAGTATAAAAGCAGTATAGATAATAGGATATTGCGCGAGACTTTTTCCCGCTGAAATATTAAAGGGTAATGTCGTGTAGTTTAATGTTATTGTTTTTTCTTCGCTAAATACTGCTGAAAAAATTTGTAAAACTCTGTCTCGTTGTGTTTCCAAATTCGGGATAATGCAGCCTACAGTGGAAAGCTTATCGTGATCATAAATATCTTTTGCCCAGCGTGCCATTGTTAAAATTTCGGTTTCTTCATCCTGTAGACTAATGCGTTGTACTATATTATTAGGTTGTTCAGATTGATGTTTTTCAACTATGGTACCTTGTTGTTCACAGGATTCTAAAAGATATTGATAAATGGGTGAGACTTCTGTGAAACCTATTAGTATTATTTTTTTAGGTGGAATAATCTCACCCGCAAGAATTTTTTCACAAATTTTATCGGCTAAACTTTGCGTGTCTAACCAATTATTTTTATCACACAGTTGTTGAAAGCTGGTCGCCCACGTGTGAAAAATACATCCATCTTCTGTTGTTGTTAATGCTGGATTATCTAGTGATACTCGCCATTGTTTTAAGATGCTCCATGCGGATTTAGCGAGTTCTGCCGTGTTGGCTAATTGTAATAAGTAATCATTTTCTGGCGATTCTCGCAGAATTTTTTCCCATAATAATTGTTCTTGTTGAGGATTTAAAGTTGTTGCTGTGACCGCGACTTCTTGTGCTGCCCAATTGTGCCAGAGACGTTGTAACCAACTACTTAGGGGTAAAATATCTAAACTAGGCCAGCATGTTTTATTTTGATCTAGCTGCCATTGATGATGTTTCTTTAAGTAGGATGCAGACAAACGTCGATTAGGCGTAAGCAATGTAGTACTGGTTGTTAATTGAGAAAATAAATCCATTAATTTTTTAGCCTACGATGATCTGATGTGCCGCTGAGAATTTAGGGAATGCTATATTAAATTGTAATCCTATTCCATTAGATGGAGTGTCTAATGTGACTTTAGCATGATGAAGATCGGCAATTTGTGTGACGATAGCAAGTCCTAGACCACTACCAGATGCGGTTGTTCCTAATACGCGAAAAAAGCGTTCAAAAACGCGTTCTCGTAACTCAGGAGCAATTCCTGAACCGCTGTCTGTCACACGCAAAATAACTTTTTGGTTTTTATTAATAATTTCGACCGTCACTTCACCGCCTACTGGTGTGTAGCGTATTGCGTTATCGACTACGTTGCGTATAAGAATTCCTAATGAAATATCGTTTCCTAGGACGATAGCATCAGCGGGTGCTTGTCCTAATTCTATTTCAATATGTTTTTCTAAAGCAACAGGGACAAGATACGCTAAAATCTCAGAAGTGAGTTTATGTAAATCTAGGGGTTTAATATCACTTAATGCTTCTTCTTGCCCTAAACGAGAGAGTGTCAGCAATTGCGCTACCATGTGTGAACTGCGATCCACACCCCTGAGTACTTTTAATAATGCAGTGTGCCTATCTATTTCATTATCAGCTTTGAGTGCGACTTGGGCTTGCGTTTTTAATGCAGCTAGCGGTGTACGAAGTTCATGTGCTGCATCCGCTGCAAAACGTTTGTTTCTTTCAAAGGCTAGTTTTAAACGGATAAATAATTGATTGAGTTCAACTACCAGCGGTTTAATTTCAATCGGGATATTTGAAGCATCTACGGGTTCAAGATAAGTAGAAGCTCGGTTAGAAATTTCGCTAGTGACGCGAGTAATAGAACGTAACGCCAACCCAATAATGACCCACACTAATACACCAAATAAGGGATAAGTCAGCAATAAAATATAAGCATTACTTAACGTGATATCATCCGCTAATTTATTTCGAATATCGTATAATTCAGCGACTATAATTTTTGCACGGGAAGTTGGATCATAGGCTGCATAAACACGCCAGTTACTGTTCTGGATTTGTCTATCACTAAAGCCTATAGGTGCATCTGCTAACGAGTTTGTGGAATTATTAGTGGAGTAAAGTAATAATTTTGTATTTTGATCCCAGACCTGAAACAGTAAATTTTTAGTGACTACGGTATTTTTTTTGCTGAAGAAAGTGGCGACTTGTTGTCGGATATTGCCATTATCTTTTGCGGTTTGAGTTAATATTTGTATAAATGAAAATATCTTGATGAGCTGGCCATCAAGATAGGTTTGCGTCACTCGTTTGTCTAAAAGATAATTACCAATCGCAGTGATAGACGAAGCCACCGTAATGCTAATAAGCAAGCTAATCAGCAAAAAGTGTCGTATCGATCGAATCATTATTTTTCGTCTTTACTTTTGTCTATCATGTAACCGATACCACGTATGGTACGTATAAAAGTCTGACCGAATTTTTTTCGCAAGTTATGGATGTGAACTTCTAAAGCGTTACTGTCTACATCTTCCCCCCAGCCATAAAGTGATTGAGTGAGATGTTCTCGCGAGAGTACTCGACCTGCGTTTTCCATCAATTTTTGTAAAAGTGCAAATTCACGTCGTGAGACATTGATGGGTTCATTATTGAGTGTCACTGTGTGAGATGCCGGATCTAAGCAGATGCCTTCATGTGTTAATAAGGGTTCAGCTCGTGCTGAAAAGCGTCTTTGTAAGGCTCGTAAGCGCGCGCATAGCTCGTCTAAATCAAAAGGCTTGGTGAGATAGTCATCTGCTCCACTATCGAGCCCCTTGACTCTATCTTCCACTGATTCACGAGCAGTTAATATAAGCACTGGCATCGTTAAGCCACGAGCTCTTAGATTTTGTAAGACTTGTATGCCAGTCATTTTTGGCAAACCTAGATCTAATACCACTAATTCAAAGTTTTCTGTTTTAAGAGCTTGGTCTGCGGAGATGCCATCTTTAAGCCAATCCACAGCATATCCGTATTGAACTAAACCAGCTCGAAGCCCGTCGCCCAATAACTCATCATCTTCTACTAAAAGTACGCGCATAACTTGGCCACCTTTTCGTGCAATATGATGATAAATCTATCTGTTTTAGTCGGATATGGCAAATGGTATTATACTGTGGTGAATAGAAAGCTGTCAGTGTGGTTACATTGAGGCTTTTTTCTGCGACTATTTATTAACCAAATAAACACTCCTAAATTCCAAATAATCTTTAAATGATGTTAATTACTCACTTCATTTCTCTTATTATTTCAACTGGTTTAAAAAATATCCAAATCAAACAATAGGTTATAAAAAATAGATTATAAACTGACTAACAGGAATGTTTTAATACTCTCTTAAGCTTACTGTAATATTATTAAGCATATATTTTATTATTGCAGAGCAATCTATTATGAGCGAGCCAAGAAGAGAACTACCTACCATTACTGTTCCAGAGAATGAATTATCTGCGCTAGGCGTGACTTCTCCCCCTGCAGTCTTCAGAGCATTGAGCAGTGCAAGTTCACAGCCTATTAATCGACGACACTCTATGCCTGGAGCAGATAGTAGCCCAGCTTTATCTTCATCTGTATTGGCATCATCAGCTTCTACTTCTACACCTTCAACACCGGGGGGAACGAAAAAAACTATCCCTATTGAAGGCAGGCAGGCGTTTCTATTTGCTTTGCACAGGGTTGATCTATCAACTTTGAGAGGTATCAATAAAATCGAATCCAGTATTATTGGAACTCATCATGTCACTTATAATTTCAATTCGGCAGCTTTTACTTTATTGTTGGGGTGTAGATTAGGAAGTAATTATTTAAACCATATGACAACAAAAAATAATGGTAAAATTGAAGGAGCTCTTCCTCTAAATAACCTCTCGAATGATTTAAAAAATTCTGACATGTTAGATAAGACTAATATTATTGCAGAAACACTTGAGAAAATTAAGTTTTTCATCAGCAACGATAACGTGGGCACGATAAATTATTTCGTTGATTTTAACGCTGGTCAATCCTCAAAAAATGTTACTCATTTACGTACTTTAATAGGAATATTAGAGGGCGAAACTTTCACTAAGAAAGATGGGACAACAGTAAAAATTAAATTTGAGGTAGGTGGTGCATCTCCTGTTGCTGCATCGGCTTCTGCAGCTTCTGCTCCTGCTCCCTCTTCATCCGAAGTTATTTTCAGATGTTTTCTAGAGGGTGGAGGAGGGTCTGATTCAAATCTGGATAATGATCCATATGCTATCTATGTCCCTATGTTGCGTACGGAAGCTGCAAAAGAATTTAATTATAATTCTTTCAGTGCCCTAACCGCCATGAGCACGATAAGTAGATCGATGGAACAAATTTCAAATCTTAGCCTTGCTAGCAAATCTAAGGCAGGGACGGTATCGCCTGCTATTAGTACTCCGGCTTTCAACTTAGGACAAGGAAATGGATCCAACAATATGCAAAGTTCTATGTCGGTTCAACAATTATCTGCTATCCCATCTGCTATCCAGGGTGCAGACAAGAGTGAGTTATTAAGATGGCCTGAAAGTGGTTGGCAAGAGAACGTCGACGTTATAGAGGAAGAAGTGCGTACCACCCATGAACGTCCAGATGCTCCTCCACCTTCGCCTGAAATATTACCTTTACGTAGAGCAACTTCCGCTCGAAGCTCCAGTTATGGGGATTGTAGCGCAATATTATTTCCAAATGTTAATGGAGCAGCAGAGTCTGGAGCAAGGCCCCGTTCCTTGTCAGTTGAAATGGCAAGTCATAGTGTTTCCCCACCAAAGTAAGTAAACATAATCATAATGTTTCACTTTTTTCAATGAGATCCCTACTGCTTAAGACAGTAGGGTATTAGTTTTATCAAGCTGTTACTTAACTATTCGTGCTCTGCGTTTGTAACTTAAATAGAGCGGAATGATTCCAATCGCAATTCCCCCTAGACCTATCACATTGGTCACTAGATCAAATGTTTTAACGCTGTAGAGTGCAATAAAAATTAAAAAAAGTGAGCTAAAAACAGGCCAAATGATGTAAATGATGAGTTCGAATATTCCCTTCCACATTTTACGAAAATACCACGCACAAGCTAAGCCCGTTAAACTATAGTAAAAAGCGACTTGAAAACCAATAGCATTGACTGAAATTTGAATAATGTGATTGATGGTTGGGATATAGGACGAAAGGAATAAAAAGACAATTCCCAAGGCCCAAATTAAAAGCGTGGCTCTCCAAGGAGTTTTTGATCTGCTATGGAGTTTTGCATATCGAGATGACAGCACATTATCTCGTCCCTTGCTAAACAAAGTGCGAGTGAATTGAAGAATGGTGGTTTCAAGATTTCCTATCGTGCTTAACAGTACACTAATGACAGCTAAGTAACTCCATGGCTTAGGAAATATTTTTTCTGCGATACTAAAAATGACGTTTGTGCCAGATTGCTGAATTTCCTGATCGCTTAGTACAAGCAGTGCACAGACAGCAAATGTCACGAAGAGAAGTATTATAATAGGCATAGACCATAATGCACCACGACCTGGAGAATGATTTGCATTCTGGGTTTCTTCATTTAAATTAAGTGTTACATCCCATCCCCAATAAAGAAACAGTGCTGTTAAGGCACCCACGGAAAAGGTTGTGGGTGTAAATTGGTATAAAGAAAACCAAGATAAAGAAAAAGTATGTGCGGGATGATGAATAAAATAAACAATACCACCCACAGTAATGATCAATAAAATTAAGACTTCAAAAATAGTCATCACAACTTGAACAAAGCTCGCATGTTTAATGCCTTTGAAAACAATGGCAGCCATGATGGTTAACCACATGCCAGCAATAAATGTTATCCATGCAATGCTATTGACTAGTTGTGGGGCTACCAACATAAGTGTTGCCGTAGCAGCAGGAATTGATCCGGAAACCATAAATACCGCAGTCGCTACAAGTAGGGACCAGCCTGCAAAGAACCCAAGATTAGGTCCAAATATAGCGCTCACCCAGGCATAAGAAGCTCCAGAGTTTGCACTGATTTTATTTAAATGCATGAAGGCTAATGTGATGCCAAGCATAATAATGCCGCAATATAAAATGCTCGCTGGCGCCAGTACTCCGACTGCTGCCACTAAGGTGGTCGTTGTGGCGGCTACACTGAATGCAGGGGCGGCTCCAGCTACACCCATAGTAATAGACTCCCAAATCCTTAAGGTGCCTTCAGCTAGCTTATTTTCATTTGGCATAGAATTCCCAATTGTAGTGAATCAAATCCTAGAGACTATATATATCAACAAACCATAATGGGTCAAGAAGTTCAATTACTATATTGAGCTAATATGACATCCGGATTTTTTAAGCAGATGTAATGGCTTAAAAAAGTTTAAGATAATGGGGTTATTAATAAATGAAATATTGTAAGGATGTTCAGCATAGATTCTTACTAATTTGCTATCGTATATGAGAGGCTCCATCTCAAGCGCAATATTGCCCAGTAAAACGAATTTGATGTTAGGATTATTTTGAATTAAAAATTGTAAAACAGCTTTTAAGAAAGGTCGCCAAGCTTTTGCATCTTTGCGTACAGAAGTGGGCTGAAGAACAAGTGAGGCGTTGAGCAATAAAAATCCATGTTGTAATAAATTATGAAAAAATTCTTGATTGGTTTGTACAAAATTATTTTTATTAACTTGTACGATATCAGTTTGGGTCGTGTTTGAGGGTAATAAAGCGTCTTCTGCAATTAACAACATTTTGATAATATTACGTAAAGATGTCGCTCGATTAACAGATTTGCTTAATCCTGACTCTGACCAAATGTCTTGTACTGCTTCATCCCAAAATGCATAGCCGTTTGCTGATTGCTTACGTGGGTAAGGGGATTCACCGAATAAAACATAATTTACTTTTTCAACAGGTAAAGAAAATGCATTAAATATTTTTTCGGGTCCGGGCAGCCATTCGTTATTGCAATATAAATTTTTCAGATAATGCGGATCCATTGTGTCTAATGCACTTTGGAGGCATGCTCTCCAAGAAGGATCAACATTGTTGTAATTAAATGTTATTGGCATAAGATATTCATTTTAGACATTATTGAAAATTTTTTAAGGCGAGATTTATGGATAACAATTTACTCGAAATTTTAGCATGTCCTATTTGCAAAGGAGAACTGATATTCGATGCTCCGAATCAAGAACTCATCTGTAAGTTTGATAGACTAGCATATCCCATTATTGATGAAATCCCTGTGATGCTCTCGTCGCGGGCGCGTCATCTAGGAGATGAAGAAATAGAATAATATTCAAACTGAGCCGCGACAAGCTCTAATGGTCGCGGCTAGCTAATTGTTTTATTCTTCTTTATTTCCCGAAGACTTACTATAAATGTCTTCTCCTTCCAAGGCATGTGGGTTTTTCTCACCTAGATTACCGTTAGGCTGTCTGCTGCGATTTGTTTTTGAAAAGCGTTTCCGACGTCTTTGGTTGGCTGGATAACGAGGTTTTCTTTCAGCATTTGGGTTTCTTTCTGTTGGAACAATACCTGTTAAGCTTTCAACGGGTGTGCTTGAAGGTTCTTGCTGATGAGATCCTTCTGTCGTTAATGGAGCCGCTGAAGCCTCACGTGTTTCAGTATGGATAGATGTGTTAACTGTCGCTTTTTGCTGCTTTTCAGGAAAGCCGTAATCAGGAATGGCTGTTGGTGTAGCATGCATGATGGGTGCAGCAGCGCGAACTGTGTTTTCTTGCACAGTTGCTATAGCTATCACTTTTTCTTTTGGGATAATCTTCTCTTTTACGATAGGTAATATATTAGATGGCTCAGTAGGTTGTTTTTTCTCAACGACAGGCTGTGCTTCACGAGGAGGACGCTGATTCTGATGTGTAGGTCTTCTCTCGTTTGACCTTGGATGCTTATGATGTGGTTCTCCCTCAGCGCTTTGCCCAGTAGTAGCAGGCCGGCGATTCTGGTTGGTTCGTCCTTTGTAATCACGTGAATGACTACGAGGTTTATTACGTGATTGTGAATGAGCAGGCGGACGGCTTCTTGCTGGAGCTTCTGCGCGCTTTTGTGGTTCTGCTGACTCTTTATCAAAAAGATACGTGAGTAATCTTTTTAATAAACTACCTTGGCCTTTTTCTTTGCTTGCACTAGGTGCAGGAGGGGGAGGAGCGAATGATTGATCGGTCAATGATCCCTTAAGTGCTGGCTCTTGATGCCCTCTTTGTAGTGATTGTGTTCCTGAATACAATTCGATTTCAGGCTTAATAGCTAGTTTATAGCTTGCAAGTTTTTCATCTTTTTCAGGCGTCTCATTACTGCGTATGCGTTCTACCTCATAATGCGGTGTAATGAAATGTTGGTTAGGTATCACGAGTACAATGACATTTTGTCTAGCTTCAATATCAATAATGGATTGACGTTTTTCGTTTAATAAGTAGGTTGCAATTTCAATAGGTAAGATAGCCCGAACTTCTAAGGTGTTATCTTTAATCGCATTCTCTTCAATTAATCGAATAATAGAAAGTGCTAACGATTCTATGCCGCGTATGGTTCCTTGGCCTAAGCATCGTGGGCAGGTTATTTCACTGGATTCACCTAAGGAGGGCCGTAAGCGTTGACGAGACATCTCAAGTAAACCAAAGCGCGAAATACGCCCGACCTGAACTTTAGCTCTATCCATGGTTAATGCATTGCGCACACGTTCTTCAACCTCACGTTGATTGCGAGTGGGTGTCATATCAATAAAGTCAATCACGACTAAACCACCCAAATCACGTAGACGTAATTGCCTAGCAATTTCATCTGCTGCTTCAAGATTGGTTGTCAGGGCAGTTTCTTCTATGTCGACTCCTTTGGTTGAGCGTGCGGAGTTGATATCGATAGAAACAAGCGCTTCAGTGTGATCAATAACAATTGAGCCACCAGATGGTAATCGAACTTCGCGTTGAAAGGCAGATTCAATCTGGCTCTCAATTTGGAAGCGAGTGAACAGTGGCGTTTGATCTTTGTAAAGTTTAATGCGTGAGCTAAAATCAGGTCTTACTAATTTGATGTGGTTTTGAATTTCTTCGAAGACAGATGGATCGTCAACGACAACTTCATCAATATCTTTGCGTAAATAATCTCGAATGGCTCTAATCACAACATTGCTTTCTTGATAAATCAAGAAGGGTCCAGGGCGACTTTCAGCAACCGAACGAATGGCTTCCCAATGTCTAAGTAAAATGTCTAAATCCCATTGTAATTCATCATGGCTTTTACCGCTGCCAGCTGTTCTAACGATTAAGCCCATACCTTCAGGTAGAGTGAGTGTAGCTAGATTTTCGCGTAATTCAGAGCGTTCTTCTCCTTCGATACGACGAGAAATACCGCCAGCGCGAGGATTGTTAGGCATTAAAACCAAGTAAGACCCTGGAAGAGAGATAATTGTTGTTAGAGCTGCGCCTTTTGTTCCACGTTCTTCTTTATCTATTTGTACTATTATTTCGTGACCTTCTTGCAGCACTTCATTAATTGCTGGTCGTTTGCCTGTATCTTGGTAGCTGCTGACAAAACAAGATCTAGCAACTTCTTTGAGGGGCAAGAAGCCATGGCGTTCTTCGCCATAGTCAACAAATGCGGCTTCTAAACTTGGTTCAATGCGGGTTACTTTGCCTTTGTAAATATTGGATTGTTTTTGTTCGCGAGCTGATGATTCAATAATTAAATCATACAGATGTTGTCCGCTGGCGAGCGCAATTCGCAACTCCTCATTTTTATGAGTTGCATTTATTAGCATTCTTTTCATTAGTCACCTGTTAAATTATTCAGGTGCTCTGTTACTTATGAAAGCCTGTGGCCGCTTCTTTTTGGAGATGCGTGCGAATATGTTAAATGAGTTGAAGAAGCACTGGGATGTCGGCCAGAACGTGGTGGTGCGCAATGATGCGCAAGGGCTAAGCTGAAAAATAGTTTTAATTTTCATTTGCATAGCGTAACCAGAATATTTATCAAAATATTAAAAATCGGCTTCTTCACTCATTTGTTATTCCATATAATCTTGAATAACTTACTCATTTTTCGCTCTAAAATGTTAGGCGCTGCCAAAAGTGGCTCATTTATAAAGTATTAGAACACTGTTCGTTTTTTTAATTCAAAATATTCGCTAATATTATGATTTATAACTCAAAAGGTCAAAGCTAAGGGCTTTTCTAAAAGCTAAAGCTGGTAATAAATTTTCCAGATTAGCGGCTCTTTTGGTAAATCTCATGCGAATACACGTTAAATCTTGCTATCTATAGCAAAGTTAAATATATCAGCAATTTCCAACTGGATCAATGAGATAGCAAGCAACCAAAAGAAGATAAATTTAGCTGCTTTGCTAGTGCATTTTTAGAGCATTCCAATCGCAAAACTAGAGTTATATTTTCCTTCTGCGTAGCTCAGGAGGGTCTAGTTCAGGCTCATGTTTCTTTTGAAAGCACTTATATTCACTAATCGTACTAAGACTTTTTGGTTGCATATAATCGTAATTATTGACCGCAGTTATCATTTCTGCAGGCACACTAAATGCGAGGTTGTCAGTCACGCTCATTCTTCCTTTAGGAGTAGGAGTTTCTTTATTAAGCATAAAATTGATGGAATTCAGTATATCTTGCGCGGAAAAGAAAACGTAATAGCTGACCCCGCCATACATAAACATCGAGATTAGGGTCAAAACCTGTGAGGTTAGCGATTAAATCAGCTAGCGTTAGAAGGTCACTGGTGAGTTCAACAGCAGGATGTGCAAAGCCTTTAGTATTTTTTCAACCATATATTCTATTTTTTGTTATGATACCTACCACATAAACTTTGGATTTAGATTAAATGGTTAATACGTTAATAACGCCTGTGCAGTATGTTGCGATAGAAGAAGATTATGCAGGGCAACGCATTGATAATTTTTTAGTAACTCGTTTAAAAAGTATGCCTAAGACACGGATTTATAGATTATTGCGTAAAGGTGAAGTACGCGTTAATAAAAAGCGTATACAGCCTAGTTATCGTTTGCAGGCAGGTGACGAGGTGCGTCTTCCTCCTATGCATTTGGAAGAAAAGGTGGTGGCAGCTCCCCCCGGCAAGCGTTCAGTTGCCATGCTGGCTGATCGTATCTTGTATGAAGACAATAATTTACTCATTCTGAATAAACCCTCGGGAATTCCAGTGCACGGTGGCACAGGTATTCATGTAGGCGTAGTAGAAACATTGCGTACCATGTATCCCAAATTACCTCAGCTTGAGTTGGTTCATCGTTTAGACCGTGATACGTCAGGGTGTCTTATTCTGGCTAAAAAGCGTAGCACATTAAGAGAAATTCATGGCTTATTGCGTGCTGGCCAAGTTCATAAAGTTTATTTGGCGCTCACGAAGGGACATTGGAGCCCGTCAGAATTACGAGTGGAGGCGGCCTTAAGAAAGAATCATTTAAGTAGTGGGGAACGTATCGTTAAAGTCGATCAGGAAGGAAAGCCGTCCTTGACCGTATTTGAACCCGTTCAAAGTTATGAAGGTTGTATGCTGGTCCAAGCGACTTTACATACTGGGCGCACACACCAAATTAGAGTACATGCTCGTTATCGTAGTCATCCAGTTGCAGGAGATGAAAAATACGGTGATAAGGAATTTAATAAGAAATTACGCGAATGTGGATTGAAGCGACTGTTCTTACATTCGCATCTAATTGAATTTACTATTCCTTCTACGGGTCAACACGTTAAAGTGTTTGCGCCTTTAGACCCTGAATTGAAGAAATGCCTCTCTAGCTTAACGGAGTAGGCTATGATTTTTTTTGAAAGAATTGCGCTATGTGTGTGCTTCTATTTGACAGCGATGCTGCATCAGCATAAAATCGCCGGCCATGGATAAAAACAATCTCCCTCTACATGTTGACCCCTTTCGTTTAGCTGAGAATGCCGAACGCTTGCATGGCTATGTTCAAATTAAAGACATGGAACGCCTAACTCCGAGTTTGTTAAAGGATGTGGGTGAGGTGGCAGTAGAACTTATATTTGGAAAAGATGCCCAAGATATAAGCTATTTACAGGGTAAGTTCGAAACTAATGTAGTACTACAATGTCAACGTTGTCTTGAGCCTTTTTCTTTGAATATTAAGAATCATTTCAACAGTGGAATAGTTCGTACCGAAGCGCAAGCTAAGAAGCTTCCAGATCAGTATGAGCCATTGATTGTAAAAGAAGATGAATTAATTATACGAGATATGATAGAGGACGAATTAATACTGAGTTTACCCATAGTGCCTATGCATGATCATGTTGATTGTAAAATACAGCTGCCTATTAGCGCAGCGGATGTTGAGACAGAAGCGACAGGTAATAAGGCTAACCCTTTTAAAGTTATTGAATCATTGAAATCGAAGAATAAAGAATAATTCAACATTTAGTGTATCTGGTAAAGTGTTGAATTCATGTTATATCCAGATAAATTTAAATCAGCATTATAAAAAAGTGCTGATATCACTGTTAGGAGTTTAAGTAATGCCAGTACAAAAAAGTCGAGTAACCCGTTCTAGACGCGGCATGCGTCGTTCCCATTCTGCATTAACAGGACCTGCGTTATCTGTGGATGCAGCAACTGGCGAAACACATCGTCGTCATCATATTAGTCCAGATGGTTATTATAAAGGTCGCTTAGTTATCAGTAAAAAAACTGCTACTGTAGAAGACAATACTGAAGAGTAACGCCTTTGAAAATGATTACAATTGCAGTGGATGCCATGGGGGGAGACAATGGCCCCCCTGTTGTTGTACCCGCAGCTTTGCAGGTACTTCGAAGACAGGAAAATTTAGTTTTAATTTTAGTAGGTGATGAGGCAATTTTGCAGCAGCAATTGCTTATTCATAATAAAAAAAACTCAATTAATGCTGCTCGTTTAATCATACGACATACGACTCAACGTGTGGAAATGGATGAATCACCCGCGCAGGCTTTACGCACCAAAAAAGACTCCTCTATGCGTATCGCAATCAACTTGGTAAAAGAAGCAAAAGCAGACGCATGTGTTAGCGCAGGTAATACAGGCGCTTTAATGGCAACAGCACGTTTTGTGCTAAAGACATTACCTGGTATTGATAGACCCGCTATTATTTCTAGCTTACCCACTATGAACCCAAATAAAGATATGCGCATGCTAGATCTGGGCGCAAATGTAGATTCTAATGCAGAAAATTTATTTCAGTTTGCCGTGATGGGTTCTGTTTTGGCATCTGCCATTGACAACATTGAGAATCCTAAAATTTATCTTTTGAATATTGGTGTAGAAGATATCAAAGGTAATGAGCAAGTTAAACAAGCCGCACAACTTCTTTCAAATTCTACTGGCCTAAACTATGCAGGATATATAGAAGGCGATGAAATCTATAAAGGTGATGCCGATATTGTTGTTTGTGATGGTTTTGTTGGAAATGTCGCGTTAAAAACTACGGAAGGTGTCGCAATATTTATTGGAAAGTTATTAAAAAGAGCTTTCTCTCGTAATGCATTGACTAAGCTAGCAGGTTTAGTTGCAATGCCTGTTTTAAAATCTTTAGCTAAATCAATTGATCCAGAACGTTATAACGGAGCATGTTTTATAGGCTTGCGCGGTATTGTCATTAAGAGCCATGGGGGTGCAAGCATTAATTCTTACTCCCACGCTATCGAAGAAGCAATAAAGCAAGTTGAGAAAAATATTCCTCACCGCATCAGTGCTGAGGTCGAACGTTTGCTCAGCCTTTCAGCTTCTAATAACGAAGCACGATAACTAATTTTCATCATTTTTTTATTATTTTAATTTCTGGATTTGTAATGCTATGACATACTCAAAAATCTTAGGCACAGGTGGTTATCTTCCTGAGAAAATTCTCACGAACGCAGATTTGGAAAAAATAGTCGATACGACTAGTGATTGGATTGTTGAGCGCACGGGTATTCATCAACGCCATATTGCTGCAGGGCATGAAACTTCCCTCACTATGGCAGAAAAAGCTGCACGAAAAGCGATGGAAGAAGCAGGTATTTTGCCGGTTGATATTGGCATGATAATTATTGCTACTACGACACCTGAAAAAATGTTTCCTAGCACAGCATGTCTTTTACAACAGCGATTAGGCATTGCAGGTTGCCCAGCCTTTGATCTTAATTCGACTGCTTGCGCTGGCTTTGTTTATGCATTAAGTATAGCTGATCAATTTATTAAAAATGGCGTTATCAAAAACGCACTCGTGATAGGTAGTGAGGTTATGTCTCGGGTTGTGGATTGGAGTGATAGAACGACATGTGTTTTATTTGGAGACGGTGCAGGCGCTGTGATAATCGGTGCCAGTGAGGAACCGGGGATTTTATCGACTCATTTGCACTCAGATGGAACGTATAAAGATGTTTTATCTTTGACAGTTAGCTTAGGTAAACCCCTAGATGTCGAAGAAGCTTTATACATAAAAATGACAGGAAATCAGCTGTTTAAATTAGCTGTCAATATATTAGGGGATTTGTTTGACGAGACCTTAAAAGCAAATTCTCTCACGAAAGCAGACATTGACTGGCTAGTTCCTCATCAAGCTAATATTCGTATCATTCAAGCAATGGCAAAAAAACTTGCCTTACCACTTGAGCGTGTTGCTATTACTTTAGAAGATCAAGGTAATACTTCTAGCGCCTCTATACCCTTGGCTCTTGATAAAGCGATTCGGGATGGAAGAATCAAGCGTGGAGAAATGTTGCTGTTAGAAGGTTTTGGTGGAGGCTTATCTTGGGGCTCATCATTAATAAAATATTAAAATCTTCTGTCTCTAGGAGCGTATCTCAGTAATGGTAAATAAAACATTAGGCTTTGTTTTTCCTGGCCAAGGTTCTCAATCCGTCGGAATGTTAACCGATATTGCAGATGAATTTCCGATTGTGGAAACAACCTTTGCAGAAGCTTCTTCTGTGCTGGGTTATGATCTATGGAAATTAGTTCAGAAGGGGCCTGCAGAAGAGCTCGATAAAACTGTACATACACAGCCAGCTTTATTAGCAGCAGCTTATTCAATATGGCGTATTTTAACAGACGAGACTTCTTTAAAGCCTGCATTGTTAGCAGGTCATAGCCTGGGAGAATACGTAGCGTTAGTGTGTGCAAATGCGATTTCCTTCTCAGATGGAATACGTATAGTCGCTGCTAGAGGACGTTTTATGCAAGAAGCAGCTCCTGTGGGCGTGGGAGGGTTGGCCGCTATTATAGGATTAGAGGATGCAGCTGTGCAGGATCTCTGTCAGCAATCCATAATGGATGATGAAATATTATCCCCAGCTAACTTTAATTGTCCGGGTCAGGTCGTAATAGCAGGTCATCTTAAAGCCGTTGAGAGAGCATTAGTCTTGGCTAAAGCTCAGGGTGCGAAACTAGTTAAGCTTTTGCCTGTTAGTGTTTCATCTCATTGTGCTTTGATGTTACCTGCTGCAGAAAAATTAGCAGTTTTGTTAGAGTCTGTGTCTATTAGCAATCCTGTTATACCTGTAATTAGTAATGTAGATGTGCTTGCCTATGCTACACCAGTAGCGATTAGAGACGGTGTAGTACGACAGTTATTTATGCCTGTTCGATGGGTAGAAACAATACAATTTTTTGCTGCAAAAGGCATAACAGATATAGTAGAATGTGGTCCAGGTAAAGTGCTCAATGGCTTGAATAAACGTATAGTAAGAGATATGCAATTGACTAATACTGCAGATCTCGCTAGCTTACAGGCTTTGCTAGCAAATCCTAATAGATACACTTCAATTTAAGGAGTCACCATGTCGCACAAAGGCAAGATTGCTTTAGTGACAGGCGCGAGCCGCGGCATTGGCCAGGCCATAGCGCATGCTTTAGGGCAGGCAGATGCGACTGTTATTGGAACAGCGACAACAGCACAGGGTGCTGAGAAGATTACAGAAGCTTTAAAAAAAGCTAACATTCCAGGGGCAGGTATAGTGCTAAATGTGGCGAGCCCCGAATCAGTAGAGCACGCTCTCGCAACGATTAAGGCACAGTTTGGGATGCCCGCTATTTTAGTGAATAATGCAGCTATTACTAAAGACAACCTTTTGCTGCGTATGAAAGAAGAAGAATGGGATAATGTGATAGAAACCAACCTAAATTCTATCTACAGAATGACCAAGGCTTGCTTAAGAGACATGCTTAAAGCGCGTTGGGGCAGAATCATTAGTATAGGTTCGGTTGTAGGCTCCACCGGTAATCCTGGGCAGGTAAATTATGCTGCAGCGAAAGCTGGATTAATGGGTTTTACTAAAGCATTAGCACAAGAAGTTGGCTCTCGAGCTATTACAGTGAATGGGGTGGCGCCAGGTTTTATAGATACCGATATGACTCGGAATCTTCCAGAAGATCAGCGTAATGCTCTTTTGCAACGCATACCCATGCAACGTCTAGGCCACGCTGACGAAATAGGGGCTGCAGTAGCATTTTTTGCTTCTGAATCAGCAGGATACATTACAGGTCAAACCTTACATGTGAATGGTGGAATGTATATGGGTTAAGCAAAACATTGTAAGATTCACTTGCAAGTTGTTGCTTTTCGAATAAACTACCACACGCAGTGTTCTTAGGTTATTTATGACCAGGATTTTATTGATAAGGGGAAATTTATGAGTACAATTGAAGCGCGCGTAAAAAAGATTGTTGTTGAACAGTTAGGTGTTAAAGATGAAGAAGTGACTAACGATTCTTCATTTGTTGACGATTTAGGGGCAGATTCCCTTGATACAGTAGAATTAGTTATGGCACTAGAAGAAGAATTTGAAACTGAGATTCCAGACGAAGATGCTGAAAAAATTACAACCATTCAACAAGCTATTGATTACATTAACTCCCATCAAAAAGAACCATCCAAAGGTTAAGAAGCGCAGTTCTAATGAAATGGTTGATTGAAGGAGTCATTTTTGAGTAAACGACGTGTAGTTGTTACGGGTTTAGGTATAGTCAGTCCACTCGGGTTAAACGTGGACGATACTTGGAAGGCTATTCTTGCTGGCAAGAGTGGCGTTACCCTTATCGATCATTTCGACACCTCTGATATGAGTTGTCGTATCCGTGGTGGAGTACAAAACTTTGATCCGCTTCCGTATATGTCTGAAAAAGAAGCGCGTAAAAAAGATGTCTTTATTCAATATGGTTTAGCTGCAGCCATACAAGCTATTAATGATTCAGGCTTACAAGTGTCAGAAGAAAATGCAGATCGCATAGGTGTTGCTATTGGTTCTGGAATTGGTGGTTTAGCTTTTATTGAGAAGTCTCATTCCATCCTGACGGAGTCTGGACCACGTCGTATTTCTCCCTTTTTTATTCCTGGCGCCATCATTAATATGATCGCGGGTAATTTATCCATTATGTATGGTCTGCGCGGTCCGAATATCGCAGTTGTCACGGCTTGCACGACAGGCACACATAATATTGGACTGGCGGCGCGAACGATTGCTTATGGTGATGCAGATGTGATGGTGGCAGGTGGTTCTGAGATGGCTTCTACTAAGCTTGGCATTAGCGGATTTGCTGCCATGCGAGCTCTTTCTACTCGTAATGATGCGCCTGAAAAGGCGAGTCGCCCTTGGGATAAAGACAGAGATGGCTTTGTGCTGGGTGATGGTGCTGGGGTTATAGTGCTAGAAAGCTATGAACACGCTACAAAACGTGGTGCAAGAATATATGCAGAATTAGCCGGTTTTGGGGCTAGTGCGGATGCCTCGCATATTACGACACCACACCCTCAAGGGTTAGGGGCCGCTAATTCTATGCGCAATGCCATTATGGATGCAGGTATGGATCCTAGCGATGTGGATTACATTAACGCTCATGGAACGTCTACTCCGGTGGGGGATGAATTAGAAGTATTAGCTGTTAAGCGTTGTTTTGGAGATCACGCGTATCAATTAGCCGTCAGCTCTACAAAATCCATGACTGGGCATTTATTAGGAGCGGCAGGCTCTGTAGAAGCTATATTTAGTATACTAGCCATCCGCGATCAAGTAGCGCCACCCACCATCAACTTAGATAATCCTAGTGTAGGCTGTGATTTAAACTTTGTGCCTCATCAGCCTCAAGCTATGAAAATTAAAGCATCTCTATCCAATTCATTCGGATTTGGTGGAACTAATGGTAGTTTGTTATTCCGACAGTTATAATTTTATAGGATATGACTACACTTAATCGTGCTTTATTTTTAGTTTTGCTGCTTTCCCTTGCTATCTGTGTAGGGGCTGGCGCTTTTTGGTACAATTTTACTCGGGTATCAATGATTAACGCTAAAGAAGGCGTTAGGTTTAATGTTCCTCCCGGGGCCACCTATAAAACTATTTCAACTGATTTATCTCACCAACATCTCATCTCACATCCTTTATTGTTTAATATATTTATCAAGTACAGTGGCAAAAAACATAATCTAAAAGCAGGAGAGTATGTATTGGCTTATGGTTCAACGCCATTGCAAGTTTTGAATCAACTTACCACTGGAGCAGGTCTGTTGTATCACTCTTTTACCGTTGTTCCTGGTTCTACTTTTAGACAGTTACGATCAGCGCTAAATAAAAATTCCTATCTCAAGCATGTTAGTTTAAATCTAAGTGATGCTGAACTTGCGAAGCGTTTAGGCATAGCTGTTGCTAACCCAGAAGGCTTATTTTTCCCCGATACCTATTATTTTGCATTAGGATCTTCTGATCTGGTTATTTTGAAAAACGCATATATTGCAATGCAGGAAAAATTAAATTATGCCTGGCAACATCGAGCAGCCAATTTACCTCTTAAAACGCCCTATGAAGTTTTAATCGCAGCCTCTATTATCGAAAAAGAAACTGGGTTAAAAGAAGAGCGTCCTATTATCGCCGCAGTGTTAGAAAATCGGCTTAGACAAAATATATTATTGCAGTTTGATCCTACCGTTATTTATGGACTCGGTGCTCGTTATGAAGGTAAAATTTATTTAACAAACCTGCGTGAAAATAATCCATATAACACTTACGTGCATAAAGGTCTTCCCCCTACGCCTATCTCTATGCCTAGTTTAGTCTCCATTACGGCGATTACCCAGCCGGATCAAAATAATTATTTGTATTTTGTGGCGAAGGGAGATGGTCTTAGCCATCAATTTTCAACTACCTTGCTTGAGCATTACACGGCTGTGGCAGCCGCTAAGAACTATCATCCTTGGTATTTCAATGCTGACCTTATGCGTGGATATTTGATTAAAATTTTTGGACAAAAAATGTTTAATACAAATTAATCCCACAGGACATCGTGCTTATTATTCAGTATACTCAATAGAGTCATTCCTGCGCAGACTAGGGAATGACACTATTTAAATACAGTGAATAAAATTTAGAAGAAAATTGCACAGGGAATGACAATGCAAGCAGACCAATCTTTCGGTATTTTTCTTACCATTGAAGGCATTGAAGGCGTCGGTAAAACGACAGCTGTGAAGTTCATTCAAAAATATCTAACTCAAATTAAGCTAGCTTTTGTTATTACTCGCGAGCCGGGTGGCACAGGCGTTGCAGAGCAAATTCGTCAGATTTTATTAACACCAAATTCAGCAGAAACCATAACACCTGACGCTGAATTACTATTAATGTTTGCCAGCCGCGCTCAGCATCTTCAGCATTTTATTAAACCGAATTTAGAATCGGGGAAAGCCGTAATAAGTGACCGTTTTGTTGATGCAAGCTATGCTTACCAAGGGGGTGGAAGACAGATCGATAAGGCCCGCATAGAAACCTTGGAACAATGGATTTTGGGTGAGGTGCGGCCTCATGCCACTATACTTCTAGACGCGCCTCCTGCGTTAGGCTTGGCCAGAGCGAAACATCGGGGACCGCATGATAGAATAGAGCAGGAAAAAATAGATTTTTTTGAAAGAGTGAGAGCAGCTTATTTAGTGCGTGCGGAAGAAGACCCAAAGCGATTTCATGTGCTCGATGCAACGCAATCATTAGTTGCTGTGCATGCCCAAATTAAAGCGGTGTTAGATAAACTATTTGGATACCAAGGTGAAAAATAATTCCCTTCAAGCTGCACCAGATATTTTTTCTTGGCAAACACAAGTTTGGCAGCATTTATGGCAAGCTAAACAACAACAGCGATTAGCTCACGCATTACTTTTTTTAGGCACAGAAGGCATAGGAACGCGAGAATTTGCCATTGCTTTTGCGAATGCTATTTTATGTGCCCAGCCTACTGATCTGGGTAATTGGTGTAAAGAGTGTCAGGCTTGTCATTTACTTCATGCTGCCACACATCCAGATTTAATCATTATAGAACCAGAAAAAACCGGCCAGAGAATTGGTGTGGATCAAATCCGTGATGTCATTAAATCAGTGAATGAGACAACACTACGAGGCGGCTATAGAATAATTATTATTTGTCCCTCTACCTCAATGAATACTAACGCTGCAAATGCTTTATTAAAATCATTAGAAGAGCCTGTCCCTAATACATTATTTATTCTCATTAGCGATGAAGGTTTGCGACTACCTGCGACCATAGTGAGTCGATGTCAAAAAATAGTTTTTCCCAAACCTTCTCATGATCAAGCATTACAATGGCTCAAGACCCAGCTGATTAATGAAAAAGTGGATCCACAATTATTATTAAAATTAGTGAATGGTGCGCCATTAAGAGCATTATCTTTTTTAGAAAAAGATTTATTAGTGTTACGCGAAGATATTTATCAAGGCTTACATTCACTCAGCCGAGGTCAATCCGATCCTATTAAATTAGCGGCACAATGGCAGAACGAAGATCAAATTAATGTAATCGATTTATTGTTAAGTTGGTTGACTGATTTATTGCGATATAAATTAACCGAAGATCCTACGCATTTAATCAATTCTGATTATCACAATGAAATTGTTAAAGTTAGCGTGGGTCTGTTAAAGAATAATTTGCTCGCCTATATCGAGCATTTACAACAAACACGCGGTGTTTTGCTTTCATCAGTGAATTTAAATAAGCAATTATTATTAGAAGATTTACTTATTCAATGGACGCACTATGTATCTTGTTGATTCACATTGTCACTTAGATCAATTAGATTTAACAAAGCATGAAGGCAAGCTAGCCTCTGCATTGTCTTTTGCTGCAGAAAAAAATGTTAAGCACATGCTATGTGTTTGTATAACTTTAGCAGATTTTCCTCAAGTGTTGCACATTGCAAAATCGTATCCAAATGTCAGTGCATCGGTAGGGTTGCATCCCAATGAACTTGTGGATGAAGAGCCCACCATAGAAAGTTTAATAGCTCTGGCTCAAGATGAAAAAATTGTTGCGATTGGAGAAACCGGTTTAGATTATTTTCGGAGTACCGGCGATCTAGAGTGGCAACGTCAACGTTTTCGTCATCATATTGAAGCTGCAAAAAAAACAAATAAACCTTTAATAGTTCATACGCGCGCAGCAAAAGCAGACACTTTGCTTGTAATGAAAGAAGAAAATGCGAATGAAATCGGTGGGGTCATGCATTGTTTCACAGAAGATTGGGAAACGGCAAAAGCAGCTTTAGATTTAAATTTTTATATTTCTATTTCTGGAATAGTGACTTTTCGTAGTGCGACAGAGATTCAAGAAGTCGCGAAACTCGTTCCGCTTGATCGATTATTAATTGAAACAGATTCGCCTTATTTAGCACCTAATCCATTTCGCGGAAAACCAAATGAGCCTGCTTATGTTCTTCAAGTCGCAGAGTATATTGCGAAATTAAGAGGAATAGAGTTAGAGGCACTTGCTGCACAAACTAGCAAAAACTTTTTTGAGTTATTTAAAGGGGCAGTATGTTTAGACCAGTGAGTGTTTTTATAGGATTACGCTACACGCGCGCAAAACGTCGTAACCATTTTATTTCTTTTATTTCGTTAATGTCGATGATGGGAATTGCATTAGGTGTGATTGTTTTGATAACAGTATTATCTGTCATGAATGGATTCGATCACGAAATAAAAAAGCGTGTTTTTAGCATGGTGCCACCCATTACTGTGGGTAGCGTTGTAAATTACATTGCCAATTGGCAAGATCTAGAAAAAATAGTGACAAAAGTGCCAGATGTGACCGCTGTCGCCCCTTTTGTGAGTGGGCAGGTGTTATTAACAAGTTCTGGTTTAGTTCAGCCAGCCATGATTAATGGAATAGTGCCAGATGAAGAAAAAAAGATTTCTGAAGTTAGCACTAAAATGGTGCAAGGTAAATTATCTGATTTAATACCAGGTGATTTTGGCATTATATTAGGAGAAGATTTAGCAAATCGTCTTGATGTCATACTGGGTGATAAAGTCACAGTTGTCACGCCGCAAGTTTCATTATCACCAGCAGGGGTCATTCCACGCTTTAAACGATTCACAGTGACAGGCATTTTTAGGGCAGGGAGTGGATTTGGTTTTGATGCTATGTTGGCCTATATTAATTTAACCGATGCGCAAAAACTTTTTGCCCTAGGCCAAAATGTTTCTGGTCTGCATGTCAATATAAAAGATGTTTACGCAGCCCCACAATTCACTCAAAAATTATCGAAACAGCTGACACCCACTGCGCGCATAACGAATTGGACAGAGCAATTTGGTGCTTTTTTTCATGCCATTAAATTAGAAAAAACGATGATGTTTTTTATATTATTATTAATTATTGCTGTCGCTGTATTTAATTTAGTGTGTACGTTGGTGATGGTAGTCAATGAAAAAGAAGCAGACATTGCCATACTAAGAACCATGGGTGCAACACCACGAACTATTATGACAATTTTCATTGTTCAAGGTGCAGTAATAGGGGTAGTTGGAACGTTACTGGGCGTGTTATTAGGCATTGCATTAGCATTAAATGTAACAGACATTGTGAACTGGATAGAACATGTTTTTCATGTGCGATTCCTTTCTTCCAGTGTTTATTTTGTAGATTACCTCCCTTCTGAATTACAAAAATCAGATGTATTGACCGTAGGATTCTCTGCGCTGATTTTAAGTTTATTAGCGACCATTTATCCCGCATGGAGTGCTTCTCGAACTGAACCCGTGGAGGCTCTGCGTTATGAGTAATATCGTATTGGAATGTCGTGATCTTACAAAAAGTTATTTTGATGGTGCCGCGCTTATTCAAGTCTTGCAAGGAGTGAATCTACAAGTTAGAGCAAGTGAAATGATTGCTGTCATTGGCAATTCAGGTTCGGGCAAAAGTACTTTAATGCATTTATTAGGTGGTTTAGACAAACCTACTGGTGGAAATGTTTTAATTAATGGAAAAGATCTTGCCACATTATCCGAAACCAACAAATGCTCCTTAAGGAACCGTTACTTGGGTTTCGTTTATCAATTTCATCACTTGCTACCAGAATTTACCGCGTTAGAAAATGTGTGTATGCCGTTATTGATAAATAATATTTCACCCATTATTGCGCGCGCAAAATCAGAAAATATTTTAGAGCTTGTGGGTTTAAAGGAACGTCTTACCCACAAAATTAGCGAGCTATCTGGTGGTGAGCGTCAACGTGTTGCGATAGCAAGAGCGTTAGTGATTGATCCTATCTGTGTTTTAGCAGATGAACCTACAGGTAATCTAGATCCAAAAAACGCTGAACGCGTTTTCCAATTATTTTTAGATTTACAAAAAGCGTGTCAAACTAGTGTCATTATCGTGACACATGATATTCGCTTAGCTAGTCAAACCCAAAGAATTTTGAAAATTGAGGAAGGAAAATTAATTTCGATATAAGGATAAATTAGAATGAGTGCATCATTAGATACGCTTAATTTTGTGAAGGAACATGAATTATTTTATGGGTTAACAGAAAAACAAATACAAAAAGTCGCTCAATTAATTTCAGAAAAAAACTTTTTAATTCGCGATGTTATTATTAAAGAAAATGATATTAGTGAGTATATTTATCTATTATCAAAAGGATCAGTGGAAGCCGTAAAAGAAGATTTACGCATAGCGACTTTAAACGCAGGGGGCGTGTAATTTAAACTGTG
>DHXK01000198.1:17557-19958 GCA_002413665.1 Legionellales bacterium UBA5158 | reverse complement strand
GAGATGCTGCATCTAAATAATAATAGTTCCTGCGTATTAAAAATTTCTAATGGTCTAAAAAGTATTTTGTTAACCGGTGATATTGAAAAATTAGCGGAAAAAGAATTAGTAAAAAATCAAAAAATAAATCTGTCATCAGATATTTTAGTAGCACCTCATCATGGAAGTAAAACATCGGCTGAAAAAGATTTTCTTAATGCGGTTCATCCCAAATATGTACTATTTGCTGTAGGTTATCGTAATAGATATCACTTTCCACATTCATCAGTAATATCAAAGTATACCGAGTTACACGTGAAAATGTTGGATACGGTTCATGCCGGTGCGATTCAATTTGCAATTCATAATAATGATAAGATTGCAGATCCTGCGCTGTATCGTGTTATCAATAAGCGTTATTGGAATGATGAATAACCTTGAGCTAATTTATCTGCCCAAGGTTTAGTAGAGTAAGGATGTTTTCCTTTAAGGACGACATTAATTATTATTAATAATAACTGTAGCATTATCATAAAGTAACGATAAAGGATCTAACGATTTGCTAATTTGTTTTGATTGAATAACAGAAAAGTAACGATCATTTTTCATGGAAAAAATAGCTTGTCCCGTATGAAATTTTCTATAATTAATTAATGTAAATATATTATCGACAGCATCATTATTTTTAAAATGAAGTTCACCCACTAAATCTGTTTTGTTGCTGCTAGTCGTCAGTAACACAATTTCTTTTCCTGGTAATAATGCTGTAGGTATCATATCAAAAACAGTGCTGGGATAGGAGCCCGTGACATGAGTATAAAAAAAAGTGGTATTGGTATGATTAACAAAAGTTAGCTTAAATAAATTATTATGCTCTTCTTCAGCATAGCCTAAGGAAATGTGGAATAGAATAGTGACAAATAATAAAGTGTTTAACCATCTCATGCGGAAGATCGACCTTTTTGACCATGTACCAATAAATCAATTGCCATCAGCAAAGCCGCTTTGTCTATGGGTTTTTCAAATGAAACACTTGCACCTAAGGTTTCAGATAAATCTAAGTAACCTGTAGGGTCTAAACGTCCCCCGCCAGAAATGGCTATAATTTCCATATCAGGATGCATCTGACGTACTTCAGAAATGAGTGTAATGCCACTTTTTTTCGGCATGATGATATCTGTCACCATAATATCAGGTTTTATTTTACGTAAAATCTCAGTCGCTTCATCGCCATTGGCTGCGCTTTCTACCTCATGATTAGCCCGGCTGAGCATTTGGACTAACATGTCTCTTACTAAGTCGTCATCTTCTACTAATAAAATCTTAGCCATGCTTTCTTTCTCTCCTTAACTATTCAAAACTGATGAGTAGGGTGCCGAGCCGCGACGCGACCGTAAGGAAACGTTACGTACTGTAATTGCTCCCTACCGATCGTCTCAACTAATATTTTTATAAGTTGGTAAATAAATTACAAAAGTAGCACCTTCACGTAATTTGCTAACTACCGCTATATCACCATGGTGTTCTTTAATTATCGCATGAGCCGTTGCTAATCCTAAACCTGTTCCTTTACCGACGTCTTTGGTTGTGAAAAAAGGTTCAAAAATTCGTTCTAGAGTCTCATCATCCATTCCGCAACCTAAGTCTTTGATTTCAAATTTATAATAATCCTTGTCTTGAGCAATAGGATTTTGAGTAAAAAATGGATTACCCCTTAAAGCTTTGCTTAAGGTTATTGATATCTCACCTTCTCCGTCCATTGCATCAACTGAGTTATTGATTATATTCATTAAAACTTGATAAAGCTGAGTTTGATCACCTAAAATAATATAGTTATCAATCCCTGCTGTGAAACTAAGGGTAATACTAGCGGGAATCGCGGGTTTGATCAGGGATAGCACACCCTCTATTGTTTCTTTTAAATCAATAGGCTTGAATTCGTAAACTTGCCGGCGACTAAAAGTCAGTATTCGTGAAATGAGGTCCTGTCCACGATGAGCGCCCTCCAAGACCTTACTTAAATTTTTATAGATAAGACCATCGTTGGAAACATCTTCCTGAGCCATTTCTACGTATCCTATGATGGCGTATAGGATATTATTAAAGTCATGCGCTATCCCTCCTGCCAAGGTACCTATAGCTTGCAATTTTTGGCCCTGCAGAAGTGCTCTTTCTAGATTGTGTTTACTTTCTTCCGCCTGCTCCCTTTCTGCAATTTCTCGTGTTAAATCTAAATTTATTTGATCAAGAGAGACAGCGCGTTGCCTTGCTATGTAAGCTAAGCGAGTTGTTATTGCAAAAAGAATAGCAATGAATACACCTAAGAATAAAGCGATTAAAGGTAAGTTTGTTTGAACTGCCGCTATTAATTCTTTTGAGGGCATCACTACGATTTTTAATGTGAGTCCGTATAAGTTTAAAT
>DHXK01000198.1:940-17445 GCA_002413665.1 Legionellales bacterium UBA5158 | reverse complement strand
GTCCGTATAAGTTTAAATAGGTACTTTCTGCCTTTATTGAAGGGTTTTGCTGAGGGCCAAACTGAAAGATGTGTTCTTTGTTATAAAAGACACTGACATTATAATTTGCATTATTTAACTCAAGTTTAAGGACCTCATTCAGATTAATCATCCCGATTAAAAAGCCTTGAGTAATAGGAAGCACGACAAATATATCTTTAGTGTGTTGAACGGTTTCATAGGGTGCTGATAACCAGACTTGCATAGTTTTATTGGTACTCACAAACCTTAATCGATTATCATTAATCAAGCCATAATACCTACTGTTGAGACTCTCATTTTTTTCGTTAGAAAATACTTGCCTAACCTTCAAAGAGGGGTCAACCCAAGCTATACTTTCAATACCACTGTATTCATTGAGGATAGTTAAGCTCTCATCCTTCCATTTTTCTATAGAGGGGTCAAACTGTGAGCTAAGATGCTTGGCCAGGTGTTTTAAAGCTGATATTCTAAGCTCAAATTGAACATTAACGTCTTTTGCTAAATGCTGGGTTTGAAGGCTAACAATATGCTTTAAGTTGGCATTGGATTGTATAATAAAGGCATACCAAAAAATTAACGAAATACCTATCCCAATACTAGCAATAAGGTAAAATAGCCCTAGTCTTGGAAGGGTGGATGGCTTTAAATCGGAGCTAGACTTTAAGGGTCTAAGTCTCATAAGATGGTCTTCATCGGTAAAAGATATTTTATATAGCTTAATAGATTTATCCGATTGAATCTATCTAAGTAATAATGTAGGGTTGATTTGCCTTCGAAGTGCGAATGGTAATCACGTATTTCAAAGTTGTTGCCTTATTTAAAGCTTGTAACCCGCCTCAATCGAGGCAGGTAAAGGAATTCGATTATGCAGTTAAATAAAATCAAGCTCGCTGGGTTCAAATCATTTGTGGATCCTACTACCGTTTTGCTTCCCAGCAATCTGGTGGCCGTAGTCGGCCCGAATGGTTGCGGTAAGTCCAATATTATTGATGCTATCTGTTGGGTGATGGGTGAAAGCTCCGCCAAACAATTGCGAGGCGAATTATTAACGGACGTTATTTTTAATGGCTCAGGTAATCGAAAACCCATAGGACAAGCTTCAGTTGAATTAGTCTTTGATAATCACGACGGCAGTTTAGGCGGTGAATACAGTAATTACTCAGAAATTTCCATACGACGTGTCATCACTAGAAACTCAGATTCGGCTTATTTTTTAAATGGAACACGATGTCGACGTCGAGATGTCATTGATATTTTTCTAGGTACGGGTTTAGGTCCTCGTAGTTATTCGATTATCGGTCAAAACATGATTTCGCGGTTGATTGAAGCTAAGCCTGAAGAATTGCGTGTTTTCTTAGAAGAAGCTGCAGGTATCTCAAAATATAAAGAACGTCGTCGAGAAACCGAAAACCGTATACAACACACCAAAGAAAATCTTCTCCGCCTTAATGATTTACGCGCTGAATTAGAAAAACAATTAGGCACTCTTAAACGTCAAGCAAGTGCTGCCGAACGCTTCAAAGCAATGAAAGACGAAGAGCGCATCATGCGCGGTCAGTGGTATGCCATCCAATGGCGTCAACTAGATGCACGTTTAATACAATATACTTTACAGATTCAACAGCAAGAAACTAGCTTAGAAGCTCGTCATGCAGATTTAGGTGCGCTCGATCTTGCATTAGAAACAAAGCGCGAAGAACAGCATGGCGCAACAGAGTCTTTTCATGAGGTGCAGCGTCGATATTATGTGACGGGCAATGAAATCACTCGTATGGAACAAGATATCCGTCATCATCAAGAACGCCAGTCTCAATGGCAAAATGATTTAAACCAAGTCGACAAAGATTGGAATGAAGCAACAGCACAGATAGATGAAATTGAAGATCAGCTAAGTGAATTAGCATCTGAAATAATGGAGCTAACACCTGAATCATCAGCTGCAGCAGACGCAACTATTGCCGCCTCCCAAGACTTACAAGCTGCTGAAGAGGCTACACACTCCTGGCAAGCTCATTGGGATGACTTTAATCAATTTACTTCTAAGACTACGCAGACAGCCCAAGTTGAGCAAACGCGTATTCAACATCTAGAGCAGAAAATAACAACACTAAAACAACGACAAGATAAATTAGCTCAAGAACAAGCGCAATTTAATTTTACGGAATTAGAACAAAACTTAGCAGTACTAGCAGGTCAAGCTCAAGAAGTGATTGCCTTATCAGAAAGTCACGACGACAAGCTTGAGCATATCCGTGAAGACATTTCATTACATCAAACACAACATCAACAAGCAGCGACTAAGTTAGATCAGGTACGCAGTGAATTACAGCAATTACGTGGCCGAGCAGCTGCGTTAACAGCCTTGCAACAAACAGCGTTAGGCCAGCGCGATGATCATTTAATAAAATGGTTAGCTCAGCATGATCTTGATAAAAAGCCGCGCTTAGCTCAAAGTATAGAAGTAGAAAATGGCTGGGAAACAGCTGTAGAAAAAGTATTAGGCACACATCTACAATCTATTTGTGTGGATGATATCGCTGCTATCGCACCTGCTATCAGTGAATTTACAGATGGAAATGTAAGTCTCTTTAAGGGAACCTCAATACAAGGTTCAAATCCAGATGCGCAAACACTACTTAGTAAAATAAAATCCAAATGGCCTTTAGATTCATTATTAGCCGGTATCTATGTTGCGGATAATCTATCTGAAAGTTTAATGTTATGTGAAAAGTTAGGTGCTAATGAATCTGTTATCACACCTGATGGAATTTGGTTAAGCTCCTCATGGTTACGTTTAACACGAGAAGAAAATCCTGCTGCCGGTATTTTTCAACGTGAACAAGAACTTAAACAATTAGAAAAACAAATTACAGATCTTGCATCCCATCAAGAGATATTAGAAATTCAAATTGCGGATATTCAAGATCAGTTACATAGCCAAGAACAACAACGCGAACAATTACAAAAAATTTCAAACCAATGTCATGCTCAAGTAGCAGAAGTGCAAGCGCGAGAAAAAATACAACGTGAACGCTTAACTGATTTAAAACAGCGTGAAGATAAAGTTGTTAAAGAGCAAGAAGAGCATATTAAGCAAGGGCAAGAGGCACAGTCAGAGTTGTCTGCTGCACGTTTGACATGGCAGAGCGCCATGAGCAGCTTAGAAGAGCAGGCCGACAAGCGTGAATCCTTGGTTCAGCAACGTGATCAAACTCGTGTAAAATTACAAGCTGCTCGAGATAAAGTAAATCAAACAAAAGACTTTGCAGGTCAATTGCAAATTCGTTTGCAAACGAGCTTGGGCGAACAATCTTCATTAAAACAAACAGTCGTCCGTATGCAAGTTCAGCTAAGTGCTTTAGCAAAACGTAAAACAGCACTGCAAAATGAATTAGATTCTGCGGCATCCATTGTTGAACTGGAAAAATCTTTGAGCGTCTCCTTAGACGTACGCTTGGAAATGGACACACAACTCAATCAAGCTCGTGAGAAAATGGAATCCATAGAACAAGCTTTACGTAGCTATGAAGCTAAACGGCAAGCACTAGAAAGAGAAATGAGTAAAGTCCGTGATGTCTTAGAAACTTTACGTGTAGAGTGTCAAAGTTTCAAAGTTAAATCTGAAAACTTACTAGAACAATTAAAAGAATTAAATGCAATCCTAGAAGAAATTTTACAAACTCTTCCACCTGAAGCGGAAGCTGAACAATGGCAATCACAACTAGAACATCTCAACTTACGTATAACACGTTTAGGCCCCATCAATTTAGTAGCAATTGAAGAATACGCCACCTGCGCTGAGAGAAAAGAATATTTAGACAGACAATATGATGATCTGCAAGATGGATTAAACACGTTAGAAAATGCCATCGCAAAAATAGATAAAGAAACTCGCGCTAAATTCAAAGATACTTTTGATAAAGTAAACGAGAGATTTCAAGAATTATTCCCAGCTATTTTTGGTGGTGGTCGAGCTTATTTAGAATTGACTGGTGAGAATTTACTAGATGCTGGCATAACAGTGATGGCATGTCCGCCCGGCAAGCGTAACAGCACTATTCATTTATTATCGGGTGGTGAAAAAGCATTAACTGCTATTTCATTAGTCTTTTCAATTTTCCATTTAAATCCTGCACCATTTTGTTTATTGGATGAAGTAGATGCACCGTTAGATGATGCAAACATAGGCCGCTTTTGTCAGCTTGTGCAAAGCATGTCTGAAAAAACCCAATTTATTTTTATTAGTCATAATAAATTAGCCATTGAAATGGGCAAACACTTAATTGGTGTTACAATGCACGAGCCCGGTGTATCACGATTAGTAAGCGTGAATTTAGAAGAGGCAATTAACTTAGCAGGAGCATAGGAGACAGATTCATGGAAGGATATTTACGTCTAGGACTATTAGTGACAGCGGCTATTCTTGTCTTGCTTATTTTATTTGATGGATGGAATCGTAAACGACAAATTAAGCGCTACTATAATACAGCTGACGATGCAAAAATTACGTTAAATCCAGATGAAGTGCTAGGATTAGATAGCAGACATATTCCGATAATTAACGATGCAGCCTTAGCAACTATTTCTACTGACGAAAAAAATCCTCTCTACATTGATGACCTTGATCAAGTTAACAACGAGCTCGATATTTCCGAAGAAGATAACGATCAGGAAGAACCTTTTATTCCTGAAAATTTAAAAATTCAACAACCTATCTCTAAAACAAAAAAAATTGATTTAGGCGAAGATTTAATAGTGATCAATGTACTCTCCAAAAGAGGGCAAGTTTTTTCATCTTATAATTTATTACAAACACTATTAGGGTGTGGCTTTCAATTTGGTGAAATGAATATATTTCATTATTATTCACCCGCTGCATTAGGTAGAGAAAAATTATTTAGCTTAGCTTCAGCAACCGAGCCAGGTGAATTTAACTTAGATAAAATAGGCGAATTTTCTTGCCGAGGTTTAATATTATTTACACGATTAAGCCTAGTATCAGATCCAATGTTAGCATTTAATTTTATGCACAAAACGGCAGAACAACTAGCAGAAGAATTAGGTGGAGAGTTGTATGCAGCAGCACGCATGCCGCTAACAACTGATACTTTACAAAAATTTAGACAAAAAGTTTCTCAATATCAGGTCCAAACTGAACGATGAGCGAAAACACTATACGTAAACGGTTAGATCAATTACGGCGTGAGATTGACGAACATAATTATCGTTATTTTGTATTAGCAGATCCTAGTATTTCTGATGCTCAATATGATGCTCTATTCCGCGAAGCACAAGAAATTGAAAAGTCTCATCCAAATTTAATCACCATAGATTCGCCTACTCAAAGAGTGGGTGCAAAACCTCTCGCAGAGTTTACTCAAGTTACGCATAAAATTCCTATGTTGTCACTGGACAATGCTTTTACTGAAGCAGAAGTATCTGCATTTGATCGTCGTGCGCGTGAACGTTTACATTTAAGCGCTGAGTTAGAATATATATGTGAGCCTAAGCTCGATGGTTTAGCTGTTAGTTTGCGTTATGAGAACGGTATTTTTGTTCAAGGAGCAACGCGTGGAGATGGTGAAACCGGTGAGGATGTCACAGAAAATTTGCGTACCATTGCAACGATTCCATTGCGATTAAGAGGTCACGATTACCCCTCATCATTAGAAGTACGAGGGGAAGTTTACATGCCTAAAGCGGGATTTTCAGCATTAAATAAAAAAGCTGAAGTGCATGGAGAAAAAGTATTTGCAAATCCACGCAATGCTGCCGCAGGCAGTTTACGACAATTGGATCCACGCATTACGGCTAAACGACCCTTAGCTTTGTTTTGTTATGGAGTAGGTATTTTTGAGGGAAAAGATATTCCTTCTACGCACAGTGAAGTTTTATCTAATTTAATGACTTGGGGATTTATCGTAAATCCAGAAATTGAAGTAGTAACAGGCGTGGAAAAATGCTTGAAATTTTATGATCGTATAGCAAAAAAACGTCCACAATTAGCTTATGAAATTGATGGTGTTGTTTATAAGGTTAATTTACTAAAAGATCAAAAACGTTTAGGATTTATTTCTCGAGCTCCTCGGTGGGCTTTAGCTCACAAGTTTCCTGCAGAACAAGTGACAACTATTTTAGAAGACGTAGAATTTCAAGTTGGACGTACGGGAGCTCTCACGCCCGTAGCAAGACTTAAGCCAGTCTCAGTTAGCGGCGTCATTGTGAGCAATGCAACGCTGCATAATATGGATGAAGTACGACGTAAAGACATTCATATTGGCGATACTGTCATTATTCAACGAGCTGGCGATGTTATTCCAGAAGTGGTAGAAGTCATCAAACAACATCGTCCCGCCCATGTGAAAAAAATTACACTACCTAATGATTGTCCGGTTTGTCATTCTCAAATTGAGCAAGCAGAAGGAGAAGCCATCGCTAGATGTTCAGGAGGTTTATTTTGTCCTGCACAACGAAAAGAAGCTATCAAACATTTCGCTTCCCGCAAAGCACTAGACATAGAAGGTCTGGGTGATAAATTAGTAGAACAATTAGTTGATACTCATTTAATCCAAAACCCTGCTGATTTATTTGCTTTAACACTAGATCAATTATCAAGCTTGGAGCGTATGGCCAGCAAGTCAGCGCAAAATTTATTGGACGCCTTAGAAAAAAGTAAAAAAACGACTTTAGCCCGTTTCCTTTATGCATTAGGTATTAGAGAAGTAGGCGAGGCTACTGCTAAAAGTCTCGCACAGCATTTCGGAAAGTTAGAATCGTTATTTTCTGCCACACCTGAGACATTGAAAACAATACGTGATGTAGGACCTATTGTCGCTAACCATATTGCGATATTTTTTTCAGAAGACCATAACTTAAAAGTCATCGAAAAACTTATAAAAGCGGGTTTACATTGGCCAACAATAATAAAGTCACAAACAGATTTACCGTTAGTGAATACAACTTTTGTGTTAACGGGTAGTTTGTCAGAATTATCGCGCGAGGAAGCTAAAGAACAATTAGAAAATTTAGGTGCAAAAGTGGCGGGCAGTGTTTCTGCTAAAACCAGCTACGTAGTGGCAGGTGTGGAAGCAGGATCAAAATTAAAAAAAGCTCAAGACTTAGGTGTAAATATCATGGATGAAAAACAGTTTATGGACTTTTTGAAAAAACTTAAAGTAGATGTTAACTAACAACACTGAAATTATTTGGGGATGATTATGAAAGCAATTATTTTCAATGAAAGACCAGGGACTCACTGCAGAATCCCTTGCTGATGCATCATTTTAAGTAATTGTAATTCGTCATTGCGAGCGATAACACGGCAATGACGACCTACAATAAGTTTTGCTGAATAGTAACCAATTAATGTAACTTAAAATCAAAAAACACGTCCTTAGGATGTGGATCTTTGTTTTGATCTTACCGGTAAAAATTTTATTTTAACTAAATAATTTATATAGGTGTTAAGTAGCTTTTCATCAATCTTAGGAAAATCCACTTCAAGCTTTTCTAGTGCACGTACAGTATGCGTTAGGCTGGGTTGTTGATTATCAGCATCTTCTTCTTTGCTAAGATATAAAGGAAGCAAAGGAAAGAAAGCATTGCTTTCTCCCGCATCAATTATTTTCATTTCCCATTCTTGCGAGGAACAGAATTGGATAGGATAATAATTTTTACTTAACCACTTAATTAAGTCTGACCACATAATTCCATAAGTATTTTCTAGATGGTAAACTATATTTTTCTCTGGTTGGAACAAAGTAATTCCAACAATTGATTTACTAACAAAATCTACAGGAAGAAAGTTTATTTTTTCATTCAAATTCGGAGCGTAGCCTAATTCAACACATCCTTTTATGAATAGTAAAAGTGAATTATTAGTGTCAGTTAATCCTGAATTAGATTGTCCTCCAATATTCTTGCATCGATAAATAGTAACAGCCAAACCTCTATCATTGCTTTGTGTTAATAGATGTTCGGACACCCAGCAGGTTTGTGGGAATCCTCCTGCTAATGACGAGCAATCAGTATCTGTTTGAAACTCTTCACGAAGTTTTTCACCTGTTAATGATTTATTAACGCCTAGTAATGACGAGATGTAAACAATGCGCTTATTTACTTTTTTAGTAGCAAATTTAATTATCTCTTTAGTGCTTAATACATTTCTAGCACGGAGTGAGGAATAGGGTGCCATTAAGTTATGATCAGCATCACAGTGATAGATCACATCAATTTTGTTAGTGAGAGATTTATATTGATCGCTAGATAAACCTAACATATGTTTACTAGGGTCTCCTTCAAGAATAGTTATTCTTCGATTCGATATAGCGACTTCTTTTGATAATTTATAGCTTTCAATGCTTTTACTAAAATGAATGGCTGCACTTTTTGATTTACCAATATTAACAATACAGTAAATCTTTATTGTGGTTTGATTTAGCAATTCATTTAAAATGTGTGCGCCTAAAAATTGAGTCGCACCCGTTAAAAGAATTCCTTGAATACGATCATGTGCGTTTTTAGTTGGAGAAAGATCTTCAGCTAAACTCATATCATGAGAAATTTGATCTTGAATTAAAGTATGATGATGAAACATCGTTCCATTGCTTGAGATGTATTCTGCAAGGTTAGAGATAAATGGTAGATTTAAGAAGATTTTAACAGGAATAGAGATGGAAAATTCATTCAACACGTTTACTAAAAACCGTGCAGCTAATAAAGAATTCCCGCCGATGGAAAAAAAGTTATCATTCACGCTAGCTTTATCAATATGCAAGATATCACACCACATGCTACAAAGTTTTTTTTCTAGCTGAGTAGGGGCGGTTATGTTTTTGTCTAATAATAATTTATAATCATGCTGAGGAGGTAATGATTTCCAATCAATTTTTCCATTAAATGTTAAAGAAAATTTTGGTAAAACAGTTAAGAATGTCGGAGTCATGTGCGATGGTAATTTTTTACGAATAGCAGAATGAAGATTTCTTTTCACCATAACACTTTGCAAAACATTCATTAGATTATGCGTAGATAGATAATATTTTATTGATTTGTCTAAAATACTTTTTTGTTCTGTGTTGAGATCAAATTGTATACCAGCTCGCAGACCCTGTTGCCAGACAATTTGTCCAGGCAACCATTTTTTTTGACTTATTCCAGGTAATGCTAAAAATAGGCGTATGTTTTTTGGAGTGGTAATAGTTTCTGTTAACCCGGAAATTGCAACACCAAATTTAGATATATCATCTGTCATTAAATCAAAAAACTTACCTTCACCCAGAGATAACAAACATTCTTCTTGATAGGGAATTCTGATTTTATCGAGATTGGGTACGAGATAAGCGATGAGTGATTTGCTTCCATTGTGTAATTCTTTTGATATCACAACGGCTTCACTAACATCCGAATATTCACTTAATTCTTTTTCAATTTCATTTAATTCTATACGAACACCTTCAATCTTTATCCTATCTGTTAATTTACCTAAAAAATCTAAATTACCATCATTTCGCCATCTCACTAAATCTCCGGTTTTAAACAATTTTTCACTTGAATCTTTTTTAAAGGGATTTAAGATAAATTTTTCTGATGTTAACTCTTCGTCATTTAAATAACCAATTGAGAGGCCGGCGCCGCCAATTAATAACTCACCAGGCACACAAATGGGTACAGGTTGTAAATATTCATCAACTACGTAAACCTCAACATTGCTAATAGGTTTACCTATAGAAGAAGTGTTAGAGATAGTTTTTATTGAGATGTTGGAATTTGCTTCGTAGATTTTAATACAGGTGGATTCAATCGTAGCTTCTGTCACTCCATAACTATTCCATATATCAAAAGAATATTGGCCAGCAATCATCTTAGTAAGCTTGTCACCGTGTAATTTTATAATTCGCATTTCTTTAGATGACCATATTTTCTTTAATAAAATCTTTGCATAGGCAGTAGGAAGTTCACAAAACGTAATTTTTTCGCGTTGTAGCCATGCTATTAATAATTTAGGAATAAATTTTTCACTATCATTAATCACATGTACACTGGCACCTGTTGCGAGAAAGGGTAATGTTTCACTAAAATAGTTATCATAACTTAGCGATGAGAATTGCACAGATTTATCATTAGCTGTTATATCATAATTTGTTTGATACCAGCTTATTAAATTTATTAAACTAAGATGATTGATTTGAACCCCTTTGGGTCTGCCCGTAACACCTGAGGTATAAGCGATATAAGCAATTTCTTCAGAAGATACAATTGAAGAAAGTACTTTGTCATCGATAGAATTTAAATAAACAGGATTATTAAAATGAAATATTTTATATCGAAGACTTTCAGGAACTTTATTAATCTCGTCTGTTAAAATCATTTTTTCATGACAATCATGAAGAATAAAATTAATTCGTTCTTTTGGGTATTTTGGATTAATAGGAATGTAGATAGCACCAATTTTAAAAATTGCCAACATAGCAACTATGCTTTGGCAATTACGCTCCATTAAAACTGCTATCTTATCTCCAGGAGTAATATCATTTTGTTGCAACAATCTTCCTAATTGATTAGTTAGCTTATCTAATTCCTGATAGGTAAGAGAATAATCTTCTTGAGTAATCGCTAAGTTATTTGCATGCAAGCTTGCTTGGTAGCTAAATAAATCATGCACGCATTGCTTTTTATTATGCTCTACAGAGTTAACATTTTTATTCCATCTTGATAATAAATTGTTATATTCTTCTTCTGATAAGATTAAAAGCTGAGTGATATTGTCCAACAACTGTTTTGATAAAGCTGACAGTATCGTCATAAAATGAATAGCAATATTTTCAATGCTAGAATCGCTGTAAAGCTTTGTATTATAAAAAAATTCAATTTCAGATGATTTTTTAATGTTTATACAAAGTATTAGTGGATATTGTTGAGGGTTAATCACGACAATATTTTCATCCGTACTGGATTTGTCTTTCCTGGAAACCTGTATCACTAAATAGCGCATGCAAGATTGAGAGCTGTTAAATATCTCATTATGATATGAATTTTTATTCTCCACATGCCGCTTAAGAGTTTCATTCAATGATATTAGAAACTGCAGTGATGTAGGGTTGTGAGTCGTTGTTGTTTTTATAGGAAGTGGATTTTTCCTAATGACCAAATTATTTAGCTCTACATCAACGCAGTCTCCCATGCCATAAATAACCTCTGCACAGTCAGTGTATCGATGCAATAAAATACTCCACGCAGCATGCATTATGGTATCGATAGGGATTTTATGATTTTTAGTGATACTTTGTAATTTAGGAAGCATTACTGAAATATTTATTTTTTTTGTTTTATATTCATTAGTATTCAGATTTTTTTTATCGCAAGGTATGTCTAGACCTTCTAAACAAATTTTTTCAGCAGGCGTAGCTTTATTGAATAAATCTTCCCAGTAACTGGGTGAGGATTTATCTTCCGTGATGTTTCCCATGATTCAATCCTTTTCCTTGATAAATCATTTTAAAAATTATTTTTTTGTAAATTGTAATATCACTTTATCAACTGGCTCGGGTCTACTTAGAAAATAGCCTTGCACTAAATCACATTGTTGCGTAACTAAATATTCATATTGTTCGCGTGTTTCAACACCTTCAGCAAGCACTTTAATCCCTAAATTATGACCCATCGCTATTATAGCGTTAATGATAGCTGAATCATTTGTACTTTTTGGCACTTCACTAACAAAGGACCTGTCAATTTTTATTAAATCGATGGGGAATTTTTTTAAATAACCTATGGAAGTATAACCCGTACCGAAATCATCAATAGAAATTCTGACACCCATTGCTTTAATATCATTTAATTTTTTAATCGTAATTTCTATGTTATCCATAACCGCTGTTTCTGTAATCTCAATTTCTAAAAATCTTGCTTCTAAACCGTTATCTGTTAAAGCGCGCGAAATTATCCCTGGGATATCCTGGTGACAAAATTGTTTTGCGGATATATTAACGGCGATGCTGATGGGCTCATAACCTTTATCTTGCCAGGATTTATTAACTCTACAAGCTTCTTCTATAGTCCATTCACCTATAGGCATAATTAACCCTGTTTCTTCTGCCAAAGGGATGAATTTATCAGGATCGATGATACCAATGTCAGGATTATTCCAGCGAATTAAGGCTTCTACACCGTGAATTTTTCCATCGCTTAAATTAAACTGAGGTTGATAATAAAAAACAAATTCTTTATTTTTGATGGCTTTTCTTAAAGCCGTCTCTATACGAATATAGTCATGTGCTTCAGCATCCAGCTCTTTCGTAAAATAATGAAAAGCATTGCCGCCACTTTTTTTAGCTTTGTACATCGCCATGTCTGAATGTCTTTGCAAATCTTCTATCGCTGTTCCATCGTTAGGGTAGATACAAACTCCTATGCTGGCACTGATATACACATCGTGCAGGTCAATTTTTATAGGGTTTAGACATGCTTGTAATAATTTTTCGGCCACTGGGCTTGCATATTTTGAATGTTTGATATCATTTAATAAAACGATAAATTCATCACTACCCAGCCTAGCCAAAAAATCTCCTGTTCTTAAAATTGAAAGAAACCTCTTAGACATTTCTTTTAATACTTGATCTCCCGCGGCATGACCTAAGGCATCATTAATTTTTTTAAATTTATCTAAGTCAATAAATAAAACAGCAAAAATTTTATTTGATCTAACTGCTTGGCTTAAAATATTATGTATGATTTCGTGGAAATATACACGATTTGGTAGTTCAGTTAATTTGTCGTAATGTACTAGCTGAGTGAGGTGATCTCTATTCAGTTTAAATTCTTTTTCTATTATTTCTCGTTCGACAATTTCTTTTTGTAATTTTAAATTGGATTTTTGTAATTCTTTTGTGCGATCAATTACTCTTTGTTCTAAGAAATCCTGCGAAGATGTTATTGTAGTTAACATTGCATTTATTTGTGTCTCTACTGATGATAATTCATCATTGCCTTCAACCTGTACTCGAGTTGAAAAATTTTTATTTTTCACAATATTCTCTATTTCATTATCTAATTTTTCTAATCTTTTAATAATGACCAGGTGTAATAGCCATATCATTAACAGCGAAAAAAGAATACCTAATGTTAAGAAGCTCGCCATAAAATAATGAATTGTTTTAATGCCCGCTAAAAAAATATTTCGCGGTGAAGTAACTTGAATAACACCTATAGGTTTGCCATTAACATCAGATATTAATGTATAACTTTTCATAATGGAATCGTTTAGCGGAGTAATGTAGTGATGGTTAGAGTTGATAATGGATTTTTGCCAGGCGGTGTAAACATTAGGATTATTATTGATTTGATTTACTGTAAACAAGGTTAAATCTAATTGTGAAATATAAGCTATTTTATGTAACTTATTTTCCGTTAAAGTGGTACCAGCAATCAGCGTACCCAAAGGAGGGAATTTTTTTTCACTATCAGTGATAGGGCTTGCATGGACTAGCATAATATTATTATTAACTAATATAAATCCTTCTACGCTTTTATTGGTGTTATGCGTATTTAATAAGAAGCTTCCTGGATAACTATATTTTTGTAGTTCAGAAGGAATGGCTATTAGTTTTTTATTATCTAAATCAATAGCAACGCCAGTAACGAGCTTGTCTTGTTTATCCCAAAAAGAGATTAAGTTAAGTTTAGCGTTAGTATAAACAGTCATATTAAGATTGTTAGAAATAAAACTATCGTTTGTACCTTTCATGAAGGCATATAAATCATTCCAATGGGCCCAATCTGATGCGAAGGTATTTAACTCATTGCTTAATTGATTTAGCGTAGCATCAACGCGAGTTAAATCATGGTTGTTACGATCATTTTCTAAGTTTAGAAAAGTTTGGAGTAATAGAGTGCGTGAACCAATGTATGTGACTATAAGAAAGGTAGCCCACACTAACCCAATGGCAAGGAGCACTTTGTTTTTTAGCTTCATTGCTTACCTCTGTTGGTAATACAATAGGCCTAATCAATAAAAGCCAATATTTATTAATATCTTGGATGTCTATTTTATAACGAGTAGGGCAGTTTTCACTAATTAAAGTTACCCTGTAAAAGAATTTAGCGATTCGCAGTATTTATATCTGAGTGTTCAATCGTCAACTGATCTCGTCATTGCGAGCGCGAGCGTGGCAACCCAGGTTTTCAATGTCACCTACTACGAAAAACTTAAGATTACTTAGCAAGTAACGTTAAAGACTGGGTTGCCACGCTCGCGCTCGCAATGACGAGCTCTCTTTTTTTCATGAGGGAGAAAATAAAGTGCGTTAAGATTTTTCACTTTTATAATGATTGCCTAATAATTCACGCATCTTAGCTTTAATCATGTCTATAGCTATTCGATTGCCACCACCACGGGGCACAATAATGTCAGCATAGCGCTTGGAGGGCTCAATAAATTGGAGATACATGGGTCTGACCGTTTCTTCATATTGCTTAAGAACATCATTTAATGTGCGGCCACGTTCCTTCATGTCTCGTTTTAAGCGTCGGATTAAACATATGTCTAGCGCTGTTTCCATAAAAATACGAATATCCATTAAATCACGTAGCTCTTTTTCTATGAACAACAAAATCCCTTCTAAGACGATAATAGTGTGTTGGCCGATTGCGCGTGTTTCTTTTTCTCTTACGTGCTTGGCATGGTTATAAATGGGAACCTGAACCGTCTCACCTTGTTGTAATTGCAACAGATGTTGATTTAATAATTCATGATCTAAAGAGTTAGGATGGTCATAATTTATTTGTGTACGTTCTTCGAAAGGTATGCTGCTGTGATCTTTGTAATATGAATCTTCTGAAATAACAACCACTTGATTAGATCCAAGTTCATTGACTATGGTATTAGCTAAAAGGCTTTTTCCCGATGCTGAAGCACCTGAGATACCTATTATAATTGTATTTTTATTGATCAATCTACACCTCCCCGTTTTGGTTTTTCAATAATACGTACAAAGCTCCACTTCGCCCATCTTTATTTGTTGCCGAACAAAAAGCCAAAACTTGATTTGTTTGCCGCAACCAATGATTGAGCTTATTTTTTAATATGGGTCTAAATGGATCTCGCCCTTTGCCGTGGATAATTAATACGTGACGTGTTTTCTCTTGTTTGCAGCGCAGCAAGAAGTGATGCAATGCTTCATTAGCTTCTTCCACCGTTTTTCCATGCAGGTCTAAAATTCCTTCCACATTATATTGACCTGTGCGTAAATTGCGAAGAGTTTTATGTTGTATTCCGGTTTGATGGTATTCAATCATGCTATCACTGGTCACTAAATCCAATGATTCATGATCAGAAAAAGCTGAAAGGGGGGATTCTTCTAAATTTTTGGATGAACGTGCCTTTTTTACAATGAGTGGCACTGGTGTTATTTTTGTATTGATTAGAGGCTTGATGCCGCGAACGGCTTCACGAAATATAGATTTATCATCTTCGCTTATTTCAGTTTTTTTGCGCATAACATATTGTCATTCATCTGCTCAAATCGCACAAGTAGAACTATTGTCGTTTACCTTAAGATTTCATCAGAACTATATGAAAACATTGAAAAAAGTAAATTTGAAAAAAATGCAGATGACCTCTTAATGAAAGAAGGTTTATTCTCAATTGGAATCCTTTATCGCTGTTGTGATCGATTAACCCCATAGCTAGAAGCATTAGAAACTTCAAAATTCTCTTTTTTATATATCTTATGATAAGACTTTCCAAGCTTAATTAAGTCCTCACGGTTTTTCGGTACCTCTGGTAAATCAGGTTGTGTATTGTTCAAAAGTGCCAGAATACCTAAGTAAAACTGACGCAAAGGTTTTATACCTTCGACATTACCTTTTATTTCTTCTTCATGTTCAGGCTTTTGTAAACTTGCATTGATTAGAGGAATTATTTTTGCTTTCAATAGTGTCAAAAAATCATTTTCTGATAAAGGCTGTGCGCTCTCAAATAATCCAGTATACATTTGCAAAATAGTTGCGGGGTAACCAGTTACTTCTCTTATCGTTGCTTTATGCTGAATTTTCTTTGAAATTAAATTCAATAAATTAAAGGATTTTGTCAAAGATTGCCAAAATTTTTCATTAGCTGGGTCTGTAATAACATCTTTAATTAGATTCACTATTTTAGTATTACGATTTTTTGAAAGTTCGGCAAAGAAAGCAACCTCTTCATTAACTGTTGAATGACGACGCTCAAGTTTTCTAAAACCAATAATATCTTGATCCACTTTATTAAATATATTTTTTGTTTCTTGCATTTCAAAGTCGGCCTGCTGTAATTTAACGCTAAACAAGCTCGAAAGGGAGCCATTATCAACAAATTGAAGTTGAGAGTAACTTTTTTTAAGTTGCTCCATTTTATTGATTGATATTTCTAATTCTCTATTTAAATATTCAATTTCACCAGTTGTTGAGAATGCTAATTTAAGAACCTCTGTATCTAATATATTACTAGC
>DHXK01000198.1:0-884 GCA_002413665.1 Legionellales bacterium UBA5158 | reverse complement strand
ATCTAATATATTACTAGCTCTAGCTTCATCAAATTGAACCAAACAAGCAGAAACTTTATCATGAAGTTCTTGTAGTTCTTGTAATTTGGTATTAAATAATTCAGCTTCATTTAATATTAATATTTGCAATTCCTTTTGCGACAAACTGAGAGCGACCAAAATAGTGGCTTGTTTATTACATTCAAGCTGAGTATTTAATTGCTCGAATAAAAGATTTATATTAGCTTCTTCAATTTTTTGATCTAACGGTAAAATAATTTCTTTGATACTACGATTATCGATGTTACCACCAATCAATGTTTCAATTTTGTCCCGAAGAACTGTAATTAATTCTGCTTTAGCCTTTAAAGCATTTATAGAGGAAGTTATTTCCTCATATTGCTTATTTAAAGCATGATAATCATTCTCCTTTAGATTTTCTTGAAACTTATTTTCATCTATAACGAGAGGTGAGAGCTCCTGTAAGCGTGTATGAATAACTTCTTCTAATTTATGAATTTTACTGATAGATCGGCGAAAAAAAACCTGAATAACTAAATTTTCTAGCTCTTCTTTTAAACCAGTTATTTTCAATAAATGCTCTTTATCTGCTGGTAAAGGAGATTCACTGCTTAATTCTTCAAACCGTAGAAAATAGTTAATAAATTCTTTATAACTATTCCTAACAAAATTAGCTTGTTCTTTAGTGACATTATTTAAAGACTCTAAATTAACTTCTCTAATACGCTTTGCAATCTGTTCTAATTCAATCTCGGCATTAGCATAAATTTGTTTTATACCTTTACTAAATATTACCTTTAATTTATCTATTTTTTGAGTAACATTACTTTCAAAATTATCCAGTGATTGGATATCAATTTTTGGATGAGTATATTCATTTTGAT
>DHXK01000180.1:16726-19393 GCA_002413665.1 Legionellales bacterium UBA5158 | reverse complement strand
TTATTTTGTGGAGATACATTAATGCGTGTTACTCGTAGCGGATAAATAATTTCAATATCTTTGACTGGTTGACCATTTTTATATTCAGAAAGTCGCATCCTAAGATCAACCTCCCAAGTATCATTTCCTAGTTTTTTAACGTTGACTGACTCGAAAGCTGCTCCACTTAATCCTTGCAAGCTTCGAATTCTTTGCAACTGCCCAGAAAGCCTTAAATCTTTTTCTTCTGCTATTAATTCTGATTTAAATTTTGGTGTGAGATAAGACCAATATCGATGAATGTTTTTTAGGTAATCATCGCCATCTTCTTTTGGCCAATAATTCAATTCTTGCCAAATCTCATAGGCAAAACTATAAATCAAAGGAGCAGGAATACTGCCAACTTTTAAAGTTGCTCCATTCTGAATTTCAGGAGGTATATAAACAGTAAGCCTTGACGGTGCTGACATCCATCCAATAGAAAAAATCAAACTCAATACTGCTAAAATATAAATAAATGTCTTTTGCAATTTAATTACTTGAGCATCAGCATCTTCTTTTTTCCAAGCTTGAATAACCCAACCTTTAAAATTACTACTCATTATCTAATCTCCGGACTGACCATCGCCCAATTCTAGTAATGTATTTACCTTGCATAAGCCCAAGCATTATTAATTTTTTATTAATTAGGTGCTGATAAAAAGCATGTGGTTTTCCATATTTAAGCTTTTGTAATTTTGACAATAGCAATTTCGTTATAAAAAAGAATAATGCGCTTGCCAAAATATAGCCCGGCCATAAGTAACCGATTAATATTTTTGAAATCAAGGAAAGGGTTATAGTTAAAATTACTAAGGTGCTAATTGCTACTGTCATCAATTCAATTAGAGTGCAATCTCTATATATTGGCATTTTGTAATTTATATTATTTAGCATTATGGTTTTTGCACGTTGGTGATCAATGTATTACCTGCATATAGAAGACCCAAGCATACAGCTAATGTAAACACACCAACTAATGCCCATATAAAGAAGTGGCTAAGCTTTTCTAAGCGCTTCGCCTCTTGATAAGCAGCAATCATCTCATAGCCAATAAATAGAAATGCAAGGCCTGCTAACAAGTAACATCCATAGCCCATGATACTTAACCCATAGGCAATAAGTCCGGTAGCATAGTTGCCATCAGTAATGTTTAATTGATCAGGCGGCGTAGGTAGTGCTGCAAACACTGGAGAGATTATACAAGATACCAAAATCAAGACGATAAAATTTCGTGCTTTAAAAAATAATTGCATTCGGTGTTCCTATTTAATAAAAACTAATGAAATTACAATCGATATGAGAATGAATACTTGGACATAGTCTTTTAGTAAATTTGCAACAGATGCGTGTGCATGGTTTTTATGAAACTTTAATAGCTCTAATACACACCAGGCAGCCCATATGAAAAAAGCGCCTAATAATCCAATTCTAATTAATAAGCTTAAAACTGATGGCGAGATACTAGCGTTATCAGCGAATGCTTTAAGGGCTGAATCAATTTGCATTATCATTCTCAATTTTTAAAATTCTGTTGCCTACATAATCACCTTGAATTTTACTGAATTGATGAGGTTGTATCGTAATGTTAGCTAACCTTTGTTGAATGCCTTGTTTAATTTCATTGATATCTTCTAGAATACCGTTGTGCTTATACCCATCAGAGTCTTGGAATGCCAAGTAATGAAATTGAATCCTCTGGAATTTTTCCTGTTCTTTAGATGCGGAAATGGCGAGTGGCTTTAAGGCATCCAATTGATTAATCATTTGCACTAGATAAATCTTTTCTTTGTCAGTACTTGCAAGTACATGTATTGAAACAATAGATATGCAAACAAACATTAATAGTTGTAATGTGTTTTTCATCATTTCCTCAAACATATTTTTTGAAATGTTTAATGGTAAGCATGATAAACATACTTGTTAATCCAACCATGGGTAGTAAAAACACCACTGGTGAATATGGATAGGGGAGACATAAATATATAAAGTAAATAAAATAAAACGAAAATGGTGCTAAAGGCTTCAGCTTATGAAAATATAATGTGCTTTCTCTTTCACCTTTGAATTTTCGGATATCTCTTTGTACTAAACCATCTATTATCATTATTGAAAAAGCTATCACTATAAATGGAATAAACGCTAAAAATATAACAACTCTTTTGAATGTAATCTCAAGAATGCTAATGAAAATTTCATAACTATTTTTTGCAAAGGATATAAAGCATAATCCGTGAATTTTTTGTATGAAACAATTAAACCCGTCAACTGAACTAATGCCGAAACTTGTAATATAATTATTTTCAACTTCAATAATACTTTGGATTTTACTGAACACATCTGAACTGTTTCCCAGAGCTAGCTCTATAGCAGCCCATACGCTCAAGACAAACCAGCCCAAGATACTTATTAAGGCTATATTGAATATTAAAAAAAATATATTTCCAGCTAGAGTAGGCTTTTGAGGTGACCTCGGAGGAGATGATGTTTTATTGCTTTTATTTTCCATTCAACCACAGCTAAAGTTTTGGAATTGGAGTAAACGGCATATAGTCAAATGGTTTAATTAATGGTTCATCCTCATAAATCATAGAAGCCGCCTCATGAAAGGCTGCATTAAATCTTAATTCACGCTCAAGCTTATCGTGC
>DHXK01000180.1:16421-16549 GCA_002413665.1 Legionellales bacterium UBA5158 | reverse complement strand
ATTCACGCTCAAGCTTATCGTGCGAGAGCTTCACTGCTACTTCTGCAAAATGCTTTAAATCCTCATTAGTTTCTGCCTGAATTCCAAGCACCTCAGGTGGCGTTAATTGTAAATAATAATGACCACTA
>DHXK01000180.1:15621-16180 GCA_002413665.1 Legionellales bacterium UBA5158 | reverse complement strand
GTAAATAATAATGACCACTAGGCTCTTGCATAAAATTTAAATATTTATTCCATTCAAGCTCAGTCAAATTCCAATCTTTGCCCATATCTCTTTGTATGATCGCGCTCGTTGTATTTTGCGTTATAGAATTTCTGGTTACCGTATTTGAAACATCATTGACACTTACAGCATACGTAGGCAATGAAAGTATAATCGTTGAAAGCAAAAAAATATTTTTCATGCTATACACCTTGTAAACTAATTCGAATAAATTGATTTTTTTCATTTACAAATACAGCTATACCTTGATCTGAATCAGCACTAGTTACTCTCCAGCCTACTAACAAATCACCTACACCTAAAGGTGAAATGTGATCTGCATAATTAATTGAAATGTAAGGCTCACCACCAATGACATCTATAGAAATCACCTGAAAAGGAAGGAGACTTGAATCAAGATATTCTTTATTCCCAAGAGATGATGAAACCGATTTCTTTAAATCCAACATTTGTGAGTCAATATCGTCTTTTACTAAAGAAATTTGTTTGGAGACTTGCTGAATATCTGAAGATTTAGCTA
>DHXK01000180.1:8967-15403 GCA_002413665.1 Legionellales bacterium UBA5158 | reverse complement strand
ATATCTGAAGATTTAGCTACATTTATCAGCGATTTTTTAACCGAGAAAATATTATCTTCTAGTCTCTCTAAAGCTATCTTCTCTTGTTTTGAGTTAGAAGGATTGTTAGCAACTTCTTTTAAGATAGTATACATAGCATCAAGCCGCGCAGTAATAGTATTACTGCGATTAACATCGAGTTTAGTTGCTGATATATTATTATGAAAAATGCTCATTGAAATAATTACAGCCAGTATAACTATTGCAAGCAAAGCTAGATATTTCTTATTTTTTATTAATTCAAATCTTTTACCTAGCACATTTTCATAATCTTTATTAGTCAACATAATAGTTTTATCCGATTTAAAATTAGTGATGGCAAATCTTAGATTTATTTCGATTCAAAAATTTAGCATTCAAGCTAAAATTTACCTCTCTATTCACTGGGTCATCAATTAAATCAAACGCAGGTCCTGAAAGTGTTGTTAACGCATTTTTCAAGGACATAGGACCAAATTGTCGGTCAATGAGAGGCAAAGGCTTATTTAAAGTTTTTTTAAATGCACGATTAATAAGTGACGAAGTTACTAAACTATAACCGCTAAAATGTAATAGATAATTCATAGCTGAGCCAATAGTTTGAATATTCTGAGGAAATCGAACTTCAATAACCTGCGAGAGTAAATTTACTTGAGATATTTTCGGCGCATTTGAAACAGTAACATAGCGCCCAATTTGCGTAGCATTATCATATGCAAAGCAGGCATTACTTAAAAATAATCCGAGCAAAACTGTTGCGACTAGTCTTAGCTGCATTTTTAAATAACTCCAGATAATTTTTTCAAAGAATAATAGGCGAAAAAAAACCAGAGCTTAATTTAAAAGTTCTGGTTGCTAGAAATGAAAAAGCCCGCGGTTAGCAGGCTTTTTACATACGAATCACATCATAGATAATTTATATCAAAACCGACCGGTCAAGGTCAAGATAAATCAACCATTTTTACTTTTGCACTTAGGCGACCTGCTAACCATTGACGACCCATTCCTAAGTAAGTTTGAAGTTGTGTTCGTGAAAAAGGTAATGCGCTTCTTCGGTCGTGACTTTTATTATAACCAAAATAATGATGTCTAAGTGCTAAAGACATTTTAAAATTTTGTTTATGCATTTCGCTAATTAAATTCTCGATCTCTTCGGCTTCATCATTACAATGTAATGTCTTATATCCAGGTTGGTTCGATACGATACCTTCTGTCATCAATCGATATTCTATAGTTGATGTACTAAACCCAATTCCATAAAAATTTCCTTTATCGAACCAATTAGCCCATTCCTGAAGACGATATTCTATATAAGCAGTAAATTTTTTATTAATTTCTCCTTCATTCATGGATTTCTCCTATATTCCACATTCAATTAATGTTTCTAACTCTTTCTCAAGCAATATTATTTGCAAGCTAAGATTTTTAACTGTCCAGCGATACCTAGCCTCGCTTCTTCCTAAATTATTAAAACTAACTACCCTATAAGCTATATGTCTGTCATTCATTTTTTTATGATAAGTTGCATTATGGTGAAGCAATTTAATATTTTTTTTATGTGCTCTTATGTTTGTTCTGATGGTTGCTATTCTATCGAAATTTTTTTGTAATTTATTATTCACTCTTAATTCCTATTAATAATTATTGCTGCAGTTGATTTTAGTTAGATTGTTCGCCAGTGATCAATGCAATACCAAGGCCCTGAAGTGCTGTAGGGAGACGAGCAAATCCCACCAACTTTTTGACAACGTTTTCCTGCTGATGTGTATTTGCAAAATGGATCTGATTTTACAAGATTAAAATTTTTACTTTCCTGCCATCCACAGGGACAATTACGAGTAGTTATTTCTAGGAATTGCTTGCACTCAGGACATAAACGTTTGTTATTCATTGCAGATTCTCCGCACGTTGCGTTACAACTAATTCACTGACATATTGTGAAAATTTACATTCGCGAAATAAGGTTGATGGTTGCAAAAACACTTCCATTTTTTCATTACCTTTCCAGGCTCGAGTTTTTTTCGCAATGACTTGAAAACATTCCTTAGCGGTTGCACCACCTTGAAGTCTTTCCTTGATCAAATTTAGATTGAAAGCTGTAGCAGGATGACTTTTTCCTGTTTTCTCACTCAAGAAATCTAAGATTTTTTTAGCTTGTACTGTCTGGGAAGATTGGCTTTGAAGTGGTTCATCAGATTTTTTTTCAACAGCAACAGAACAATATATATCTTCTTGTTGTTCTTGATTCTGGTCTTGCTCCTGCTCCTGGCTTAGAAGGGGCTCGGAAGGTACTTCTATGGGGCTTAAGTTTTCTTCAGTTTTCTCTAGGCAAAAAGCTACTTTGTATTTTAGATAAAACTTTGATAAAAATTTCAGCTTAGGTAAGTTTTTATAAAGATCAATAATATTTTTAACGCGGTTATCATTTGGCTTAAGTTGAATAGCGATCTGATAAGAGGCCATGTTATGGACCCAGACGTATTCCATTGCTTCGTCATAGCTGCAAAAGTCTATCTCTGTTAATTGTCGCAGTGCTTTAGAAACTGCTTCCAGTGGAATCCCGGTTTCATGAACCACTAAGGCAAGAGGCAAATAGTAAACTCCTATCATTGTGGCATGAGGACATGTAATCAAGTAGTGAGAAAGCAATTGGGCTTCCAAACCTAAGGCTTTAATCTGTTTTGCTGTAGATCCAATCTATATTTGTGGAAATATTTTTGAGTATTCACGCATTTAAGTTCATTCCATTCATTGTTAATAGCGAAGGAAGAATAATACTATCTGTATTTTAATGTCAATAATAAAAATACTATTAGTATTTAATTGATAATCAATAATACTTCTGGTATCGTTCGCAGCAATTAGATTCCTAAAAGAGATAAGTGTATGAATGGATGGGTAGAGCGCGTTAAAGAGCGAATGAAGCTTCTAGAATTAAGTCGTGAAATGTTAGCTCAACAGATGGGAGTGACATATGGGGCGATTACACATTATTTGACCGGTCGCCGTATTCCTCCTTTAGGACAACTTCATAAATTAGCGGAAGTTTTAAAAACTGATCCAGCATGGTTACATTATGGCAAACAAGTAATATCAAAAGATTTACAAAAAGATAATAGTGATCTTAGATACCCTATTCCCATTGTTAGTTATGTAGATGCCGCTAGATTATTTGATAGCATTAATATTTTAGAGCACGCAGAGCTTGAATTCGTATCCCTATTTTATTCCGAGCACTCTCACTTGTATGCTTTACGCGTGCAAGGAGATGCGATGGCAGCGCCCCTCGGGAATATGAAAACTTTTATTGAAGGTAATATTATCGTAGTTGACAGACTAAAAAAAATTACTGATGGAAGTTATGTTATAGCTTTGCTTAGTGGAGCAAAAGAAGTCACTTTCAAACAATACGTGGTTGACAGTGGAGTAGCCTATTTGAAACCTTTGAATTCGCAATACCCTATGGTGAAACTTGATGATCACGCGCGTTTATGTGGTGTCGTAACCTGGTGTTTAAATCAATTTATATAAAAGACGAGTAAATTATATGCCACAGACAATAATAGTGACAGGTGCAAGTTCTGGTATAGGTAAAGCATTAGCTGAGCACTTTGCCGCATTCAATCACAATGTGATAGCTGTTGCTAGGCGTAAAGAAATGCTGGAAGAATTGCAAAAGTTATATCCTGATAATATAAAAGTTGTCGTTGCAGATATCACTAAAAATGAAGATAGACTAAAAATTAAGAATGCTATTGAACCCAACACAACTGGGGTTTTCTTAGTACATAATGCAGGTATTGCAATACCTAGAAAATTTTCTGAATTAACTGAAGAAGAGTGGGATCAACATTATTTAGTTAACACTAAAGCACCTATTTTTTTAACTAAATTATTACTGCCAAATTTAAAAAATGGTGGACGTGTTTTAAATGTATCTACAGGTTTAGCACATAACTCTATGCCAGCGATGTCTGCATATGGAGTTTCAAAATCAGCTTTATACATGTGGAAAGAATATTGCAATGTTGAGCTGAAAGATCAAGGGATTTCATTTGGTAGTGCTATGCCAGGGGTTGTTGATACCGCTATTCAGCAAGAAATGCGTTCATATGATTCGTTAAGATTTCCTGCAGTAGGGGCATTTCAAGGATTTCATCAACGTGATGAGTTATTGAAACCTGAAACAGTAGCAAAATTTTTATCATGGTTGTTATTAAAAGTAGACAATGAATCCTTTATGAAAAAGGATTGGGATATCTATACCGTTTCGCATCAAGCTGAATGGGCGGCGCCTGGTGAAGTAAAGTCGCGACAATCTCAACCAGCAGATAAAAAGCATTGGTGTTCATTTTTTACATCGTTTGCGAAATCTCACAAATCTTGCATTACTGCAGGTGCGATTGCTGCTGGGGTAGCTGCGGTAGTATTAATTAATAAAATGTCACATTAAATAATGAGGCTTCTCAGCATGCTCAAGTGAAGTTATTTTTCTCTTAATTCGATTCCTAGATTTCAGTTTGGGTATAACTTGGGCGTGGCGGAACTTAAGAAATGTGTTCGTTATGCCGTGGTGGGTAGTTTGTATTTTTTAAAAACCTTGTCAGGCACTAAACTTTATACGATACACAAGACGAACCAATCATATTGATGTAAACTGCACATTTTCTCTATCGGATGGATTCATAAGGTGTTATTTTGATCAACTCTACATTTGTTACTTCACTTTATCAAAATAACAAATCCATGAATGACATAAGTCTTTGGCATGAGTTATGTAAAGAATACTACCGATTATCTCAACTTAAGATTGGTGGCTTACAAAATTACCCGCTCAGCCAATTTGCAAATTTATTTTGTACGTCGTTGCCAAAATTAATAGAGCTTGAAAGAAAAAAATTAATTCGATTACAATTAGATAAAGTCAACTTCAGATTGAGAATGGTCAAACTCCATGAAGTAAAACCTTTTTTAGCATTACTTGAATTTTTCTTATCATGTTATCCGAGTTACATCACAAGCTTTGATAATGAAATAATTGCAAATCTTACTATAAATCCATATGCAAAGGCACTGACTGAAACTCAATTTGAAAATATTATTGGTATTTGTAATAGGATCGGTCCAGATTACAAGGTTGATACAGGTTACTCCTCATCGTGTGATGCATTTAATACAATCGCTACAAAAACTTTGCAAGCGGATCAATATCCCTACGACTATTTTTATTTTGGAATAGTTGAAGATTTGCATGAAGTCATTAAATTAGTACCCACTGATAGAATGATCATGAAAGTAATTGAAGACATTAATGTCAGCAACTACATGTCAGTGGGAACTTTATTATCACTCAACTTGTTAAAAAGCTGGAAGATACACCTTACAAAAACTCACTTTAATGCAGTATTCAAACATATTACGAATCACAAATCTTATAATAATAATCTACCACTCAGTAAAATATATATTTTAGAAAATCTACAGCCATTTTTTCCCGACAAATTCAAAAAGAAAATTGTACATTGGTTAAAAGAGCAACTTAACAAAACCAAAGATGAATGCATTGCGGCTCTGTCAAGCGCACAAAATTATATACTAACTATTATTGAACTGAATCTTGTAGATGTTTTTTTAAGAAAAAGTATAGAATCTTTAGGTTATGACCATAGTCAAACCTGTGCTGGCTCTATATTTAATGGATTATTTGCTGACGCATCTAAAGTAATTCAATTGGAAATTGTAGATGCGCTTCTAGGTGCTATTTCCCACAAATATGATAACGTTCGTAATTACGCTTCAGGTGTTTTAATAAAGCTACAATATGAATTCAATACCAAGCAAGCCGATCGCACAATAGATTATATAATTGATCGGTTGAGGGCGGGATGTTGTAATAGTTATATTAGTGTTAACGATAACTCATCAGGTGCAAGCAATCAGGATTTCAATCGCTTCGAACTTATAAAAAAATCTCAAACACAAGTTAGTGATGCAAAAAAACAAGAACTAGCTCAGGTATTTTTAGAAAAGTTAAAATTCATACGTGGATATGATGTTCTGAATCAAAGTCAGATCCGAGAGTTAGAGGAGAGAGATGGTGGACTTCTGCATGACTTATCTAAATTAAAATACCTCTTGCCAGACGATATGAGCGCATCAATTATTGATGCACTTCTCTTGCGCTTAACGCATATCTCACAAGTTCAATACATGCCATGTATGAGAACGATACTTGAATCTTATAACATAACTCAATCACAGCAATTGCTAGATAGAGCCATTACGCTGTTATTAAAATTTGCCACTAGTATGCCATGGAGTAATTGGAATTATCATTATTACAAAGTTTATGCCATTATCGATGCTTGGTTTCCCTCAGCTTCTGAGGAAATTAAATCTGAGACTATGCATCAGTTCG
>DHXK01000180.1:6981-8819 GCA_002413665.1 Legionellales bacterium UBA5158 | reverse complement strand
GACTATGCATCAGTTCGTAAACTTAATAAAAAGTCAGAATGACTGGTTTGTTACGGAACTAATCAAAAATATGCCTAACCTAAAAAAAGAATTTATAAATCTTGTGAACCAAATCACAGAACAAGGTGCGAATCTTGTTGATTTATCTTCTGACCAACTACATGCGATTAATGCTTTAGCAAAAAAAGTCATGCCATACACTCAAGATACTTATTCCTATGCAGATAGAATTAATACTTTTTCGGAAAATACGGATGATGTGGATAGTGCTGAATTTCTTATTTCACACAGAGAGAATTTGTCGCCCTTACTCTTACAAAAATTGTGTTTGGCACTATTAAAAAAGCTCAGAGATGAAGAATTTGTTAAATTATCATTTTCAAATGTAAACGAACTTCGGCTGTTTATGACTAATGAAAATATTGATGAATTAAAAAATATTTTTATGTCTCATCTGAAGTCTGTTGATTCTGTCGTTTTTATGAAGGCATGCACCTTTATTTTTGGACTGTTGAGTGATTTTTCTCATGATGACAAAGTAAGTATTTATGCTACTCTGAAGATGAAGTTAACTAGTCAAGATATAGTTATAGCTAGAATGGCCTACGTTTTAACGAGCAACATAATCAATGATATCCCATCTAGCGAACACATGCATTTAGTCATATTAGCTTTAAGAGGCCTTGAAATCGCAACCGATCTCAACGGTAACCTCTATCCTAAGGACAGAGTAAAAGATTTAATGTTTTCAATCCTGGCGCATATTGCTGGCGTATGCACAAAACCAATAAGACAAATTATTTTAAAAGAATTACTTTTAAGGTTGGTGAAAGTTTCTGATCGAGATATCGCACGCTCCAGCATTTTACACATCGTTCCGCACTTAGATGATAATGATACTAATCATCTGGTGTATGGCTTTATCTTATCAAAATTAAAAGACATGCAACCAGAACACAACTTAGATTATTATTATTTTGATTTACATCACATTATGATAAAAACGATAAACCAAAAGCAACATTCTTTAGAATTAAAAGAAATACTTCATAACCACTTAAAAATTCCAGATTTATGCGACATAGCATTTGAATATGTCGCGCCAGAGCCGAGATATTCTAGAAATTTTTGGCGATAATTCAACAGAAAAATTTTGGGAAAAATGATATTAGCTTCTGTAAAATTGATAATGGAATTAAATGCTATGAAAAACCTTAGATTCTCAGTGCAAGAGTTTAGGCACGTAACTCGAGATTATCAATTGATGCTGCTCACATTATTTTTGATGAGAGCGGGCCAGTTTATGCTATTACCATTTTTAGCAATTTACTTATCTCGGTATTCTAATGCTACACCCATACTCATTGGTATTACTATTGGGATTGGACCTCTAATTTATGGAGTAGCTGGTGTAAATGCAGGGATTATCGTTGATCGGTTTGGTGCGAAAAATGTGATGGTAGTATCTCTTTTTATAAGTGCACTGACGATTTCTGCTTTTTTCTTTGTGCATAGTATTGCGTGGTGTTTTTTAATGAATGCCTTAACGGGAGTAACGCGCAGTTTTTATGATATAAGTACTAAATCTTATGGCGTAGCAAATTTGTCGCGAGATCAGCGTAGAATTTCATTCAGTGTGCGATTCATGGTAGTCAATAGTGCGGCAGCAATTGGTCCTATTGCGGGTGCTTATTTTGCGACAACTAATTCACTCGTTTCATTTCAGATAATTGGTATCTTATATTTTATACTAGCCGTTTATTCATTCTTTATTCTTCAAGGTAAAGAAAAAATTCCGTTAGAAAATTTAGTAAAAAAACCATTAAACTTTGGCTTAT
>DHXK01000180.1:0-6904 GCA_002413665.1 Legionellales bacterium UBA5158 | reverse complement strand
AACTTTGGCTTATCAAAAGAAATATTTTTAAAAGATTCAGCTCTTAGAATTTTAATTTTAATAAACTTTATGGTTTTTGTTGTGTTTTCTCAGATTGATTCCACTCTACCCCAATATCTTCATGCTGAATTAAAAAATGGTGTAAAAATTTATGCATTGTTGCTTATTATCAATGCGTTTATTTGTGTTTCGTTGCAATTAATTGTTTCAAAAATCACTAAAGATATTTCTGAATACGCTGTCAGTTGCGTTGGAATGATTGGCTTTGCGATTTCTTATATTATTATGGGAGTTTTTCTGAATGAGATAGCGATGATATTAGCAATGGTGATTTTGACATTAGCTGAAATTACTATTATTCCTTTTAATGATTTGATTTTAATAAGTATCGCACATAAGGACCGAATAGGTACCTACTATGGAATAGCAAGTGTTGCAATGCTTGGTCTGGGAGTAGGCCCAATAGTAGGTGGTTTTCTCTATCAATATTTTACAGCAAAGATTTTATTTTTGCTGTGTGGGGTTTTGTGTTTAATGACTCTCTTTTTATATAGAAAGTTATTTAAGATTATTGAGCTGAAAGATAAACAGCTTTCTCAACAAATTTATGAAGTGGTTATATGAATAAAATAGATAAGAGAACAATATCAAGTATTCTTATTGGTACTGTTCTTGAATGGTATGATTTTTCTTTGCTAGGTTTAATGGCACCGATTATTTCTACTTTATTTTTTCCGGCAAAAACTCCTATTCTATCTTTGTTAGCAACTTTCGGTGTTTTTGCATCGGGTTTTATTGCAAGACCTATAGGCGGAATTTTATTTGGACATTTGGGTGATCGCAGGGGACGACGTGTGGCGCTTTCTATCACTATTATATTTATGGCATTACCAACAACGCTAATTGGGTTGCTACCTACATACCAAACCATAGGGATTGCAGCACCTATTACTCTTGTGCTTTTAAGAATAGTTCAAGGGTTAGCTGCTAGCGGAGAATATCCAGGTGCTATTTGTTTTCTTACAGAAATTGCACCACCTTCTAAAAAAGGATTTTGGGGAAGCGTCAGTGTGTTTGGTGTAACAGGTGGCATATTTTTAGGATCAATAATTAGCTTTTTACTTACGTATTATCTATCAAGTGTACAAATGAATTCTTGGGGTTGGCGCATTCCATTTTTAATTGGTCTCCCGCTTGGAATAGTCGGTTGGTACCTACGATATAAAGTTCAAGAGTCAGAGCTATTTAAAGCTGCCGTAGAGAAAGAAAGTGCATTCAAAATTCCACTTCATCAGATACTCAAATTTAATTTTGCCAGCTTGGTTAAGGTTATTATTGTCTTTGCTTTGAGTAGTATTTCATTTTTCCTAGGATTTGTTTATATAGCAACATATTTGGTAAGCACGCATAAGATATCGTTTCATGAAGTTTTATTAAATAATACAATTAGTATGCTTTTTTTAATTTTACTTATACCAGCTTTTGGATATCTGTCAGATAAAATTAATAGACATTATATTATGTTCGCCGGAGCAAGCTGCCTCTGCATTTTCTTTTATCCTATTTATTTATTATTTCTTGAAAATGATTCTCAGTATTTTTTAAACGGACAAATATTGTTAGCATTTTGTATTGCTATGTTTGTTGGACCGATGGCGGCGACTACTTCAGAGATGTTTGCAACCCTGACACGATACAGTGGTGTTTCTGTGGGTTTGAATATTGGTGTAAGCGTTTTTGGCGGGACTTGTCCATTAGTGGCTACTTACTTAGTTTATTATTCGGGTAATGTTGCTATGCCATGTATTTATCCGATTGCAGTGGCAATTTTATGTATGTTTAGTATTTATAAATTACTTAATAACGAATCTTTAAAGTAGTCTGAAGGAAAAGTCGAATTCTTAACTCAAGGTGTTTAAATGAGAAAGTAAAATATCATCGCGTTGATACAGTTCAATGAATTTCCTACCTCGGATATAAAAAGCTCATTATATGATCGACAACTTTAAGTTCACATAGAACATGATTAGATTTTCTAGGATCATTGGGGTTTTCGCCGAAAAATTTCCATAGTACTTTATTGGTTTGAGTGCGGCGGGCGCCAGATAAAATCCAGTTTTTTGTATTATCTTTTGTTTTTTTGATGCCAGCATTGAATATATTTTGGTATAACTCTTGAATTTCAACTTCTCCCAAACCTTCAGTATTAGGATTAATGCGTGTCAAACTATCCATATGCTCAGCATAATAAACCACTTTATCTTTGTTTAGCTGTGTCGCAATCTTACCTCTCTCTAACCAAAAATATCCGTACAGGATTTCACGATCATAATCATTTCGAGGTGTTTTTTTTGAATTTCGATTTAAAAAGTTAATGTATTCGGGATCAAATTCATTGGGAATTAAATGACAGCCTTCTTTGAATGGAAAACTTACGGACGATCGAGAATATAAATTTGGGCACAAGAAATTAGCCACAATCAACGCTTGTTCCATAGGAATTCTACATAAGGTTTTAAAAGTTAATTCTGTGAATTTAGAACGTAATTCGCAGTGAGATTTATGCACTTTCTTATAATCAATATGCTCGTCATAAAATGAATAAAATTCACTATTGTATAATTTTCTAATACCTTCAGATCGTGCACCAAAAATAACATCATTAAAATTTTTAATAAATAATACTTTTTTCGCAAATTTATAATTTGGATTCCAGTTAGGATGTATAACTGAATGAAAAGTGTTTATCGTACTACCGCTATGATTTGCAGAGTGAAAAGATTCATAAAGCTCAAGATCATACATTAGTTTGGCTAATTCAAATATTGAATCGAATTCCAAGTTAGGATTTTCCTGCACAGCACTTACAAAAAGACGTAATTTCAATAAAGGTTCGGGGTCATGTTTAATATGGATATCAATAAAACTACGATGAGCTTCATAATCATATAGAAACTTCACCAGTTGTAATTTATTGATTATTGCTGGTAATGGGATTTGCTGTCTGTTAGCTGCCATCTTTGAAGAGCTCGCTTAAATTTGTTTTACATTTATATTTATTGTACGTTTGATGTACTAATTGCCAAGGCGACATCCTACAAGGAGTTACGTTAGAAGTCTAATAAGCTAATACAGAATACTTGGTAGTTTTAGTTTTGATGCCCTGAGTGCATTGATCAATCTTCATACTAATTGAGAAATACACTGCTAAAATAATTCATAAAACCCTTGAGATATAGTACTTACAGTTCTATCATTAGCACCTTAGAAAAATAAACAGGAGCTTCATCAATGCTGGATCAAAACAATAATAATTGTGCTTTAGACTTATTTGTAAAACCTGTGGGCATGACCGATGAAGAATGGTACGCGATAGATTTGAGTGATCCTTTAATGATGGTTTGTTAAATCAGAAGATATCTTCATTTAGAAAGGTATTTTAAATCCGGTATAAACATATGAAATTTAGAAAATTGCTTCCATATCTTGGAGTTGAAGTTACTGGTGTCAATTTATCTGAAATAATTGATTCAGGCACAGCAGATAAATTTCATAAGCAATTATCTGAACATCATTTACTTATTTTTAGAAATCAAAAACTAAACGAAGAACAATTAATACGTGTCGGGAATATTTTTGGCGAACCTGTTCCTGCATTAGTTCCAACTTATCGTTTAAAAAAATATCCTGTTATCACTCGGCATTCAAATAGTACGGATGCAAAAAACTTACCGACTGGAGTCGTTGCGCCAGAATATGTATTTCATTCAGATTCTTATTTTACTTCTAATCCAAATAAAGCCACTTTGTTTTATGCTTTGAAATCACCTGAGATTGGTGGTGAAACGCATTTTGTAAATATGTGTATTGCTTATGATGCGTTAGATGAGTCTATAAAAAAGTTACTTACAGATAAAAAAGCATTTTATAAAAATGCCTATATCAATCAACCTGCAGTTGCACATCCATTAGTTAGAATTCACCCTGCGACAGGTAAAAAAGCTCTCTTTGTTAATATTCATCGTGCAATAGGTGTTGATGGTTTAGCTGAAAAGGAAGCTTTAAGTCTTCTAGAATTTTTATATCAACATGCAACTAAACCCGAATTTGTTTATCAACATAAATGGTGTGATGGTGATTTATTAATTTGGAATAATCCCACGACTATGCACTGTGCAACTTCCATTGATGATACCCAAGAAAGATTATTGTATCGCATATTAACGAAAGGCGATTTGCCTGTTAGATAAAAAGGAAATAAATAATGAACGCAGTTAAAGCAGAAAATTTTCCTTGGTTGGAAGGCAGAGAAGATTCTAGTGTAAAACCAACTTACAAAATTATTGCAAGATCGATGTCTCTTGGTGGTGATTCTATCGTCATGTTGCATAAGGCAGGCAATGAGTTCGTTGAGAATTATTTTATTCGTGATTTGGTGACTCAGAAAAATATTATGTTGCAGTTGGATCAGAAGGAAGCTGATTTATTAAAGTGGGTTGTGAATTCTGAAGTTACGGATCCACTTCAAGAAATAAAAAATTAACATGGAGTAAACCCAATGGCTAATGCAAGACAAGAAGTCCCAATAATTGCTAAATTAAATGCACTAGGAAAAAAGTATATTTCGCTTGCCCAACGAAGAAATTTTTTTGAAAAAGCAGTTGGGCGCCATAGAAATAGCAAGGGCGCTCATTTGCTGGAAAATTTAACGACAGAAGATATTAAAAAAACGGATGTACACAATAAATGGGCTTATTATCTTGAGCTCTTAAAAGGATGGCAGACATATCAAAATCCCCCCAATTCCCCTGAAATAGCCAAATGGATCAATCCTAATTTATATGAAAAGGCATTATTTGATTTTAAGTTATTTAATTATCTTCGCACCGTCGTAGAAGATGCCAAGGAGGGTTCGATATTCTTACCTGAAATACATGATCTTTTAACGAATTTTTACCACATAGAAGGCTCGGCTATTAAGACAGCTCCAAGTTTTATAGATGTCTTAGAATCAGAATTTTTTATGAGTGTAAATTCAAATTATATTGCTGAAAAAGAGCGCAGTAAAAACATTTTAATTGGATATAATGAAAAGCTAGAAGAGCCTTCTGCAGTCCGATTTCACATGTAGTTAATTGCTAGAATTTGAGTTAAAAAGAGGATTGAAATAATCCTGCTTTTTGTAAGATTTGTTTTAATAAGTCATAAATATTTGTCGTGCTGTTCCACAGAAAATAATTTGCGGGTCTTCTTCGTTAATCAGTAAAGTTCCATAATCTGGGTTATGTGACTTCAAATACCGATTAGGTCCATCGATCAACAACTGAGCGCAACTGACATCTTGAGTTTTTTTCCATTTAAAAAAAGCAATATTGCGGTGTTCTGGTTCTTTATCAAAGTCTACGATGACAGTAGTTCCAGGTTCGTAACGGGGCATCATGGATTCATCTTCAACAATTAGAGCATAAGAGCGTGGGCCGGTTTCTACATCTGTCCAAGTCCATTTTTCAGTAGTTTTAACATCAAAGTTTGCATAGTCTCCAGCTTGCTCCCATGTTAGTAAGGGAACGCGCTTCCATCGAGAGTCTCCAATACCTGGCATAGCTTCAGTATTAATTGGGCCAGCGCCATAAGTTAACCATTCAACATTAACCTTCAGCTCTTCAGCAATGATTGCGATTCGCATGGTATCTGGTAAAGAGAGACCTTCAAGCCACTTACTAGCAGCTTTCTGTGAAACACAAAACATTTTACCCACAGTCACTTGACGACCTTTACCTTTTGGTGGAACACCAAAAAGATCGAGCGCATGGTTTAGTCGTTTTGAAAAAGCTATTTTGTCCTGAATTTCTGCCACAAGGGTTTCACTTTAATTAAAATAATATTGACATTTAGAACCATTGGTTCTAAATTATCGTCAAGTATCGAACTGATGGTCATTATACAAAGCGTTTCTTCACTTGGCTATAGGGCATACAAATATATTGTTAAAAAGGATAACAAATGGATATTCAGTTGAAATCTAAAGATCACGAAAGTGCTTTTACAGAGTTATTTTCTATTTTAAAGCGCTATGAAGAGAAGCCGGGTGGAATGCTAAAACTTCAATATGACGAAGAAGAGATAAGATTAATGCGCCATCACCTAACAAACTGTACTGATACTTTATTAAGAGGCTTGCAAGAACTAGGATTTCTAGTTGGATTTCATATGCAAAATAACCCCGACGTCATTGCAGAAGTCAGCAACATAGGATTTTTTATCTCCGCAGTAGGTAACTTGTTAGAAGCTTTGACAGTATTGCGTGACGACTCTGATCAAATAATAAAGCAGTAACCACTCATGGTAGAAAATAAAATAAAAACACTAAATCTTGATGAAGCAGCTGCTTTTTTAAAAATGGCACCCGAAGTTCTGCGCAGAAATACTGCAAAAGGAAAAATTCCAGGTGCCAAACCGGGAGGCCGTTGGATTTTTCGTGAAGATGACCTTGCAGAATACATACGGTCCTTCTATGCTAGCAACGCTAAAGTATTGCAGGGTGCCGTCAAAATCAATAGGAGTAACAAATGGCACTCTACAAAAGAGGTAACACGTGGTGGATCACAATCAGCTGCCAAGGAGACCGCATACAACAATCTACTGGAACTTCGAACAAGTTAGATGCACAACGTCTTCATGACAAAATAAAATCTGAATTGTGGAATGTAGATAAACTTAAAGAAAAACCTTCTAAAGATTGGATGGATGCCGTCTTGAGGTGGTGTGAAGAATCGCAGCATAAAAGAAGTCTTTTTAGTGATAAATCTAAGTTTAGATGGTTAGATCCTCCTCTTCATGGGGTGTTATTAGCGGATATTACTCGTGACAGGATTGAGAAGCTCAGCCTAAGCAAATTATCTAA
>DHXK01000263.1 GCA_002413665.1 Legionellales bacterium UBA5158 | reverse complement strand
CTCGCTCGCAATGACGAATTACAGAAGCTGAATATTTACTTAAAATTGCGCGAGATATTTAATTTCTATAGGTGATTATAGTCTTAACAGAGTAAAAAACAATTGAAAGGATCATTGTTGAGTATAAATGGAGCTAGCTTGAGCGGTCATATTTAAGATCTAAAGACGGGACGCCATGATAAATATTTTGCACTTTATTAATCATAGCTCGCTCTATATACTGCGTTTCTTATCTTAACCGTATTCGGATAGTTCGTAACATGCCATTCATTATATTAAAAAACCTAGGTATTCCCTTATTAAAAAATATAGGTTTTGGTCTTGTTGCAACTGCGACTCAAGATGAACTGTTTGAGGATACAACTAGTCCTTACAATATTGCAGCTATGGTGTTTGGCGCATGCAGTTGGCTTGCGGGTATTTATTTAGAAGCAAAATTTTCAGACCCTAATAAAAAATCATATTGCAATTCAACAAACCTTATTCAAAAAGGATTAGGTTATTCTGCAGGTCTTGGTGTAGTCAATGGCGTTACGCATTTAATTAAACAAAAATATCTTATTTCTGCAAATGTTTCTAATCTAATGGGAGGTCTATGGTTGTATCCTTCCGCCATTCAGGAATTAGAAAAAGCAACTACATCAGAGATCCCAAAGTTGAAATGGGAAAAATTAAGATTTTTAGTTTTATTTGCGGGTGATTATCTCAGTGCTACTGGTATAAAACATCTTATTAATAGCGAGTATCTTGATTTATTTACTTTGATATCAATGCCTATAGGTTTGGCATTATCTATTAGCGAAGGCGTTTACGGTTATAAAAATGACATAGGCTTAAACATTTCTAGTACTTTAAATCGAAGAGCTTTTAAGCTTTCTATTGGTTTAGGTTCTATTTTCATTTTGAAAAATATATTGATGGGAAGTAATGATAAATATAGCATAGCGGATAATACTTATTCTGTTTTAACGACTATACTTTTATTTGCGGCATTAGTTGAGCTACGCAGATTAGCTAAAACAGAAATACAAGTTGAAGATCTCACATCTACTTTGATTGAAGAAAAAGATTTGGAGTCGAATAGTGACTACAGAGCACTACCATCCCCACGGGGTGGAGTTGCCATAAAACAATGAAGCTTAAACATCAATCCATTATCCATGCCTTAGAGTCCGCAGCCTCATCAATTTCACAAAAGACTGCCTGTACTTTTTTCGATGATGAACTTGAGATCACTCTTAGTTATCAAGAATTAATGCAACAAGCTAAAACCATTGCCGCTACACTTCAAAAATTAACTGTGTCTGGTGATAGAGTGTTGTTACTTTATCCTCCGGGCATTGATTTTATAACCGCATTTTTTGGATGTTTGTATGCAGGCGTTGTTGCGGTTCCTGTTTATCCTCCGCAAAATGAGGAGCTAGCTCAAAACATTCAACGAGTCATTGATAACTCTTTAGCGAAAGTGTGCTTGTCTACGCGAGTCGTCATTCATAAAATTAAAAAATTACGAATAGTTAAACGAATCAAGAACACGCCAATCATCAATAAGATTGCAAACGTGTTAGCTGCAAGTAAATTAACGGACTGGGATTTTGATGCATTAACATGGATTGCAACTGAAGAAATTAAACTAAATAGTGTAGATCAATGGCAGTCTAACATTATTCAATCTGATCAATTAGCATTGTTGCAATATACTTCTGGCTCTTCTGGTCATCCCAAAGCGGTGATGTTAAGTCACGGAAACATCATACATAATTTAGCATTAAACTGTGTTGATACGCAGGGGACAGAACAAGATCGTATGCTCAGCTGGTTGCCACCTTATCATAATATTGGCTTGATGGTTTCCTTGCTTCAACCTATTTATTCTCATGCTTCAAGTTATCACATGTCACCGCTTTCTTTTCTCGATCGCCCCAGCCGCTGGTTAAACGCTATTTCAAAATATCGCGCAACAGTGAGTGGAGCACCTGATTTTGCCTATCATCTTTGTGTGCAAAATGTTACTCAGGAAGAAAAAAACAAGTTAGATTTAAGTTGTTGGGAGATAGCTTTTTGTGGAGGTGAGCGTGTTCGTCCCGAGACACTAGAAAATTTTTATCAAGCTTTTAAAGAATGTGGAGTGCGCAAGGAAGTCTTTTATGCTGCTTATGGTATGGCTGAATCTACGGTGTATTCTTTAGGTTCTAATCGCAACCAGGGTTTATTGACAAAAAACTTAGATAAAGATGCATTGCAATTAAATAAAGTAATATTATGTGATCAAGAAAATAAAAATTCGCAATCGTTAGTGAGTTATAGCTTCAATGAAAAAATGCAAACACTTTGCATAGTTAATCCAAGCACACTGCAATTATGTGCTGAAGGTGAAATAGGTGAGATATGGTTAAAGAGTCCTAGTGTTGCCAGTGGATATTGGCAGCAAGCTATAGACACTCAATATACTTTCCAAAATTTTCTTAATAATGAGGGTCCTTTTTTACGGTCAGGTGATCTTGGGTTTATGCACGAACATGTGATTACCGTCACTGGAAGATTAAAAGATATCATCATCATTCGCGGGAAAAATTATTACCCGCAAGACATTGAATTCAGTGTGTCGCAAAGCCATACAGAATTACGTTCAGGAAATAGTGCCGCATTTAGTGTAGAAAGCCAAGAAGGGGAGCAACTTGTTATTGTTGCAGAAGTTAGGAAGCTTCAAGAGAAAATGGCGAATGAAATTTTTTCTGCAATTAGAGGATTGGTTTCAGAAAAAAACGGTGTTCGTGTGCATCATATTGTACTGATACCGTTAAAACAATTAAAAAAAACTGGAAGTGGAAAAGTTCGTCGTTCTGTTATTCAGAAATTATATTGTGAAAATAAAATAGAAGTTTTGCATCATAGTGATAACGACTCCCTATCCTCCCTCACTTTAGGCGTACGGTGTGGGCTAGGGAGAGGAGGGCAAAACCTTAAAAATAAAAAAGAATTAACCTTCCCCCGTAATACACACAAAGAAAAAATAGATTCGAATTTAATAATCTGGCTAATCACCTGGATCTCAAAAAAATTAAATATAAAAACGACTGATATTGATATCCAAAAAAACTTTTTGAGTTTAGGTTTAGATTCATTATTACTGATGCAATTAACGAGCGACATTGAAAAAGAATTAGGCTTAAAAGTGAATCCTAGTTTAGTTTTTGATTATCCTACTATTGCTAAACTCAATGAATATCTAATGGATAACTTAGAGCAGACTCCCCCTTCTGAAAAAGGGAGGCAGAGAAATATTACGCATGAGCCAATTGCCATCATTGGTATGAGTTGTAGATTTCCTCTTGCTGATAACACAGAAGAATTTTGGAGTTTATTAAATAATAATACCGATGCTATTTCTGAAGTGCCTAAAGATAGATGGGACAATAACACTACTGAAAAAATAGCGAATCGCTACGGTGGATTTCTTAAAGAGATAGATCAATTTGATGCAACTTTTTTTTCATTGAGTCGAAGAGAAGCTGAATTACTCGACCCCCAGCATAGATTGTTACTTGAGGGTACATGGGAAGCTTTATGCTCTGCTGGAATAGAACCGAAAACATTAGTTGATAGTAAAACCAGTGTATTTACCGGCATTTCAAGTAATGATTATGTTCAATTATTAAAATCACAGTGTGCAGGACCCAACGCAACGTATGTGACTACCGGCAATGCCATTAGCGCAGCAGCAGGTAGAGTGGCTTATTATTTTGGTTTACGTGGACAAGCAACTGCTATAGATACCGCATGCTCTTCATCACTAGTAGCCGTGCATCATGCGTGTCAAGATTTACGTGAAGGACGATCGCAACTTTCGATTGCTGCTGGCGTGAATATTATATTGCTGCCTGAAATTTCTCAGAGTTTCTCTAGAGCAAATATGTTGGCAGCTGACGGACGCTGTAAAACATTTGATGCGGCAGCCGATGGGTATGTGCGTAGCGAAGGTTGCGGTGTCGTTATACTGAAAAAATTAAGTGATGCAGAACGAGATCAAGATCACGTATTAGCAATTATCAGTGGCTCAGCGGTGAATCATGATGGTCAGAGTAATGGTTTTACCGCACCTAACGGGCATGCTCAAGTTGCATTAATTGAAGAAGCCCTAGCACAGGCAAATTGTCAGGCACATGATATTGATTTTATAGAAGCACATGGTACAGGAACCGCATTAGGTGACCCTGTAGAAACACGTGCTCTTTCAACTGTTTTTCAAAACAAGAAAGCATCTGAGCCTTTAATCATAGGTTCTGTGAAAACAAATATAGGTCATTTGGAAGCTGCTGCTGGTATTGCAGGATTAATTAAAACTGTTCTAGCATTACAACACGAAACAATTCCTGCAAATTTACATTTTCAGAAATTGAATCCATTGATAGATTTATCCAGTATTCCAGCAGGTATTCCAACAACTAATATTGCATGGCCTGCGGGGAAAAAGAAGCGTAGAGCAGGGGTGAGTGCATTTGGTTTTACAGGAACGAATGCCCATGTGATAGTGGAAGAATCTTCACAGTCAACAACAATAAAACCTGTCATCACGCATCCGTTTCAAAGGCAACGTTATTGGGTAAATACTAAAACTGACATTAAAAAAGTAACAGAAGATTTGGTTACACAATTATATGCTGCGAAAAAAACAGAACAACTTGTTTTAATAACTCAACATGTGCGACATGAGGCAGCCAGAGTATTAAATATTACAGTCGATGAGATCAAAGATAATAAAAAAGGATTTATTGATCTCGGTATGGATTCTCTCATGGGAGCAGAATTTCATTATGCTTTACAAGATAGCTTAGGGGATAGGTGTACGTTAACACCGACTATGATTTTTGAGCATCCCAATATCCAGAGTTTAAGTGTAGCTATTTATAATGAATTAACATTAGAAAAAGACAACAGTATTACAGCTCACACACAAATCAAAAATAAAAAAGCCCAACATGATATTGCCATTATAGGTTTAAGTTGTCGATATCCGGATGGTGCTGACAGCCCAGAATTATTATGGAAATTATTGTCAGAGGGTAGAGATGCCGTTTGTGAAGTGCCTTCTTCACGTTGGAATATTAATCACTATTATTCTGAAGATGCTACTCAACCGGGAAAAATAATTTCACGAAAAGGTGGATTTATTAACAATGTAGATCAATTTGATGGTGAGTTTTTTGGACTCTCACCACGCGAATTAAAATACATGGATCCACAACAACGTTTGTTATTAGAAGTGAGTTGGGAAGCGTTAGAACGGTCAGGGCTTGCACCTGCAGCATTACATGGCAGCAACACTGGTGTTTATATAGGAATCTCTGGAAGTGATTATGCAAATTTAATTAGGCAAGTGAATGTGGAAGTAGGGGATGCCTATATTCCTACTGGCAATGCATTAAGTATTGCTTCCGGACGTATCTCTTATTTATTAGGATTTCAAGGGCCTAGTTTAAGCGTCGATACCGCTTGTTCATCTTCACTGGTAGCAATACATCTGGCCGTACAAAGTTTACGAAATGGCGAATGTGATTTAGCATTAGCTGGAGGGGTGAATTTAATTTTACAACCTGAGCATAGCATCAATTTAACCCAAGCCCATATGTTATCACCGGATGGTTTATGCAAAACTTTCGATGCGGATGCAAATGGTTTCGTGCGCAGTGAAGGTTGTGGTGTTGTCGTTCTAAAATCTTTACAGCAAGCTTTGCAGGATAAAGATCCCATTTTAGCTGTCATTAAGGGCAGTGTGATTAATCAAGACGGTGCAAGCGCTGGATTAACTGCACCGAATGCTGCTGCTCAAGAAGCTCTTATTGCTCAGGCATTGCGTGATGCTAATCTCTCTGCGAATGAAATTGATTATGTGGAAACACATGGTACCGGTACTATTTTAGGTGACCCTGTAGAAGTTAATGCGTTAAAAGTGTTAGGGCATGAAAGAGTGCAACCGCTCATGCTAGGTTCCATAAAATCGAATATTGGTCACACAGAAGCTGCTGCAGGTGTGGCAGGTTTAATTAAAGTTGTGCTTTCACTGCAACATAATATGATTCCAGCAAATTTACATTTTAAACAATTAAATCCAAATATACATTTAGATAAAATTCCAGCGACAATAATCGCACATTCGACTGTTTGGGTAAGAGTTGAAAATAAAAAACGACGTGCCGGAATTAGTTCTTTTGGATTTAGTGGAACGAATGCTCATATCATCGTAGAGGAAGCGCCTGACCTGTCTCCACATAGTCTATTACCTACTTCAGAATTTAATCGACAACGCCATTGGTTGGATACTAAGCCTCAAGAAAAATCATTAACAACTGTTGAGACTATATTACATCCATTGTTAGGAATGAAATTTTTATCGCCTTTGGAAAATAAAGTATTTATTAATGAACTTGATTTGCAGCGATTGCCTTTTTTGAATGAGCATCTTATTTTTCAAAAAAAGATTTTTCCAGGTTCAGGTTATATAGAATTATTATTAAGTGTTGGAAAAGAAATTTTTCAAACACACGCGCTGCAATTAAAACAATTAATTATTCAATCTCCTTTAGCGTTAAGCTCAGGCACGTCCAAAAAAATTCAAGTTATTGCGACTCAAAAAAATACTCAAGAAACTGATATAGTCGTTTTTAGTTTGCAAAATGAGAAATGGGATAAGCATGCACAAGCGACCATACAAATGTCAGGGGCAAGTTTCCCTAATAACATGGATTTATCTGACATTAAAAATAGGTGCCAGCTGACATCCTTAGTGCCTGAATTTTATCAAGCAAGCGCTGCACTAGGTCTATTTTATGGTACAGCGTTTCAAAATATCCAGCATTTGTGGTTAGGCGATAATGAAGTCATTGCAGAATTATCGACTGAGCTGGATGTAAAAGATTATTTGTGCCATCCCGCATTATTAGATAGTTGTTTTCAGATGTTAGTCGCAGCTAAATTTATACAACAACCAAAAACAGAGAATATTTATTTACCTATTGCTATGCACGAAATGATTTTGCACAAGCCTCTAGGGAAAAAAATTCAAGTCCACGCTCAGATTATAAATGATAAGAATCCAGATGTGATGATAGCTAACATCCAGCTTTATGATATGGAGGGTGAGCTGGTTGCATCTATTATGGGGATGCAGGGTAAGCGAGCAGATAAGTCTTCTTTGCTGCGTTTACTGCAAAAACAGCAAGTGACTGATAATGTTTTCTATTATTTCAAATGGGAAGAACAAGCATTAATAACTTCTGTGCCAGTCTCAACTATCACAGAAAAATGGTTGATTTTAAGTGCTAATTTAAAAGTAATTGACGCACTAAAAAAGGAATATGAATTACAGCATATATCTTTCATCATGCCTCCTGAGGGTTATCAGACAAATTTTCAAGATAAAAAAGATTATGTAGCTTTATTAGAAAATGATGTTGATCTGACTAAAATACTTTTCTTTGCCGAGAGTGAAGAGTTAACTGATATTCCCGTTGCAACTCATAACATCACTATACAGTTGGTATTGTTATTACAAGGTATCTTGTCTAGTCTGGCTAAAGTGATTCCTGAACTTTATTTAATAACCACTGGGGCTCAAGCAGTGGGTAGGTCAACTATGAGTGTCTCTCAGGCAGCATTGTCAGGAATATTTAAAACTGTTTTTTATGAACATCCAGAAATAGTGGTCAGACATATTGATTTAGATCCAGAGGCGGATGTCATTCAAAATATAAACTGTTTAACATCAGAAATAAAAAATCCTAATCAAGAATGTGAAACAGCTTACCGCAAAAATTTACGACACTCAGTACGTTTAACTAGGCTACCAAGCCGCGACCGTCAGGAAGCGTCACCGCACATGCAGTTATCGCTCCCTAACGGTCGCGGCTCAGTTGATAATATAGATAAAAATGCAAGTTATTTAATTACTGGTGGCTTAGGATCAATAGGTTTAAAAATAACAAATTGGTTAGTAGAGAAAGGTGCTAAGCATCTTGTTGTGTTAGGGCGCAGCGCGCCCAGTGACAATGCAATAGTCACTATAGATAAGTTACGTCAATTATCAATTCAGATAGAAATAGTTAATCTTGATATGAGTGATTTAGTACAAGTTAAAAATCTTCTGCTGAGATTCGGAGATGAGTGGCCAATATTGCGCGGGGTTATACATGCAGCGGGTGTTTTAGCCGATGGCATTATCTTAAATCAATCTGCAAAACAATTAGAAAAAGTATTTTCATCTAAAGTGACGGGTGCATGGAATTTACATCAAGCCAGTATGAGTCAGAATAATGAGTTAGATTTTTTTGTGATGTTTTCTTCTATTGCATCTGCAATGGGATCACCAGGCCAGAGTAATTATGCAGCCGCTAATGCCTTTATGGATGGTCTAGCGCATTATAGAAAACATCAAGGTCTAGCAGGTCTAAGTATAAATTGGGGAACGTGGGCGACCGACGGAATGGCGGCAGGTCTTGTTGACAGACATAAAGACATAGGCATCACTGCTTTCACTGAAAAACAAGGTTTACAATATTTTGAAATAGCTCTTCAAAGTACTTTGTCTCAGCTTATGATTGCCAATATAAATTGGCAACAATATGAAACGAAAATTCAGTTGCATCCTAGTTGGTTGCTATCGTTTGTCAAAAAAGATCAGAATAAAATAAATTTATTATTCGAGCTCAGCAAATTACCACTACACAATAAACTAAAATTATTGAAAAAATTTATACGCTCTACTGTCCGAAACATCATGGAATTTTCTAATGATAAAGATATTTCCGATTATGTAGGATTTTTTGAGCTGGGTATGGATTCATTAATGGCTGTGGATTTGCGTAGCCAATTGCAACAAAGTTTAGGGGATGATTATCAGTTAAGTCAGACCGTGGTGTTTGATCATCCGTCTGTGTCTGCACTGACTACGCATTTGGCTGAGATCTTAACAATAAATTCGCTGGAAATAATCTCTGAACCTCAAGAAATAATGATTGATAAATTTGAATCTTTATCGGTTTCCGAGCTCATTAATATGATAGATGAATGACATGAACCCAACAAACGAAGAGTTAGTTTTCCATCTCAAGCGTGCTGTTAGTGCATTAGATTCAACACGTACTAAATTAAAAGAATTAGAATACAAAAAAAATGAACCTATCGCCGTTGTTGGAATGAGTTGTCGTTTTCCGGGTGGTGCTAATTCACCTGATTTATATTGGGATTTATTGCGCGATGGTGTGGATGCAGTAACACAAGTTCCAGCGAGTCGTTGGGATATAGACTCTTTATATGATCCTGACCGCCAAGCACCTGGGAAAATGTATTGTCGTTATGGTGCGTTTCTGAGTGAGCCTGTAGATTTATTTGATCCGCAATTTTTTGGTATCAGCCCACGAGAAGCTGAATTGATGGATCCTCAGCAACGTCTGTTATTGGAAGTGACATGGGAAGCGCTAGAACATGCTGCTATTCCCGCACACCATTTACGGGGTACCCAAACCGGTGTTTTTGTAGGGATAGGGAGTAATGATTATGGCAGCTTATTGAATAAGTATTCAGAATTAAAAGATATCAATGCTTATTACGGAACGGGAAATGCTATCAGTGTTGCGGCTGGACGATTGGCTTATTTATTTGGATTTGAGGGGCCTTGTTTTGCCATTGATACAGCTTGTTCCTCGGCTTTAGTGGCTATTCATAATGCTGTTTTAAGTTTACGTTCTGGTGAAAGTGATACTGCTATTGCAGGTGGCGTTAATCTTATTTTAGCACCTGAGTTAACAATTAATTTTTGCAAAGCAAACATGTTAGCGGCAGATGGCCAGTGCAAAACATTTGATGCAACTGCAGATGGGTATGTACGTGGTGAAGGCTGTGGCATGTTAATTTTAAAAAGATTATCGGATGCAGAAAAAGAAGGTGACAGGATACTTGCAATAATACGTGGAAGTGCAATTAATCAAGATGGTGCAAGTGGTGGATTAACGGTACCTAATAGTGCCGCACAGACAAAATTAATGCACGCAGCACTGGCGAATGCAAATTGTCAGGCAAATGATATTACGTATATTGAAGCGCATGGTACAGGAACGAAGTTAGGCGATCCGATTGAAATATCTGCTATTGCAAAAGTGTATGGTCAGCAACGAGAATTAAATAATATTTTACAAATAGGTTCGGTAAAAACAAATATAGGTCATTTAGAAGCAACTGCAGGCGTTGCTGGTTTAATTAAAATTATCTTAGCATTGCAACATAATGCAATTCCGCCCAATTTACATTTGGAGAAGATTAATCCTCGGATTAATCTTGCCAGTATTCCAGCAAGCATACCCGTGGAATTAAATGCATGGCCACGAGTGGAAAAAATCAGGCGTGCAGGTATTAGTTCATTTGGATTTAGTGGAACGAATGCACACGTCATTATTGAAGAAGCACCGGTTAAAAAAATAATGAGTGTGAGACAAGATAGAGATCAACATGTGATAACTCTTTCTGCAATGACAGCTATTGCTTTAGAGCAGACAGTGGAAAATTTTATTGAATATCTTAAGATTCAGAAACCGAGCCGCGCGCGTCAGCAAGCGTCACAGCACTATTTGGATGACATAACGCTTGCTGACGCGCGCGGCTC
>DHXK01000246.1:4174-15618 GCA_002413665.1 Legionellales bacterium UBA5158 | reverse complement strand
CCAGAGTGGGATATAAAAATGTAAAATTTACATCGTCCCAGCGCCAAGATGTACCACGCTCACAATAATTTGCTAGTTTAAATTTTTCAGGTACGCTAGTTTTAATCTCTCTCACATGAAATGCTTTTATTATCGCATTCGCTCCACCTATATGATCATTATCTCCATGACTCACCACTAACATGTCGATATTTTTTATTCCTAACGTATGCAAGTATGGCACCACTACACTCTCACCCATGTCGTAGTTTGCTGAAATTTTTGCACCTGCATCAAATACTAAAATATGATTTTTTGTTTGCACAACAGCTGCAAGACCTTGTCCTACATCTAATAATGTTAACTGTAACTCACCTAAAATCGGTGTAGCTGATTTAAATAATAAAAGCGGCAACACCCATAATAAACTTAGATAACGACCCGGTGTTCCTATCGGCATTAAAAAAATAATGACTCCCATAATTGCTGCTATTAACATCCAATAATGTGGCACATGTTGATACCAAACTACATGCGGTATTTGTGAAAACCAAGTCAAAATTTTCCATAATACTCCTAATATTTTATCCGCTAAAATCAAGATCCATCCTCCCAATTGAGGTGAGAGGAATAGACATAAACAACCCAACAAAACCAATGGCACCAACACAAATCCAACGCACGGTATAGCTATGCTATTTGCGACAAAAGAAAGTAAGGAGCACTGCTGAAATAATGCTATCGTCAATGGGATTAAACCTATTGCGATCACCCATTGTATCCTCCCCCACTTCCACCACCATCCTGTTGGCAATAACCTGTTGCTCATACCGTAAATAATGAGCGCGACAGAACCAAACGATAACCAAACACTTTCAGTTAACACACATAACGGATTTAGTATTAGCACGCCCATCAATGCACAACACCAAGCTTGCCATGCAGAAACGTGACGTCTAGATAATAGCGTCAACATAAAAAAAGTTAGCATGAGAGATGCACGTTGTGCGGGCAACGAAAATCCTGCTAAGGCACTGTATCCAAGTCCCACAACTAATGCCGCGCAGGCACCTATTTGTAAAGCCGGAATATTATGTGTTAACAGTGGAAATTGTCGCCACAGCTTAGCCGCTAGAAAATGCGCTATAATCGCCATCATTCCAATATGAAGTCCAGCAATCGCCATTAAATGATTGGTGCCCGTGTTACGTAAAACTGTCCATTGATCTGAATTAATTCCATAGCGTTCGCCTATGGCTAGAGCTGTTATCCACTGCGATGTAGGACTTGCGGGTAATTCTGCGGAAATTTTTTTTGCGATAAATTGACGTAATCTATTAATGGAAAAGTGATACCAATGACTACTCAACAAATGATTATTAAACTTATTATTCACATATCCATTCGCACTAATCCCCATTTGAAATGCCCAAGCTTCATAATCAAATCCTCCAGGGTTGAGCGTTCCGTGAGGTTTTTTTAACTTAACGTGTAGCTCCCATTCATCTCCAGCAGAAAATTTCTTTTCTGAATCGCGCCAGGATAGTCTTAATAGCCCACTTGATGACAGATTATTTATTTTTTTTATCTTAAACAAAAAAGAGGTATTTTCTCTATCAATTTGCGGAATGGAAGCGATATAACCTATTATAGTCAGTGGTTTTCCTTCCTCTTGAGATGATATTTTTTCTGACATAAATATGTTTGCGCACCATAATACCCAAGCAAAGCCTAAAGCGCAGGCAAATGGTAATCGACAATATTGCCAAATTTTTTTATTTAAAAAAATTTTGCTAAAGAATGCAAATATAAAAATAAAAATACTTATAAAATGATTTGGAAGAAATGTAAAAAATTGTAAAAATATAACTCCTAGCAAAAATGCCAAGCACCAAGCACGCATAATATTTTCCTGAAAATAGTTTAATAAGATAAATTCATTTTGAATGTGGCCGTCGTTGCGAGCGATAGCGAAAATGTTGGGTTTCACAAAGAACGTTCAACCCAACCTACATTTTACTTTTACAAGGACATTCCTGTAGGTTGGGTTGAACGCTCTTTACGAAACCCAACAGCGCGCTAAGTCATTCTAGTATGGGAGGGAAAACATCATTGAGGTTTATATAAAAAAGGCGGGGTAAAAAAAATAACAGATTAAAAAATAATTTTTGTTTTGTTCTTCAGTAACACCGTTATATCGTCTGGATAGATAGGCCGGCTAAAATAATAGCCCTGAATCATATCACATCCATGATCTCGTAAAAAATGTAATTGCTCTTTTGTTTCTACGCCTTCTGCTAAGACTATAATTTTCATTTTTTTTGCTAAATCAATTATATTGGAAACGATAGCGCTACATTCTGCGTTTGTTACAACATCATCAATAAATGTTTTATCGATTTTTAATTTATCGATTGCTAATAATTTTAGACCCATTAAGCCTGAATAACCTGTACCAAAGTCATCAATAGCTAAACCTAAACCCATATCTTTAAAAAGTTTAAGTATGGGTATCACCTCAGGATGGAAAGCCTCAGACTCCGTGAGTTCTAATTCCACTAAACAAGGATCAATATCTGTTTCAGTTAAAATAGCAGCAATGTTTCTGATGATATGTTTATTATGTAGTTGCTTTGCAGATAAATTGATAGACATTTTTAACTTAGAATAACCTAGTTTATGCCAAATTTTTGCTTGCTCACAAGCCGTTCTAAAGACCCATTCTCCCAGAGGGATGATAACCCCATTAGCTTCGGCTAATGGAATAAAATTATTGGGTGGAATAAAACCTAATAATGGGTTTTTCCAACGAACCAATGCTTCCACACCATCAATTTCTCCAGACGACAACATAACTAATGGTTGGTATTGCAATAAAAACTCACTCTCAGTTAAAGCTTCATGTAATTTACTATCCATTTGTAACTGCATGGAAATATTTGTATGATTTTCAGGATTATAAATGGTTAGGCTGTTACCACCTTTAGATTTTGCTTTCAACATGGCAACATCAGCATTCATCAATAAAGTTTTGATATCATTACCATCCCGAGGATAAAGACTGACACCTATGCTGGTAGTTAATTTGATGTTGTGTGTTTCTATTTTTAAGGGCTCATTTAATACTTTAAAAAGCTCCTCCACTTTCAAGTCGACTTCTTTTAAACTAAATAAGGGTTCAATTAAAATCACAAAAATATCTTTGCGTGAGAGCGTGATAGTGTAATGTGTGACACCTGGCTTAGTGGTATGAGGGAATGCTTCTTGTAATCGTTGAGCAACTATTTGAATAGCCATATCTCCAGCTTGATGCCCTAACCCATCATTAATTCTTTCCATTTCATTTGGAAAGAAACAAACAACTGCAAACATACTGTTATGTTGTTTAGCAAATTTAATGGCTGGCTGAATATATTCAACCAACAAACGCTCATTGGGTAAATCCGTTAACAAATCATGTGTCGATTGATAGGTAACAAGTTTCAATGAATTTTCTAATTCTAAGGTGCGCTCTTGAACTCTGTGTTCTAAAAATTTATTCATGTTTTCTAATTTTTCATTTAACGCCAAGTTTTCAAAACTTAGGCGAAAAAATTTCCTGACTATTTTAGCGCCTAGATAACATGCAACTAACAAAAATATTCCGCAAACAAATAAACTTGCACTTATTCCGATGTTAAGATCTGGATCGTGACCTAAACTAAGAATATTATTAGTCCCAAGATAGACTCGATAGACAACTGGGGGCACTAATAAAAAACTGATAGAAATAGCAGAGACCGTAAAATCAATAACGGTTGAAAGACTAAAACACACTAAGACAGCTAGTAAAAATACAAAACTAGATAATTGAGAATGCATATCTCCAGATATAAATATAATGCCTATACTGCTCCAGACAAGGCTTATACAGGCAAACAAATAGAGAAATCCAACACGCCACATTCTAAGTTTTTTCAATGTCATTACTGGCGATTTACAGCGCTCTTCCCATAATATGTTTAGCAAATTAATTAGTACTAATACGCTATACCAACTAAAAATAAGTAAAGAATTTACCCGGCCATATAACGTCAAAACAAAAAATGCGCCACCAATCACATTGGCGATCGCACCTAGTTTTAGCATGCTGTAATGAAATTTTGCTATTTCAAAATCAATTTTTCCCTCAATTATATTTGCCTCATTGGTACTTAAATATGAAGTCACATGGGGCGGGGTCAATTTATCAATGCTATTCATGGTAACACCTGTATTGAATAAAAAGATTTAATAACCAGCTAAATAAGGCACATGACATTTTCCAGTGTAACCGACATGGTCAAGCTATTAAATTAAGTAACGTCGCTCTTTGGACTAAATATGTACCCATATTTGTTACAAAATAATCCCACATATTGGTAAATAGCATGATAGGCAAATAAATGCATACGTCCCATATCACTACTTTCCTTTTCCATAAGTAATCGTTTTCATTGATACTTTAATTGTATCTTAATACGCTTCAAGTGTAAAAAAATTGTATCTTTTTAAGAATTAAGTTACGCTTTTATTTACATTTAAGAATTGAATCATTACAAAAAGGATTTTTAATGATGAAAATATCGCGTTTAAGCATGGCTATGGCTTTTCTTGGCTTATCAACTTCGGTTTTTGCTTCTGACTTTAGTCTTCCGTTTATCAATGTTGCTGGATTAGGCACAGCTTATTCTGATTGGGCTACATCAGCAAGCGATGCGAGTACTACCTATTCCAATCCTGCAGGTCTGACTAAGCTGACACATCAGCAACTTGTTGTTGCTGCTCTTGGGATTAAAGGTAATACTCGATTTGAAGGTTCCTCATTAACACCTGCATTTCCATTTTTTCCACAAGTAGGACTCTCAGGCTCTTCTGGTAGTAAAATCAGCGCGTTTTTACCTTCTTTTTATTATGCGAGGCCCATCAATAACAAGATAACAGTAGGCTTTGGTGTAACAGCACCGTTTGCTTTGGGTTCAAATTACGATAAAGATTCTATTGTTCGCTACGTTTCTACACGTTCAAGCGTCGTGGTAGTTGATTTAGGACCTAGCGTAGGTGTTAAACTTTCCGATAAAGTCTCAGTCGGACTAGGTATAGATGCTGCTCGTATAGCGTTTACCTTAAATAATATGTTTGGCCCGCCTCTATCATTTCCGGGTGATTCAGAAGGCCAAAACCACCTTTCTGGATGGGGTTATGGTTGGCATGGTGGTATCCTCTATGAACCGCTAGCCACGACTCGTATAGGCGTGAGTTTTAATTCAATGATAGGGATTCATACTACGGGCGATAGTGAATTGTATAAACCCAACGGCCTCGTATTTAGAACAACAAATCAAAAAACCAATGCTGCATTACCTGCTAGAACACAAGTTAGCGCGCAACATGATATCACTAAACAGTTAACTGTCATGGGAACCGTTTATTATACTAATTGGCGTACTTTTGATAAAATAAATATGAAAAGAGTGATGGCTCCTATTCCTCCTTTCATTCCTGGCCCTGGTGCTGCCACTACGTTTGTCAGCATCCCATTCAACTATCATAATACTTTTGATTATTCGTTAGGGTTAACCTACAAAGCGACACCAAAATGGATGTTGCGAACCGGTCTTCAAGTCATGAGTACGCCCTCAAATAACCAAAATCGTGGAGTGGCAGATCCTATCGGTAGCGCAACAGTACTTGCTATAGGCGCTCACTATGAGCAAAACAAACAATTAAGTTATGATATTGGTTACGGGCATTCTTTTTTCAAACAACAATCTGTCGATTTAGTAATACAGCCCGGAGACTTAACAAGGTTGTCTGGACACACTAATACTCAGACAAATGTATTCGGTGCTCAGTTGAATTGGAATATTGTTTAAAGTAATTAGGATAGCGGAATCAAATAAGATTCCGCTATATGATATTTAAATTCATAAGAGTGCGGATTTTTTTATTTAAATTTTTGCAAGCTAACGTCTTGCGTAGTTAACATTTGCTCTTTGCCTCTAGCGTATTGTGGTTTTTTTGCCAACACTTCACATTCATCTAAGGTCGGTGTTGCAATAATACGTTTGCCAAATACTTCACTTGTGCCCTGAAACTCTTCGTTTGCAATTTTTCTATTTATTTTTATTAACTCTTTTTTAACTTCTCCATCCTCAAAAATTTCATTCGTCATTTTAATAAGATTACCTTGAAAATGACTGTAACAATTTTTTTTCAAATTAACTCGCATAAAACCCACATGAGAGGCATTACAACCCGCTGCGCGAGACGCATGAGAGCAAAATACCCGTAAGACATCTCATTTATACAGGTGCTTAAGATTAAGCCCTATGGCCTTATTATTGGCTTCATTTGACCATTAATATCACGGACACAGCGAGTTCGCGTGTAACACATTGAATTAACTTAGGAAAATGATTTTTTGCTTTCTCTATACGGATAGGTATAATTATTTCACCTAGGGAGTTCAGTAATATAGTCCAGAGGAAAAGACATTCTCTTATGGACAAGAGGCATTACCAACTCCTTAGGACCTTTCTTATTTTTTATATCTTGCTGTTAAATAACTAAATAAACATCTTAATCCCATCGCTTCCCCACCTTGTGGTCGACCCGGTTTAGCTTTAATATTCCAAGCCATTAAATCAAAGTGCACCCAAGCCACATCATTGGAAACAAATTCTTTTAAAAATAGAGCAGCCGTAATCGCACCAGCGTAACCATCTGCAGTATTATTATTGATATCGGCAATAGAGCTGTTGAGCGCTTCTCGATAGGCTGCGAACAAGGGTAAGCGCCAAACAGGATCCATTACCAGATCAGCATGGGTTGTGATCTCTGCTGCAAGCTTTTCATCATTAGTGAACATCGCAGGCAATTCCGTACCTAGAGCAACCCGTGCAGCTCCTGTTAATGTCGCGATATCAATTAACAACTCAGGGTTCTCACTAGAAGCTTCTGTTAATGCATCGGCTAATACGACTCGACCTTCAGCATCTGTGTTACCAATTTCGATAGTTAATCCTTTTCGACTTTTTATCACATCGCCAGGACGATAAGCGTTACCAGAAATCGAATTTTCAACAGCTGGAATTAGAACACGTAAATGAATAGGTAATTGATCTTGCATTATCATACGAGCCAAGCCTAAAACATGAGCTGCCCCACCCATGTCTTTTTTCATTAGTGACATGCCACCGCCGAATTTAATATTTAGACCACCCGTATCAAAACATACGCCTTTTCCAACGAGAGTTACTTTAGGATCATTTTTATCACCCCAACGTAAATCCAATAATTGTGGCTCATTATCACTGGCGCGTCCTACAGTATAGATACTAGCGTAATTCTCTTTTAATAAATCTTTGCCTATAATTTGTTTAACAGTACCATTATATTGTTTACCTAAAGCTAGAGCCGCTTCTGCTAATTCAGAAGGCCCCATGTCATCTGTAGGAGTGTTGACGAGATCCCGAACTAGGTAAATAGATTCCACAATATTGGTAATATAATCTAACTCTTTTTCAACTAATAATTGCGCGGGTTTTTTTGATGAATTTTTATAGCGTGTAAATTGATAAGCGCCTAATCCCCAGCTAACAGCAAATTGATTATCAGAGAAATTTAAACGGTAGCATCCTGAAGGAAGGGTTAAAGGCAAAGACCCCACGCTCCAAAAGTTTTTCAAATCATTGATGCAACAAATCACATCTTTTAATTGCCCAGAGGAATCTGGAATTAAAGCTATAGCGCCGGGTTCATTACGAAAATGGGTGGAGTCTAGCCATTGTTTAACAAAAGCATTTTGTTTAGTTATCCATTCTTGAAAATCTTTTTGCAAGATTAATGTAATAGGAATAATGTTTTCTGTAGGCTTTGTAATAAAACAATCTAGCATGTGAAACTCCTTAGTTTGGCTTTCGCTGCTCTCCTTGTGGGCTAGGTAAGCACACATCTTTTTCGCCTCTCCCACAAGTGTAGAGGCGAAAAGCAAAAGTAAAAAGACCGTAGGTTTAGGTTGAACGCTTTTTGTGAAACCCAACGTTTGGCTTTATTGATTAATAATAATTTCTGCCGGCACATATTCTTTCTGTAATGCGCTTGCAACGGCTTTATGTGTGAGTTTCCCTTTACACACATTCAAACCATTCATCAAATGTGGGTCTAGACGCATTGCTTGTTTATAACCAAAATTAGCCAGAGCTAACGTAAATGGCAATGTCGCATTATTTAATGCAAATGTAGAGGTCCTTGGAACTGCACCTGGCATATTCGACACACAGTAATGTACCACACCCTCTTCAACGTAAGTGGGATCTTGATGAGTGGTTGGGCGGCTTGTTTCAAAACATCCACCTTGATCAATAGAGACATCTACCACTACAGAGCCTGCTCGCATGTGCTTTAACATTTCACGTGTGACAAGTCTGGGCGCGGAACCGCCAGGAACTAGTACTGCTCCTATGACTAAATCTGCTGTGTGAACATGATGTTCAATCGAATCCGTTGTAGAATAAATCGTGCAAATTTTTGAGCCAAATTGTAAATCTAATTGATAAAGACGTTCCAATGCCTTATCGATCACAACAACTTGGGCACCCATGCCCATCGCCATACGAACGGAGTTTGTGCCGACGACGCCACCACCTAAAACGACTACTTTTGCAGGGGCTACACCTGGCACGCCACCTAATAAAATTCCACTGCCACCATTTACAATTTCTAAACTATTAGCGCCTGCTTGAATGGCCATACGCCCTGCTACTTCACTCATGGGGGCTAGCAATGGTAAGCCACCATTTTTATCAGTTACAGTTTCATAAGCAATTGCTACACATCCGGATTCTAATAATAATTTTGTTTGTTCAGGATCGGGAGCTAAATGTAAATACGTAAAAAGAACTTGGTTTTCACGCAACATTTTACATTCACTTAATTGCGGTTCTTTTACTTTCACTATCATATCTGCAACATTAAAAATTTCTTGAGCTGTGTCAAGGATAGTCGCGCCCACATGTTCATAAGCAGTATTATCAAAACCAATTTTTGCCCCAGCACCACGTTGAACTACGACTCGATGTCCATTCGCTACGAGTTCTCTGACACTACTAGGTACTAAGCCTACACGGTATTCATTATTTTTAATTTCAGATGGCACGCCTACTAACATTTTTTTTTACCTATAAAAGCCACAACAATTTCCCTTCTCCCCCTGTGGGAGAAGGTGCCCGTAGGGCGGATGAGGGGTGGGGTTTCAAAGAATAAAGCTTTTATAATAAAAAAAGCTTTTATAAAACCACCCCTCACCCGCCGCTTTGCGTCGGCCTCTCCCACAAGGGGAGAGGCGAAAAACGAAAAGCAAATACTAACCCACTAACGTCAATAACAATTTATTTATACGTTGCACAAACGTAGCCGGATCTTTCAATTGACCACCTTCAGTCAAAACAGCTTGATCAAATAGAATATGAGTTAACTCTGTAAATCTTTCATCATCTGTTTGATCTTTCAGTTTTAACACTAAAGGATTTTCTGGATTCAATTCAAAAATAGGTTTAATTTCTGCAACTTCTTGACCTGAGGCTTTTAGCAAACGCTGCAATTGTAATCCCATGTCATTATCATCAGAGACTAAACACGCAGGTGAATCCGTTAACCGATGAGACAATCTAACGTCTTTCACGCTATCACCTAAAATAGTTTTCACTTGCTTGATCACTGAATCAAAATCTTGTTTGGCTTTTTCCTCAGCTTGTTTTTGCTGTTCTTTTTCCTCTGGATTTTCAGAAGAAGTAATTTCATCCAGATTTAAATCACCTTTTGCAACAGACTGTAACGTCTTGCCTTCGTATTCATTTAAGTGATTTACAAACCATTCATCAATTCGATCAGACAAGAGCAAAACTTCAATATTATTTTTGCGGAAAATTTCTAAATGCGGGCTTGCTTTTGCAGCAGCAAATGTTTCAGCAGTTACATAATATATTTTTTTCTGTTCTGGTTTCATTCGTGAAATGTAATCATCTAACGACACTGTCTGTGCAATTGCATCAGTATGAGTAGATGAAAAACGCAGTAATTTAGCTATTTTTGTGCGGTTTGCAAAATCTTCTGCTGGGCCTTCTTTGATAACGTTTCCGAACTGCTCCCAGAATTGAGCATATTTTTCAGGTGTATCTTTTGCAACTTTCTCTAACATATCCAGCACGCGCTTAACTAATGCAGCACGCAACTTCGTCATCGTCGGATTGTCTTGCAAAATTTCACGAGAAATATTTAATGGTAGCGCATCGGTGTCAACTATTCCGCGCACAAAACGTAAATAGTTAGGCATGAAATGTTCGACTTGATCCATGATAAACACACGTTGTACATATAACTTTAAACCATGTTGACGTTCACGATTCCATAAATCAAAAGGTGCTTTAGAAGGAATGTATAACAAGCTAATGTAATCTAAATTTCCACCTTCCACTTTATTATGCGACCAGACTAATGGCTCTTCAAAATCATGTGAAATGTGTTTATACATTTCTTTATATTGTTCTTCAGTGACTTTGCTTTTAGGCAATGTCCATAACGCAGTGGCTTCGTTGACTGCTTCCCATTCTGATGATTTTGGTGTCTCATCTTCTGCTTTCACATCAAGGTCAGGAAGTTTGCTCATCATGATAGGTAAGCTGATGTGGTCAGAGTATTTTTTAATGATTGTGCGTAAACGCCAATCATTTAAGAATTCATCTTCACCTTCACGCACATGTAAAATAATTTCTGTGCCACGTGTAGCTTTATCAACATTTTCAATCGTGTAAGCGCCTTCGCCATTTGATTCCCATTTAACCCCATGCTCTGGTGTCAATCCTGCACGTCTTGTGATGACAGTGACTTTATCAGCGACAACAAATGCTGAATAAAAGCCTACGCCAAATTGACCAATTAAATGAGAATCTTTTTTCTGATCGCCACTAAGACGTGCTAAAAATTCTTTCGTGCCAGACTTTGCAATCGTTCCTAAATTATCGATAACTTCTTCACGACTCATGCCTATGCCGTTATCGCTAATGGTAATCGTACGAGCTTTATCATCGAAACTTACTTTGATAGTTAAGTCAGGATCAGATTCATACAGAGCGCTGTCTGATAAGCCTTCATAACGAAGTTTGTCAGCGGCATCGGATGCATTAGAAATTAACTCACGTAAAAAGATTTCTTTGTTGCTGTAAAGTGAGTGCACTACAATGTTAAGTAACTGCTTTACCTCGGCTTGAAAACTTAACGTTTCTGCTTGTGTTTTAGCTGTCATAACTTCTCATAACTCCTACTGATTGATTGAAAATGATTGGCAATGTAGTCAATATGGGGATAAATGGCGAATATTCAACTTAGATTTATTGTTTTTGCATATGCATGTCGCTAACGTCAGCCTTCACTCTAGAGCCTAATAC
>DHXK01000246.1:0-4010 GCA_002413665.1 Legionellales bacterium UBA5158 | reverse complement strand
TCACTCTAGAGCCTAATACAGTAAAAGTGACATTTCCGGCTAAATCAATGGCCGTGCCAGCTGGGTTCATTGAACCATTTAAATTTGCATCTTGTGTATGTAAATTGATCACACCGTTGCTGCAAGTTCCTGGTAATTGCAGTTTTTCATCATCTGGACAAATACCATCATCTTTCCTTAAAACCACATCCATATTGTAGTTGTTGTCCCCTGCCGTCTTCGTAATATTCACTGTGCCGTGATAATGGCATTGAATAATACCGGCTGAAACCTTACCACCGCCTGCCCACACACCCGCTAAATTAGCACAAACATCAGCATTGTTTGGGGTCTGAATGATAATGTTAGCTTGAGCAGAGCTGGTCAAAAATATAGCGCCTGCGATAAGTATCGTTTTAAAGTTCATGTTAGATTCCTTTTTTAAGTGAGAGCAGAGTTAAACTATTTTGTGAAATACAGTCAAGTTATTTAAATCTTAACTGATTAGTTCTTGTTCGTTAATTTGGCACCTTACCCCAATTGTGAGAGAAGGAATATAGTAGGAGCTTTATAGATTGTGACTTTCAATCGACGCTCCAAAACCCTATAATACAATGCACATAACTAGGTAATCTAATCTTCATGACCCCAACCTCTAAGACACTAACGTTAACTGATTTCACTTTTACTGAATTGTTTTCTGCGAGTGGATTAAAACGCTTAGACGATAAATTTCTTGTTAAGCTCAACTCGATTAGTCCAAGTTTATTTGCGGACTTACAAGCTTATCGTCAAGAAAGTCAGAATTTCACTCCGCTGCAAGTCAGTGAATTACTACTAGCTTGCGCGACGGTGTTAGATACTTATTTAGCTGAGTTATTTAATATTGAGGAAGCCGCAGCGCTTGCTCAGATTAAAACAATTTCTAATAATCCTGTCTCTATTTTTAAAAAATACTATGTATTACGGCGTGCAAAAAAACAATTATTACAATCAGAAAAATACCCTAGTTTTGCAATCTTAGATAATTGGTTAAAAACTGAATTACAAAAATCGCCTCTACAAGCTGAAGACAAAGAGTTAGCCATTGCCTTGCTCGGCAATCATTACGCTAATGACTTAGATAGTTATGCGACCGAAATAGATATGCTGACACAATGGTGTGTGCAAGCACTTGATACGCCCGAAGGAAAAGTGGCTGTTGCAGGCTGGGTTAGTTTTCGAATACCTGAACGATTAGATTACGCAAACCTCGTACCGACAGTATTGTGTGGTAATGAAAAAATAAATCGAAAAGTACTACCGGATGAACAGTTAAGATTACGTGATGGTTTTAAGTTAACAGACCCTCGCATGAATTCACGAGAAATTCAGGATGAAATCAACTACTGTATTTATTGTCATGACCATGACGGCGATTTTTGCTCTAAGGGCTTCCCCGTCAAAAAAAATGACCCCACTCAAGGGCTAAAGAAAAATTTATTGGATGTCACTCTCACAGGTTGTCCTCTCGAAGAAAAAATTTCTGAAATGCATTTGTTAAAACGAGATGGCCACACTCTCGCAGCACTTGCCATGGTCATGGTTGATAACCCTATGTGTCCAGCCACAGGACATCGTATTTGTAACGATTGCATGAAAGCTTGCATCTATCAAAAACAAGAGCCAGTGAATATTCCTCAAATTGAAACCGGTGTTTTAATTGATGTATTACAATTACCTTGGGGTGTAGAAATTTATGATCTGCTGACACGCTGGAATCCTCTGCGTCAACGTCAATGGATAATGAAGCCTTATAATGGTCTGAAGGTCATGATTGCTGGCATGGGGCCCGCAGGTTTTACGTTAGCACATCATCTTTTATTAGAAGGTTTTGCCGTAGTAGGTTTTGATGGATTAAAAATTGAACCTCTCCCAGAACATCTTATCAAGGAGCCTATTTATCGTTTTTCAGATTTAACTGAAGACCTCGATGAAAGACTCATGGCAGGATTTGGAGGTGTTGCTGAATATGGTATCACCGTACGTTGGGATAAAAACTTTTTAAAATTAATTTACATCAGTTTATCGCGCAGACCTCATTTTCAAGTGTTTGGTAGCACTCGTTTTGGTGGAACCATTACAGTTAATGATGCATGGGAATTAGGTTTCGATCATTTTGTCATTGCTGTGGGTGCAGGGCTACCCAAAGCTTTATCCATTCCTGGCAGTCTTGCTCCTGGGATGCGCCAAGCAAATGATTTTTTAATGGCATTACAATTAGGTAATGCTGCAAATAAAAGTAGCTTAACAAATCTGCAAGTCCGATTGCCCGCTGTCATTATTGGTGGAGGTCTCACCGGTGTTGACACTGCAACTGAAGTACAAGCATATTACATTGCACAAGTTGAAAAAATATTATTACGATATGAAAAATTAAGTGAAATCCATGATGATGAATATGTCAGAAATAATTTAGATGTCGCCTCAATTGAAATTTTAGATGAATTTTTATCACATGGTAGATTAGTTCGTCAAGATCGTGCAAGAGCGAAAGAACAACGTGTACAACCTAACTTTATAAAATTAATAAAACAATGGGGTGGCGTGACTATTGCTTACCGTCGCAACATGCGAGACTCCCCCGCTTACATTAATAATCACGAAGAATTAAAAAAAGCGTTAGAGGAAGGTATTTATTATGCAGAAGCATTAGAGCCTGCCGCTGCCGAATTAAATCAACATGGATCGGTGGAAACATTAGTCTGCCATCGACGAGTACATAAAGCATTAGATGAATGGGAAGCTACATTAGATGAAGTGAGATTACCTGCTCGTTCTATTTTTGTGGCAACTGGCACGCAACCTAATATCGCTTATGAATTTGAACATAAAGCTACATTTGCACGTTTAGGTTTTCAATATGAACATTACGAAGATGACCATGGTCAGCTCACTGTTCCGCATGGCATCGCTCATTGCAAAGAAGCCAATTTCGGTCCCTTTACTTCTTATAAAAAAGATCATTATCGTGTGAGCTTAATTGGTGATACGCATCCTGTGTTTCATGGGAATGTTGTAAAAGCTATCGCATCAGGTTTGCGAACGTATCCAAAAATTGTCACTATATTACAGGATAAATTGGGTAACCTAGGTGACCAAGAAGAATATTTAAATTTTTCTGCGCAAATGAATGAGTTGTTTAATGCTTACGTTGTTTCTATTGTTCGACGCACGAATAATGTTTTAGAATTATCTGTGCATGCACCATTAGCGGCAAAACATTTTCAACCCGGACATTTTTTTCGATTACAAAATTTTGAAACTTTTTCTCCAGTGATAGACCGCACGACTTTGCAAATGGAACCATTAGCTTTAATTGGTGCTGACATAGATCGCGATAAAGGAAATTTAAAATTCATTGTTATTGAGAATGGAGCAAGTGCAAAAGTATGCGCGACATTGCGACCGGGTGATCCAATTGCACTCATGGGACCTACTGGCATACGTCATAAAATTGCGCATGAACATGAAACGATATTGATTTATGGAACCCAGCTTAGCATCGCTCTGTTACAAAGTTATGGCACAGCTTTACGTGCCGCAGGCAATCGTGTGATTTACCTTGGACACTTTAAAAATAAAGATGAAATTTATTGCCAAGCTGATATAGAAAAAGCTGCCGATGTTGTCATTTGGGTCACTGAAACAGGTGAGCCTATTCCTGTTAACCGTTCACAAGATTATTCCACTACCGGAAATTGTTTAGATGCGTTAGTACTCTATGCTCATGGCAAATTACAGGATAATAAATTACAACCCGAAATTCCTATCACGGATGTCGATAGAATATTTTTAATTGGCAATAGTCACCTCTTAAAAAGCTTCCAAGAAGCGCGTCATACTGTCTTGAAAGAATTCCTTACCAAAGATCCTCGCATATTAGGATCTGTCTACAGCACTATGCAATGCATGCTCAAAGGTGTCTGCGCTCAGTGTTTGCAGTGGCAGATAGATCCAGAAACTGGCCAGCGCACTAAAGCAGTATTTGC
>DHXK01000025.1:34776-35917 GCA_002413665.1 Legionellales bacterium UBA5158 | reverse complement strand
GCATTTATATTCAGTGCAAGATAATCAGGTTCGTGAATTAAAAAGTAATGGATCTCAAATGAATCCTAAGCCTGGAGTTTAATAATTTGCGTTAATTTGCAACTTTGTTTAAATTCGAAACCATGTAAAAAAACTTGCTTAAACTAATCTTTAGCATCTTGTCGCAGGATTAAAAATTTTTTGTTTATTATGACAGAGTTCGTTTTTTGAATTAATCATATATAAAATCATTTTCAAATTTCTATGCTACCCTCTATCAAAATTTATTCTAACTGTTTGTCAAAATTTTTATATTCAACATTTTGCTTTATGGATTTTGGTTCCGATTGCATTAGTGACTAGCGCTGGATTAAATTATTTTTCAATTATGAAATTATATTCGATGCGAAATAAAATCATTTAAATGACAATATTAAAGTTTATTTATTATCAATAACAGTGTTACTTTTGATTAGCGAAAGTTTAACATTTTAAAAAATTCTCAGAATTAATTATTTAAAATATATATATGTGGAGAAATTGATAGTACTTATATAAGATTGACACGCTTCATTTTTATGTTATGAAAACAAATTAAAAAAATTAAGGAGAAACAAATGAGCTCAACAAGATTATCAAAATCATTTTTTGAAGATATCAGTATTACCATGTACGCCATCGAAAAGGACTTACTTAAAAATAAGAAAGGTGCTAAATATAAACCTGCTATTGATTTGGTTAGAGCGAATATTCAAACCTTAGAAAAGAATCAATATCGTACGGATTTAACTTCCATTCTAGCTAATAACGCTGCGTTTGCATTAGCTCAAATAAATCAGGCTGTTCAAACTACTGATAAAATAGCTAAAACTGCCAAACCTACTCATCTTCATAATTTACAAGATCAAATCAATAAAATAAATGCGTATGCAATTCAAAGTGTAGAAGAAAGATATCGCCTCGTGATAGAAGCCGCAAATAGAAATGAAAAAGCTGTGAGAGATGAACTGAAATCTGTTAAACAAGCTTACCAAAAGTTGGAAGCTCAATTAACCATTACTAAATCTGATCTTGAAAAATCTCAAAGTGAAGTTAAAAAAGCAATTAATACCGTTGCAGATACTCGCACTAGTCTTGCTGTTTTGACTGAATCACTGGCTGC
>DHXK01000025.1:27027-34751 GCA_002413665.1 Legionellales bacterium UBA5158 | reverse complement strand
GTTAAAATCAGATGAAGAAAATCATAAAAACTCAATAAATACTTTAAATGCTCAAATTCAAATAAACGAAGATACTTTCGCGCAGAAATTTGCTCATCAAAACTTTGTTTTTCTAGGTGAAAAAGCTGAATTAAATGATGCGCATAAAGTTGAATTGTCTGAAATAAATCAACACCTTTCAGTCCAACAAGCTCTACTTAATAATGAACTGTGCACATTAGCAACGTCACACGAAGATCGAGTTAAGGAGCTTGAATCTAAATATGGAAAAGAAATTTTGGAATTAAAGCAAACTTTTGAAGCTGAAAAAGCTCAACTAGCAGCTGAAATTAGTTTATTTAAATCTCAAGGATCAGATAATATGGCGAATGTTGACTCTACCTCTGATGCATTAAAATCTGCACAAGAAAAACAACTAGAAATACTACACTCTCAAACTACTGATCTTAATAAAGCAAATGAAGATTTGGTTGTCGATAGTGTTTTAGATGAAAAAACTGTTGAGGCGTTGGTTGTGGCCGAACAAGTTGCAGCCGTTGAGCCTACTCAAGATGTTGTGCGTAATTCTGAAATAGATGTTGAGAAACCTAAATCTTCAACTTCTTTCTTACGGATTTTCTTGGGTCATAATAAGAAGGAAAAAGCAGAGGAATTGGATAAAAATGTTCATTCACTGGCTGACGTTGTAGCTGCTGCTGTTTCTATGAAGACTGAATGCAAGGTCGCAGAAAGTGTAGGTTCTAATCCGGTTGTTACTTCACCTCGTCCATAAGTCATAAAGCTGTAATCTAAGGTTACCCAGTTAAATTGGGTAACCTTTTTTAGCCAAAAAATTTAACTATTAAGGAATAGTAATAGCAGTGTCGGTGAGTGTCACAGCAGTAGCCGTTGTCAATGCTCTACCATTTAGAATTGTATTTGTCATAGTTATGTCAGTGTTGCTACTGCCTACTATGTTTCCCTTGAATTGAACGTTTGTCATGGTTACGTTTCCGTCGAGCTGCCAGTAAACATTATCTAAGTTGGGGTTCTAGAAGCACGCCGCAACAGTGCACAGTTTAGTAATATCTAGTGCTAACCATATGGCTGTAGCTGCTCCAGCGGGACCACCACCTATAATGAGCGCATCAAAAGCTCGCATTTTATTTCCATAAAATCATGCAGTTTTTCTTGCTATTATTAATTATAATTGTTACCGCCTAACTAAATACTAAATATAGATACAACAAATACAAAACTCCATTTACCATCAATGCTTTAATACGCAAACCAGTACTCGAAGCATTGATTCTAAGCCAAGTGGCCGCAACAAAAGTGATAAACATACCTGTCTGTATTATTCTACTTGGCTGCCATGGTGTTAATAAAATACCTAATGCCGGTAATAAGGTTCCCTGAAACACCATCGCTCCAGTGATATTCCCAAATCCTAGCGTATCTTTATTTTTTCGTAGCCATAAAATACTATTCACCTTTTCAGGTAATTCTGTTGCGAGAGGAATTATAAGTAATGAGAATAGTAACGCTGAAACATGTAGAGCTTTTGATATAGTTTCAACTCCATTAATAAAGCCTTTAGCACCAAAAAGAAGTAATAATGTTGCAAGTATAAGTTGAATAACAAGTGTAACACCGTTATTTTTTAAACCAATTTTAGTTAATATCATTGGTTCCTCGGGGCTCACTCCATGACCGTTTACCACAAGCGCATTTGATGCCATACATGTAAGCACGAGGTAACTGATATAAATTCCGATTAATATCAAACTTATCCCAGTTCTTAAATAAATAGGATCGAGTGGCACATACATCGCAATTGCTGCTAGAAAAAAAGCGACTAAGAAAAAATTTAAATCACGTACAAAGCCTGTTTTTTCTGGCGTGACTTTACCATTAATGCCTCGTTGCTTAATGACAGAAAGAGCCATGATAAAAGTTGATAAAGTAGATAGCATTAAAGGTGCCCCTAAAATCGCACCAACGCTAATTTCTTGATTGACTAATTTATCTGGTGTGCCTGCTATTAGTGCGATAATTGGTACAGAGGTCTCGGGTAATGCAGTAGTAATTGCTGCAAATATCGATCCGGTGACTCCTGCAGAAATACTGATTTTTTGACCGAAATGTTCTAAAGCATTGGTGAACAACTGAGATGAAACAAGAATGATGATAAGCATTAAAACTAAATATATCCATAGACTAATCATCAAATATTTTCCCTAATGTAATTATGCTCTTGCTACAAAGTGTTTCAATTGACCTTCCAGGTGAAATTTTTCTTGCACAATAAATAATTTTTCATCTCGTAAAATTTGAATTTTATCTTCTGCATCTAATAGGGTCTTTTGCAATCGATCATATTGATCTGATAGTATGGGTGGGGACGCCCATCCCCTCAAAAATGCACACCCCTCCATACATGCTTAGCTAAAAGAACACTTATGCCTTGAAGATATACAAATAATCCGAAATTTTTGGAAAATGCTGTGAGCAAAATGCCAGAAGCGATTTTTTGCTATCTGCAACACCAATGATACAACTACGATATGCTGCATAGTACATTGACTTAATTTCGTCATGATTTTTAAGAGCATCGATCTGATATTTTGCAAATATCCGTGCATATTCGTGCTCAAACAGCAATCGATTTGCTGGGCTCTTCTTTGCTAGCGACCAAGCTTTTGACGGAAAATGATTTTTCTTTAACTCTTTCTTAATAAAATATTTAATGGCTTCGTCATCTGGCTTATTTGGCTCAAGGTCACCTAAAAATATATTTTTTTCTGGCTGCGTGATAATACCTTCTTCACCTTTTATTTCTGCATAAACCTGTTTTAATCTCCTTGATATATTTCCGCCAAAATGAACATTATGATAAGAAAAAAAACCGTCATAAACTATTTTTTCTTTAAATGGAAGCAACGTTGTCCTAATTAACATTGGCAATGTCTGTTCTGGGAAAAACTCATTTAATCCCTCTGATATTCCTATTACACCGTAAAGTTTTTTTTCATTGCTGGTTAATAATATTGTGTTGTCCTTTAAGTGCTTTAGTATGTAAAAATCATCCGTATAAGAAACGCTCCATGATTCAACTAATAATTTCTGATTTTTATCTAATACATCACTCTGATCACAAAAATCATTAATATTACTTGCGTCATACATTTTTATTCGGATGGGTAATATTCCATACTGAATATCATCCTGCGAGAAATCAACTATATCCTGTACGGTTTTAAATTTATCGTAAATTTTAAATTTCTTGTTAGTAAATAAAATCAGATTTTTCTGAATATGTAAAAAATCATCTTTATCAGAATTGTTCAATGATAATGTCATATTACTTTCTCATGCATTAGTGCAAGCAAGCAGCATTTTTTGTGTTTTTTACCACTGCCGCAAGAGCAAGTATCGTTTCTGCCTATTTTCTCATTTTCTCGACGATAGGTACCAGGTTTTACCCAGTATCCGTCGTCTTCTTCATTATCAGAATGAGTCAAATTTGCATTTGAAGGCCCGTCCATCATAAATGATTTTGCCATGCCCCAATACCCACGATTTTGCGATCGAGAAATCATCTCTTGAGCAGTTTCATGAATGTGTGCTCGGAGTTTTTTCGTGTTAGCCATATGACGAGTATCTTCACACCAAGATAAGAAACTTTTCATTACTGGTGCGAACGATTCAAATGTAGATAATCCAGCCGATATTTTTCTTGGCATGACATCTAGCATCATTTCGTCTATCACTTTTTTATTTATTTTCCCTGGACCAACAAGGCAATAGCTATAACTGTATTCGAAGAATATATCTATTAAAAAGAAACAACATTCTTGTTCTATCGTATTTAAATTTTTAAAGTGATCACTTTCAACGAACTCATCTTTTGTTGACTCTACCCATTGGTAGATTTCCTCTATTCTACGGTCAGTAAAATCATCGTCAATGAAATTAATATCTATCATGCAGATTCTTCCTTCTTATATTGTAATTCTATTTTTTTAAGCTGACCCATGAGCTGTGCAGCTTCTTGTCCTAGCTGCCATTTCTCATGCCAATAATTTATTTTGATGGCTAATTTCATTCAGTTGTTTTTCTACTGTCGATAATTGTTGCGACAATAAAGCCAATTGTTTTTGTAGCTCGGGAATTAATTTTTGTTGATCTTCAAATTTACCTATAACATTTTGATATTGTGTTTTCCAATAGGTTTCATTTTTCAGTAAAGCCTCTGCAGTTTTTTTTGCATCACCCAGTTGAAGCGCAATAACATGGTTGTCACTCTTTAAATTTTGATTATTTTTCTGTGTCAGCTCAAATTTTTCTTGGACGTCTTGTAGTTGCTCTTTGAGTTGACTATTTTCCTGAAGATATTGCCGCGTTAATTGTTCAAAATATTTAATTTGCTGCTCATGTTGTTGCTGCTGGTAATTAAAATAATTAAAGATATAGCGATTTTTTTTAAAGTCATAAACTTAACTCGTAATATTGGTTAGATCTGAAAGTATATAATGCTTTAAAGAAAATATGAATAATATTTATGCGAAAAATCAAAAAAAAGCTAACATAATTACTATAAGAACACTTATAGCAAGCCCCAGAACACAATCTAACTCACTAGAAGATTGGTGCTATTACGTAGCAGATGCTAATATTTTTGCAACGGAGCCAGTGAGTCGCTATCCAGTGAACCGTAACACTCCGTCAATTGGGCTTATTAAACTAGATATACACCGTATGGAATTTTTCTTAGTTAATGCCATGATTGCAATGGCGCACCATAGGGAATTATACAACCATCGAACTTAGTCGTTTAAGACAAATGATTTTCTTGAGCCATAAGCATATTTCGCAGAAATAATCATATCGGAACGATATAAAAGGCGGGCTTACTTGTCCAGTATTTTGACAAAACATGAAATTAATAGGCAGGATATTTACAATAAAAAGTTATTTTTACGTGTTAAACATGGTTACTACATTTTAAATCCAAATTTAATGCTTAAGCTTGGAGATGAATGGATCAATATCTATAAATTACTCGACTTGGAGTCAATAAAAGATGCAGCGGTTTTATCGGAAAAAGCGATGATTGCAGCTTAGCCAACAAGCTGCCCGACCAAATAAAACCTTACATTGCCAATGTGATGAATTTACGCACCACACTGATCTTCCTTTTATTGATATGCGAAAATAGGGAGGATACTCGATGTGAGAAAGCAGCCGTATAAGCGATAGCACCAGCTGTTCAGAAAGGCTTATTACAGATAGTTGAAAACGTTGCAAAAGAAATAATAAGTTGAACTAAAATTTTTTTAAAATAAGACAACTCTGACGATCAGCTATTAATCGCATTTAAAAATTGGTCAAATTTTTTCAATCATATATGTTTATGCAGTTATCATTTTTTTTAATTTATTCATTATGAAATCGTGGAGAAACTTCTACATTATCAAGTGAACTGGTAATGCTTTCTTGAATAGTGAGTTTGTGTAGTTGCTCAAAAAGATAATTCATAGTGGGTCTTTTTAGCCTATCTTGATCCCAGCTTTGACGTATTAATAATTGTAAATCTTCATTGCAATCCTTGCTTAGATTAGGCCTTTCTCCTGCTTTAATTACATTTTTAATTTGAATATCATTGTAATCTGTTTCCCAGAAGGGAGCTGCAAGTTCCCCCATTTCATACATCATCATTGAGAAAGCGAAAACATCTGTTTGCTTGCTAAATATGCCTTGAGAAATTTCAGGTGCTAAATACGCTAAAGTACCTCGTAGACTCAATTGTTTAAAAGATTGAGATTCAAGATTAATAGCGAACCCAAAATCTGCAACCTTAATTTCCATTGTTTCAAGATTACTGATTAATACATTAAGCCATTTAAAATCGGCATGAATTACATCATACGAATGCATACTTTTACCAGCTAATGCGACTTGCTCTAAAATTTTAAAACGTATAGACCAGGGTATAGTTATATTTTTATTTTGTTGATCTACCATCCAATCAAATACATTTAAACCCGAAGGTATGTATTCCATAATTATATTGTAAGAATTTGAAATTTTCAGCTGTGTATAGCCATAATAGTGTATAACGTTTTCTATGTTATTTTCTTCAAGAAATCTTAAAGTATCATTTTCGGCTTGAAAAAGTGCGATAGTTTCCGGTTCAAAATGATAAAGTCGTTTAACCGCAAAAATTTTTCCATTTATACTAGCTTTATAAACTTTGGCAAAAGCTCCTTGGCCTACCTTAGTTAAAAATTTAATATCTTTAAAATTTATGGTGAAACCTAATAAGCTTGTCTTAGCAATTTCTGCAGAAACAAAAGCAGATTGAGAATGATCCAAATTTGATTGTGGATCTTCTTCTTTTTCTTTGGCAATTATAGGTGGTGTTTCTAATTCACATTCAGTAAGCGGCTTGTTCATACAACAGTTAAGATTTAATTTTGAAAATATGGATCTTGTATTACTCATATTAAGGGCCTTATAGTTAAATATTTTTATTGAGTATAAAAAATTTATTCAGATCCCTAATATTTTAAAGTTTTTCCTTGATGATATCTTAATAAAAATCAATCTTTACTATTTTTTAATGCATCAGTTTTTCAGCATGACTAAGTAGAATTAAAAATTTTGCACTTTCAAAAACCCCATATAGTGCGTGGTCATTAGAAGAGGAAAGTTTTTCCTCTGTTAAAATAATATCAACGCGCAGGTTTAGCTTAGGGAATAACCAGCCTATTTATAAAATAAATAATACTGTTTATCAAAGCACATTGTGCTTTATGGAAGAAAGTAAAAACAGTACGTCCCACATCTAGCCCAATAGATTAGTAAACGTAGGCGTACGAAACTTTATCCAGTTTTCGAGAAAAGAACTACCTAATATCATACCTGCCCATAATAAAGTAATGTTGACTAACCATCTGTAACAAATAATTTCGAGCATAAATAGTTTGTTTATAGTAAGTGAAAATTACACTAAGTCATAACATGTATTATAAATACATGTTATGACTGTCGGCTCATTTTGTCAAGGGATGGCACCGTTGCAAAAATATTTTCAGGGGATAAAATGGTAAAATAAATCTTTTTTCTTTTATGCCGCCGCTATTCCAAATAAACTACGGACGAAGTGATTCTGCTTAATCACATCTTTACCAACGTAACGTACTTGGCCTTTTTGAATCATGCGCATAGTTTCCATGCCATTCAATGTATTTTTGGCGGTTAGAAATGACTGATACCATTGCCTGCATCTAGATTTAGATTTAGTGGATTTATGATCATTTTCCATTTGGTTATTCAAATATTTTATTGCTCGTAGTTTTGTTTTCTGTGGCGCTTCATTTGCTGCTTGTAGTTCTCGTAATGCCAAACACCTTTTATTTTTTATATGTCTCATCAAGTTTCCATGAGTTGCATGTGTTTTTTAAAAATGGCTTGGTTCGCTTATTAATTTCAGGTGCGTATTCTTGCACCCAACGATAAATTGTCGAATGATCTAACTTAAAGCCACGTTCAGCTGCAATTTCTTTTAAATCTCGATAGGATAAAGCATATCTGCTATACCAGCTTACCAACCATAAAATTATATCTCCAATTGTTTGCTTCCATTTGAAGGGTTTAGACTTATCTTTATACTTTTTATTTGCCATATGCTTGTCCCATTGGATTTTGGCGGTTAGAGTAGCAGATGCTAATATTTTTGC
>DHXK01000025.1:19123-26750 GCA_002413665.1 Legionellales bacterium UBA5158 | reverse complement strand
GTAGCAGATGCTAATATTTTTGCAACGGAGTCGGAAAATCTCCCATGAGCCTAAATAAATTAACTATAGACGCTGAATTAGAAAAACTCCAATGCGAATCATTCTCCTATTTTTTACATGAAGTAAATCCGGCTAATGGATTAATTCTGGATAAGACAGCAGTAGACTGGCCTTGCAGTATTGCTGCTACGGGCATGGCATTAGCATCTTACCCTGTCGCCGTAGAGCGTGGTTTTATGTCTCGGGCAAAAGCAAGAGAGCTTACTTTGAATACGCTGCGTTTTTTCTGGAAAAGCCCACAAGGGCCTGAGCCTGATGCTACTGGCTATAAAGGGTTCTATTATCATTTTCTTGACATGAAAACCGGACGGCGTGCTTGGCTTTGCGAACTATCAACTGTAGACAGCACCTTTTTATTAGCTGGCATGTTAACTGCGAGTATTTATTTTGATGGTAGCACTAAGCAAGAGCAGGAAATTCGCACTCTCGCAGATGCGCTCTATTGCCGGGTTGACTGGCAATGGGCGCAAAACCAGGGCGACACAGTAACAATGGGCTGGAAACCAGAAAGCGGATTTCTTCCATATCGCTGGGAAGGCTATGATGAGGCTATGTTATTGTATGCTTTGGGGCTGGGCTCGCCTACTTATCCATTACCTCAAAGCAGTTACATCGCATGGGTTAGCACTTATGAGTGGAAGCAATTTTACGGATATGATTACTTATATTCCGGATCATTTTTCACCCATCACCTTTCCCATATTTGGATAGATTTCCGCAATATACAAGATGCATTTATGCGTGAGAAAGGTAGCGATTATTTTGAAAACTCCCGGCGTGCGACGTATGTACAACAACAATATGCCATCCATAATCCACACAATTTTGTAGGTTATAGCGCATGCTGTTGGGGAATCACCGCCAGCGATGGCCCGGGACCTGAGATTCTAAAAATAAATAATATTGACCGGCAGTTTTTTAATTATGTGGCTCGAGGTGTGCCTTATGGTCCTGATGATGGCACGATTGCTCCTTGGGCAGCAATCACGTCCTTGCCATTCGCTTCAGAGATTGTGTTACCGATGATAGACCATTGTATTTATGAGCTGAAGCTGAAAGAGGGAAACCGTTATGGTTTTAAAGCCACCTTTAATCGGACATATAGTGGAAAATCAGCTCCTTCTGGCTGGGTGTCACCATGGCATTATGGAATTAATCAAGGACCTATTGTTTTGATGATAGAAAATTATCGCACTGGTTTATTGTGGCGCTTAATGCAAAGTTGTCCTTACCTCATCAATGGTCTTAAACGTGCAGGATTTATCGGAGGATATTTATCTACTGAATAGTTATGACTTGCATAATGATTGGCTCTGTTCTTATACTAGAAAAGTGGCTCTTAAAAATACAATTTAAGCAATGATTATATTGGTAATTTTTAACGATTACAAATAACATGGAGTGTACTGTTGTGAGTAGTGACTTTATTACCCGTGAAATGAAAAATTTCTAATTATTTCCACAGCTAGGTTCTAAATAAAGGATAGATTTTGAAATGCATTATAAAAATCTAATCAATAGTATTCGGCAATGGTTACACCTAAAAAGTAAAGCCTCAGCTGAAGGTATTATTGAGCCACCCATGCCAGCAGAATTATTTAACGCCGATCAAATGGAGCGTCACGGCATCAGCTTGGCGTTGTCGCACACGCTTACACAAAAACCTACCTCTGATACCTTGCTGGACCGATTATCCGACAGCGAAAGAATATTAAATAAGTCCTGTGATATTTTGGTCCGAAAGACCGCGGATAGTTTTTCGCCTGCGGAAGAATGGCTACTCGATAATTTTTACTTGATACAAGAACAAATCCATGCTATTCGGCGTCATTTACCAAAGGGATATGGTAAAGCATTACCGCAATTGGCAGGTCGTTTGCCAGGTTATCCACGTGTTTATGACATTGTCTTTCAGATCATTGAGCACCGTGATGGACGTTGGGATTTAGAAAATTTGAGTCGCTTTATTGTAGCTTATCAAAGCGTCACGCCACTGACGCTTGGTGAATTGTGGGCAATCCCCATCAGCTTGGGGGTAGCGTTGATTGAAAATCTGAGTAGTACCACTAAACGCATTGTCGCTGAAAGAAATGACCGAGATCTAGCTGGCAGTTGGGCAGATCTCATGGTAGAAGTCGCCGTGTTAGACCCCAAAAAACTAGTCATTATCCTCGCTGATATGGCGCGCTCTGATCCACTGATGAGCAGTACTTTTGTGGCTGAATTAGCACGGTGTCTACAAGGTGCCGCTTTAGCCTTACCACTTAGCTGGGTTGAGCAGCATCTGGCGGATGAGGGATTGACAATAGAACAGGTGGTTCAAGAGGAAAATAAATACCAAGCAGCTAATAGAGTGACTATCAGTAATATTATTGGCAGTTTACGACGTTTAAGTGAAGTAGATTGGCGTGATTTCGTCGAAAAGATGAGTGCAGTCGATCAGATCTTGCAGCTGGATCCAGCAGCTATTTATAGCAAAATGGATTTCAGCACCCGAGACCGCTATCGTCATGTGGTAGAACATCTTTCTCGTGTCAGTTTGCAGTCAGAGAAAAAAGTTGCTGTATGCGCGATCCAACTAGCAAAAGCAAAATTTGATAGCAATCTACTGCCGAATGATAATACTAATTCAGGCACTGTTCGTTATTCCCATGTAGGTTTTTATCTAATCGACAAGGGACTATCACAACTAGAGCAAGCGTTGGGTGTGCACTCTTCTCTGTGGAAGAAAGTTTGTAACTTTGTAAATAAATGGGCTTTACCCAGTTACCTGGGATGTATCATCCTTATTACGAGTGGATTAATTTACGCATTAGTATTTAAGGCAAATCAAAGTGACATGAGTCATACATGGCTTTTGGTATTGGGTATCACGATTGCAGTATATGGCAGTCAAATCGCAATGGCATTAGTTAATTTAGTAGCGACTTTAATGGTGAAACCACTATCGTTACCACGAATGGATTTCAGTAAAGGTATTCCAGCGCAGTGGCGCACCTTGGTAGTGATTCCAGCTATGCTGGGAAACGCTGCCGGAATCGATTCATTGGTTGAAGCTCTTGAAGTGCGTTTTCTGGGCAATCGGGACAGTCATCTGCACTTTATGTTGCTCACGGATTTCAATGATGCACAAGTAGAACATATGCCTGAAGATGATGCGCTGATGGCTTTGGCCGAGAAACGAATTACTGCACTGAACGCACAATATTCTCATGAAGATAGCGATATTTTTTTTCTATGTCACCGTTCACGTCAGTGGAATATCAGCGAAAACATTTGGATGGGTAAAGAACGCAAGCGCGGTAAATTGGGAGACTTAAATGATCTGCTGCGAAGAAACATTCAAACTAACTTTTCGTTAATCGTAGGACGCACAGCAGTGCTTGCTAGCGTCAAATATGTGATTACGCTTGATAGTGATACACAACTGCCGCGGGAGTCAGCACGACAACTTGTAGGTACAATGGCCCATCCATTGAATCGGCCTCGTTTGGACGTTTCAATGCAACGTGTTGTCGAGGGTTATGGAATTTTGCAACCCCGCATCGCAGAAGCGTTACCCAACTCTGGTCAAACACGCTATGTCAGGCTCTGTGGTAATGAGTTTGGTATTGATCCTTATACTCGTACGGTATCAGACGTCTATCAAGATATATTCCATGAAGGCTCATTCATGGGTAAAGGTATTTATGATGTTGATTTATTCCAACAAGTGTTAGGGCAGTGTTTTCCTGATAACCATATCCTTAGCCATGATTTATTAGAAGGTTGTTACTTACGTTCTGGTTTTTTAAGTGATGTACCATTGTATGAAAAATCACCTAGTAGTTATTTAGCTGATGCAAAGCGTCGTATCCGTTGGATCCGTGGGGATTGGCAACTTGCAGGTTGGTTATTACCCTGGGTATTAAATCGTGAAGGCTCGCACGTCGCAAATCCATTGTCATTTTTATCAAGACTAAAATTATTGGATAATTTGCGGCGTAGTTTGGTACCTATAGCCTTAATGGTGCTATTAGGATTGAATTGGACAGTTTTACCCGCAACTTATTTTTGGCTTAGTATTATTCTGGTTATAGTAGCATTGCCAACAATCGCAAAAAGTTTACTTGAATTGATGCGTAAGCCTAGCGATATGCTACCCAGTCAACATGTTGCTAATATTTTTCATGCAGCATGGTTATGCGCGGGACAATTGATTTTCTATTTAGCGTGTTTGCCACACGAAGCTTGGTACAGCCTTGGTGCCATCCTACGTACCTGTTGGCGTATCATGGTTTCAAAACATCATTTGCTAGAGTGGACTCCGTCTGATCAAGTTAATCAAGGCCTTCGTGATACATCAACAGAATGGATTAGCAATATGTGGATGGGGCCAGCAGCAGCAATAGTTGTGGTGGTGGCTCTGGTAATAAATAGTAGATTTGAATCCTTGATATTTGCTACACCGTTGCTGATACTTTGGTTCACTTCACCTTTAACCGCTCGTTGGTTGAGCCGTCCATTTCAACGAGAGGTGCCAAAACTAGATTCAACACAAATACGCTTTCTGCATAGAATGGCACGTAAAACGTGGAGATTTTTTGATACATTTATTACGGCTGAAGATAATTGGCTGCCACCGGATAACTACCAAGAAGCTCCGATAGAGGTAATAGCAAGACGTACATCACCGACAAACATGGGTTTAGCATTGCTGGCTAATTTGTCAGCTTATGATTTTGGCTATATCACCATGAGTCAGCTTCTCGCGCGCACAACGAATGCATTGCAAACGATGGTGAGCCTTGAACGGTATCGCGGTCATTTTTATAATTGGTACAGCACTGAAACATTACTACCGCTGGTGCCTCGATATGTTTCAACTGTGGATAGCGGAAATCTATCAGGTCACCTTTTGACTCTGCGGCAAGGTTTGCTGGAGCTGTCTGATGATCCATTGCTGAATGTACGCTGTCTTGATGGCTTAGAAGATACGTGGGAAGTTTTGGCGACTACTGTTGTTAAATCTCAACCGTTAACGCTAGCTCTCAATCATTTCCACCAATTATTATCCCATGCTCAATCTTCCTTTTCCAGTTGGTTAAAAGCGTCAATTTGCTGTAATGAATTATGTGTGGCGGCAGAACAAATAACCGCGCTAACAATCATGTCTGGTGTGGTATTAAATGAAATATCTGAATGGGCAAATACACTATTATTACAGTGTCATGTTTTGAGGGATGAAATAAATTTATATGCTCAGCTACCTGAATTAGCAAAAAATGTCACGTTACGTGATATAGCATTCTTATCTTCCATAGATGCATCAACTAACCAAGCGAAAACAGAGGCTAGCCTTCATGCTAGAACAGCTCTAACATTAATAGATACTTTAGCTGTGCAAGCATTTGCATTGGCACAGATGGATGTCAGCTTTTTACATGATGATGCTAGCCACTTGATGTCGATTGGTTTTAATGTCGATACACAGCGGCTTGATAACAGTAGTTACGATCTACTGTCTTCAGAAGCTCGCCTAGGAAGCTTTGTTGCGATTGCTCAGGGTCAAGTATTACAAGAAAGTTGGTTCGCATTAGGCCGGCTTCTAGTAGCAAACGGGGGAGAGCCTATTCTGATTTCATGGAGTGGCTCAATGTTCGAGTATTTAATGCCGTTACTGGTCATGCCTACCTATCCAGGTACATTGCTAGATCAAACGTATCACGCTGCTGTAAGTAGACAGATTGCCTATGGTAAGCAATGTGATGTGCCATGGGGCATGTCGGAATCGGGCTATAATGCGGTCGACGTACAATTTAATTATTTGTATCGAGCTTTTGGAGTGCCGGGATTAGGCCTAAAGCGGGGTCTGGAAGATGATTTAGTTATTGCCCCCTATGCTAGCGCTATGGCACTAATGGTTGCTCCTAAAGCGGCTTGCATTAACTTGCAACGCCTAGCGGCGGAACAGGCCGTGGGCAAGTTTGGTTTTTATGAAGCCATTGATTTCACGTTGGTTCGTTTACCACGTGATAGTAAAAGGGCACTTGTACGTTCATTTATGACGCATCATCAAGGTATGAGTCTGTTAGCCTATTCTTATCTGTTACATGACCAGCCCATGCAGCGACGTTTTGTTGCTGATCCGTTATTCCAAGCGACACTATTACTGTTACAAGAACGTATTCCTAAACCCACTGCTTCGTATTTACAAATACCAAAATCTCAGCATGAAAGCGCTGCTTCCACCCGTCCTGAAGCGTCAATGCGAGTATTTAACACCCCTAATACTCGTACTCCACAAGTTCAGCTGCTCTCTAATGGACGCTATCATTCGGTGATCACGCAAGCGGGCGGGGGTTATAGTCGATGGAAAGATATTGCAGTGACAAGATGGCGTGAAGATAGCACTTGTGATAATTGGGGATTATTTAGTTATGTGCGTGATGTGGCTACGGGAATATTTTGGTCCGCTAATTATCAGCCTACTTTGGGAACTGTTGAAAATTTTAAATCAGTGTTCTCTGAAGCGCACGCCGAATTCAGCCGTAATGATAGATTGCTAGACTTGCATACGGAAGTGGTGGTGTCGCCAGAAGATGATATTGAAATACGTAGGGTACGAATGCATAACCGTGCCAAAAGCCGTCGCACTATTGAATTCACCAGTTATGGCGAAATCGTATTAGCGGCCCAAGCAGCAGACCTTGCGCAACCTGCTTTTAGTAATTTATTTGTGGAAACAGAACTTCTTCCGGAACAACATGCTATTTTGGCCACACGAAGACCACTTGATGAAGAGCAACGTCCGCCATGGTTATGTCATTTACTAAATGTGTACAGCGAACATTCCTTTACCTTATCTTTTGAAACGGATCGAGCACGTTTTGTCGGACGTGGCCGCACCTTGGCTTCACCGCTCGCAATGATAGAGCAAGGTGACCTTTCTAATACGAGTGGCGCAGTGCTGGATCCTATCATCGCCATTCGTTGTAGAGTGATGTTAGAACCCAATGCGCTAATTACTTTTGATCTCCTCACTGGCATTGCTGATACACGTTCACATTGTCTTGCTTTAATCGAAAAGTATCAGGATCGTCGTTTAGCAAACCGTATTTTTGGATTAGCTTGGACGCATGGCCAAGTGTTGTTGCACCAACTTAATATTTCTGAAGAAAATGCGCAACTTTATGGAAAGCTTGCCAGCGCTATTATTTATACCAGTAATACGCGTCGTGCAGAATCGCGCATTTTATCCAGTAATCGACTAGGACAATCAGGCTTATGGGGTTATGCTATTTCCGGAGATTTACCGATTGTGTTATTGCATATTGAAGATGCAATAAACATTGAACTCGTCAGGCAATTAATTCAAGCGCAAGCGTATTGGCGACGCAAAGGTTTGCTAGTCGATTTAGTTATTTTGAATGAAGAACACATCAGCTATAGACAAACATTGCAAGATCAGATCATGAGCTTAATAACCCCAACCACTAACACAGATCCCGCAGGTTGTATTGTGGTGCGCGTTGCCGAACTCGTCCCATTAGAAGATTGCGTTTTGTTGCAATCCGTTGCACGAGTT
>DHXK01000025.1:13909-18977 GCA_002413665.1 Legionellales bacterium UBA5158 | reverse complement strand
AGTCATTCTTTCAGATAAACGTGGAACTTTGAAGGAACAGCTGAGCCGTCGTCGCGTAAGTCCACCGGTTATGCCAACTCTAAATGTAAGTAGATTATCCCACAACATTAGCACTCATCAGCTTGCAGCCCTCCCGCAGGATTTACAATTCTTTAATGGCTTAGGCGGATTCACAAGTGCAGGTGATGAGTATATTATTCGATTAATAGAAGGAGCACCTACGCCTGCGCCTTGGGCCAATGTGCTTGCTAATCCAAATTTTGGTACTTTGGTATCTGAAAGTGGCCAAGCTTATACGTGGTCTGAAAACGCCCATGAATTTCGACTGACGCCTTGGAATAATGACCCTCTGCAAGACACAGCTGGCGAAGCATTTTATCTGCGGGATGAAGAAAGCGGCTTGGTTTGGTCACCTACACCATTACCTTGTCGTGGGCATGGCGACTATCAAACACGGCATGGCTTTGGTTACAGTGTATTTGAGCATATTGAAGACGGCATTCGTTCAGAATTATGGATGTATGTAGCATTAGATGCTTCTATTAAATTTGTAGTGTTAAAAATACGAAATGATTCTACGCGTGATCGTAGGTTATCCGCCACTGGCTATATTGCTTGGGTGCTGGGCGATTTACCTGCTAAGAATGCCATGCATATTGTGACAGAACTCTCACAAAGCGGAGCACTGATAGCACAAAACCATTACAACACTGAGTTTAGCGAGCGCACAGCGTTCTTTGATGCAATCACGTCTAATCAAAATTTAAATGAAAGAACTATCACTGGAGATCGTGCTGAATTTCTGGGCCGTAATGGAACTCTACAGCTGCCAGCGGCACTAGGACGCAAACGATTGTCCGGACGAGTGGGTGCGGGACTAGATCCTTGTAGTGCTATACAGCTATCATTTGATTTAGCAAAGAGTCATTCGCGTGAAATTGTATTTACTTTGGGTGCAGGACGGAATAGGCAGGATGCTGAACTACTTATACAGCAATCTCATGGCGAAGATGCAGCTCAAGCTGCTTTAGCTACTGTACATGAACATTGGAAAAAAACCTTAAACATAGTGCGAGTAGAAACGCCTGATCCTGCACTTAATTTGTTAGCAAACGGTTGGTTGTTATACCAAGTATTATCGAGCAGATTATGGGGTCGTAGTGGCTACTATCAGTCAGGAGGTGCCTTTGGTTTTCGTGATCAATTACAAGATGTGATGTCGTTAACTCATGTTGCACCTGAGTTATTACGTGCGCATTTATTATTATGTGCTGCACATCAGTTTGAGGCTGGCGATGTGCAACATTGGTGGCATCCACCTCAAAACCGTGGCGTGCGAACACGCTGTTCAGATGATTATTTATGGCTGCCATTCGCGCTTTGCCATTATATCGAAACGACAGGTGATATGGCTGTGCTCGATGAAGCAGTTCCTTTTTTGCAGGGGAGGCCACTAAAACCTGATGAAGAGTCATATTACGAATTACCGACTATAGGTACGGTATCAGTTAATCTTTATCAACATGCAGTTCGCGCCATTAACAATGGCCTAAAATTTGGTGAGCATGGCCTACCTTTAATGGGGTCTGGTGATTGGAATGATGGTATGAATCTGGTCGGCAAAGAGGGTAAGGGTGAGAGTGTCTGGTTAGGATTTTTCTTATATAGTGTACTCAAGCGCTTTTCACCACTAGCAACCCGATATGGTGACAAAGTATATGCAACGCGTTGTGATGAAGAAAGTACTAAGCTACAACAACGAATAGAGAGCAATGCTTGGGACGGTGAATGGTATCGTCGTGCTTATTTCGACGATGGTACACCTCTGGGGTCTGCCAATAATAACGAATGTCGGATTGATTCAATCGCTCAGAGTTGGTCTGTACTATCAGGTGCTGCTGATCCATTGCGAGCTAAACAAGCAATGGCTGCAGTCCATCATTATTTAGTAAGCGAATCAGATGGATTGATTAAATTACTAGATCCACCGTTCGACACATCAACACCTAATCCTGGATACATCGAAGGTTATGTTCCTGGCATCCGCGAGAATGGAGGTCAATACACGCATGCAGCTATTTGGTCAGCCATGGCGTTTGCTGAACTCGGCGAAAAGAAATTAGCTTGGCAGCTTTTTAATATACTCAACCCCATTAATCACGGTCGCAATCCTGCAGAAATTAAACGTTATAAAATCGAACCCTATGTTGTCGCAGGAGATGTCTATAGCGTGGCGCCCCATACCGGACGTGGAGGTTGGAGCTGGTATACAGGATCAGCGGGTTGGCTATATCGTCTTATTACTGAAACATTATTGGGAGTTCGATTAGAAGAAGGCAACCGATTACGTCTGACACCTATTTTTCCGGACGATTGGGATGGTTTTAGTTTAGATTATGGCTATGGGAATTCAATGTATAAAATTACCGTTAAAAGTGTCTCGGGCAACGGTGGTATTTTACTAGATGGTATAGAGTTAACTGAAAACATCATTAACTTGGAAGACGATGGACAGATTCACTATATTGATTTAAAGATTACAAAGATTGATTAGGAATTTTGTTTAAATGTGAAGAATACACCTAAACTTCACTACTATTATTCTCTAAGATCCATTGAGTTGCATCAGTCAGTGAATAAGCTGTGTGATCAGCTGGTGGAGAAGGATTTGTTTCAGCGTAGTTTCTATCAATCCAAATTGTTTTACATTTTGCATTTTGTCCTGCTCCCACATCACGCCAACGATCTCCAATCATATAACTTTTAGTTAAATCAATATTATATTTTTTTGTAGCCGCTAATAAAAGTCCAGGGTTTGGTTTATAACATTCGCTATTTTCTTTATAACAAATAAAAACATCGTCAAGTGGTAAATCGGAACGCATTTTATTAAATATTGAATCAACATCTGCTTGTGTCATTAATCCTCGTTCAATATCAGGTTTATTTGTCACGCAAATTAATAAATACCCTGCAGCTTTTAATTTATCTAATGATGGTTTGACTTCATCTGGAATATCTAATTCAGCAAGCGTTGTGGGCGCGAGAGGTTTACCATCTATAATGATAGCTTTATTTAAAACACCATCTGAGTCGAGAAAAACCGCTTTTGTTAGCATTTAAAAAATCTCCTTTTATAACTATTCAGCAAGGTGCTAGGCCACACTATCGCTCCCAACGACGAGGTACCTGCATACTTAATTTTTCAGCAGCCTCTAAATCAAGATACCAAATTGTTTTTTCCTGCAGACAATGAATCAACTGCGCAGGATAATGCAGGGGGTCAGTTTTGCCTTCTAACACTTCGTGCACTGCAGTAGCCTTATTCGCACCTGTCACCAGAAAAATAATATTTTTTCCATGATTAATAGCCGAGGAAGTCAGTGTAATGCGATACATCTCTAATTCAGAAACAAAAAGTGATGCAACAAGTTGAGTATTTTTATTGGGAAATAGATTTTCTACAGCCTGGTTCACTATCTCACTTAAAGGCATTAACGACGCGGTATGTGCATTATCTCCAAGGCCAAGATACACCAAATCAAATTCAGGAAAAGCATCTTCATTAATGTGAAATGCTTTTCTTAACATTTGTTCATATTCTTTCGCAGCATCTTTAGGATCATGAAACTCTGTCGGCATGCGATAAATATTTTCTGGCTTCACAGACACTCTTGAAAATAAATACTCGTAGGCCATGTGATAATTACTATTTACATCATCAAAAGAAACATAACGTTCATCACCAAAAAAAAATTGAATCTGCTGCCATGGAATATTTTTTTTATAATCTTCAATGCTCGTTAAAGTATCGAAAAATACTTTAGGTGTATTACCTCCAGCAAGCACAACAGAAAATATTCCTTTATCATTGATAGCAGTAATAGCACGTTGTTTAAAATCTTTTGCAGCAAATTGAAAAAGATCATTAGGACTAGGAAATATAATAATTTTTTTATCTTTAATCATAATAACCATTGCCGGCCATCATGCATCAGTAACCCATCTGCCTCTTTGGGGCCCCACGTTCCAGCAGCATAGTTAGGAAAGTCACGAGGAGGTAATGCACTCCAAACATCTAAAATAGGTTGCACTAATGCCCATCCCGTTTCTACCATGTCGGCGTGATTAAAAAGCAAATGATCCCCATTCATGCAATCATATAAAATTGTTTCATAGCCCGTTTGAGGTTTAATGCCAAAATAATCACTGTATTTGAACTTCATATCAACTGGGCCTAAATGTAAATCTGGGCCAGGAATTTTCGCATTAAAACGTAGTGAAATTCCCTCTTCTGGTTGAATAAATATGCGTAATAAATTAGGCATTATTTTATGTTCAGATCCACTAAATAAAGTAGAGGGACCTGATTTGAATTGTATGATAATTTCTGATTTATGTGCAGCCATGCACTTACCTGTGCGTAAATAAAAAGGCACGTGTAACCATCGCCAATTATCTAGAAATAACTTTAATGCAACATAGGTTTCTACAGGGGACTGTGGTGATACATGTTGTTCAGAGCGATAACTTTTTTGACCAACACCGCTGATTTTACCTGGACCATATTGGCCACGAACCGCGCGAGATAATACTTGTTCTGGCGTAAGCAGCTGAACTGCGCGCAGAGCTTTTTGTTTTTCTTCACGAATATATTCAGCAGAAAATAATGAAGGCGGCTCCATTGTGATCAAGCTTAACATTTGCAAAAGATGATTCGGTACCATATCTCGTAGCGCACCAGCATGTTCGTAATAACCGCCTCGTAACTCGACACCTAATACTTCTGCTACAGTAATTTGCACATGATCTATATACAATCTGTTCCAGATAGGTTCAAAGAGACCATTTGAGAAACGAAACGCAAGTAAATTCTGTACCGTTTCCTTTCCTAAAAAATGATCGATACGAAATATTTGTTTTTCATCTACAATTGTCAGTAATAATTCATTCAATTTTTTTGCAGAAGCTAGATCATGTCCAAAAGGTTTCTCAACAACTATGCGTCTGAAATAAGTATTTTCTTTTTCTGAAAGCAATGATGCTTTACTCAGTTCGACTGCAATTG
>DHXK01000025.1:3283-13896 GCA_002413665.1 Legionellales bacterium UBA5158 | reverse complement strand
CGTTTTTTCAGTGTTATTAAGCTCTGCCAATTTATTTTTCAAAAGGATATAAACATTCGAATCAGCAAAATCTCCTGAGAGAAAATAAACGCGATTTACTAAGAGAAGGCCATATTCTTTAGCAGATGGATCCGTCACAAATTCGTTGATGTCTTTTATCAACTGCTCGCGAAAAGATTCGGTGGTGAAAGATTCTATCGCAATACCAACAATACAAAAATTTTCATCCAGTAATCCATTGCTACCTAAATTGCAAATGGCGGGAAAAAGTAAACGCTTAGTCAAATCTCCAGCGATTCCAAAAATCACTAATACACAGGGATTAGCTGGTTTTCGTGCAGGTTGATCGACATTTTCTTCAGGAGATAAATAATCGTGCTGATCCATTGTTAAACTCCATTTTCAATGCAATACAAACACTAATTTAGACACTGCAACTAAATTCCATGCTAGCATAATATGTTAACTTCGAAAACGACTGTAGCAATTATCGGTCGACTAGAAAATTAAACAATTAAACTGCTCAATTCCATAAATCTTAATACTAGTACGTGCGTCTTAGTTAATGATAAATGAGTGGGTCAAAGTTTATGATAAAAATAGTAAGTCCTTTTGCCGGAAAACCAGTTCAAATGGCTATGCTAGTTGATGTGCCTAAACTCATCACAGCCTATTACACGCAAGTACCCGATTCCTCTATCTTAAAACAACGCGTTTTTTTCGGGACATCCGGACATCGTGGTTCTGCGTTTGAAAAGACCTTTAATGAATGGCATATTCTTGCAATTAGTCAGGCAATTTGCTTGTATCGGATGCAACAAAAAATTGATGGCCCATTATTTCTGGGATTTGATACCCACGCTCTTTCTGTCCCAGCTTTTGCTAGCGCGCTGGAGGTGCTATCTGCAAATGGTGTGGAAGTCATGATCGCAGAGCGCGATGAATATACTCCAACTCCTGTGATCTCTCATGCAATATTGACGTACAATCTTGGCCGTACTGCGGGTTTCGCAGATGGTATTGTTATTACTCCTTCGCACAATCCTCCTCATGATGGTGGTTTCAAATACAATTCTTCAACAGGAGGCCCGGCCGATCAAGCGGCGACTAATTGGATTGAAAAAAAAGCTAATGAATTTCTTGAAAATAAGCTCAAGGGTGTAAAGAGATATCTTTTTGAGCGCGCCTTACAAGCATCTACAACGCATAGGCACGATTATCTCAACAATTATGTTAACGATCTTGGCAACGTGATAAATATGGATCTCATTCGAAGCGCTACGATCCGCCTAGGGGTGGATCCATTAGGTGGGGCAGGCGTACATTACTGGGAGCCGATTGCTGAGCGCTACGGTCTAAATTTAACGGTTGTAAACCAGATAGTTGATCCAACCTTTCGCTTTATGACAGTAGATTGGGATGGCCAAATTCGAATGGATCCTTCTTCACCTTTCGCAATGGTAAAATTAGTAGAATTAAAAGATCAGTTTGACATCGCTTTCGCTTGTGACACTGATCATGATAGACATGGAATTGTCACCAGCCGCGCAGGTCTGTTATCACCGAATCATTATTTTTCTATCGCTATTTTTTATCTTTTTCAGCATAGGCCACAATGGTCTAAAACTATGGCTGTCGGTAAAACAATAGTTAGCAGTCAAATGATAGATAGAGTCGCGGTAAAACTGAATCGCGGGCTCTATGAAGTACCGGTTGGTTTCAAATGGTTTAGCTATGGTTTGCTCGATGGTTCGCTAGCATTTTGCGGTGAAGAAAGTGCAGGCGCATCATTTGCTAGGTTAAATGGCAAAGTGTGGACGACAGATAAAGACGGTATAACATTAGCATTGTTATCAGCTGAAATAACAGCGTCTACGGGTCGCGATTTAGGTGATCTTTATCATGAGTTAGAAAATGAATTTGGAAAAACTTTTTATGAACGTGATGATGCAAAAGCCACTTTAGAACAACAAGAAATCTTGAAGAATCTTTCCCCTCAGCAAATTAAGTCCACTGATTTAGCCGGCGAAAAAATCGAAACTATTCTCACGAAAGCATCCGGAAATGATGCTCCAATTGATGGCTTAAAGGTAATGACAAAAGGAGGATGGTTTGTAGCACGTCCATCAGGGACTGAAGAAGTCTACAAAATTTACGCAGAAAGCTTCCATGATGCAAATCATCTACGTCGCATCTTGGATGAGGCACAAACTATTGTTAATAAAGCATTAGAAAAAATTTAGCCTGGGCATAAAATGGAGAATTCGATGGACAATAAAACTGTAGAAACCCAATGCGAGATTGGTATGGTTGGGTTAGGCATCATGGGACGAAATTTATTACTGAATATGGCCGATCATGGATTCTCAGTTGCGGGATATGATATAGATAACGAGAAAGTTGAAAGCTTACGCAAAGAATCAAAAGACAAGTCCGTCTATTGTGCAACTAGCATCGAAGAATTCCTGAAACTACTCCGATCACCACGCGCAATTATGTTACTTGTTCCTGCAGGAAAACCAGTTGATTTAGTCATTAACGCGCTATTACCTCATCTGCAATCAGGGGATCTTATTATTGACGCTGGCAATTCTCATTTCACTGATACTGATACTCGCGCACTATATTTACAAGAAAAAGGAATTCAATTTTTAGGCGTAGGCGTCTCAGGTGGGGAAGAGGGTGCTCGTCACGGACCTAGCATCATGCCCGGCGGTCCTAAAGAAGCTTACGAACGAGTTCGTCCTATTTTAGAAGCGGTTGCTGCTAAAGTAGATGGTAATCCGTGCGTAACCTATCTCGGTGTTGGCTCAGTAGGACATTATGTAAAAATGGTTCATAACGGAATAGAGTACGGCATCATGCAACTCATCGCTGAGACCTACGATTTGATGAAACGAGGGTTAGGCTTAAGCAATGACAAATTATGCGAAGTATATCAATCATGGAATGACTCAATTCTAAATAGTTACCTAATAGAAATCACTAGCCACATCTTTGCTAAAGCAGATGAAAAAACAGGTAAGGAATTAATAGATGAAATTTTAGCAGTAGCCAAACAAAATGGCACCGGCATGTGGACTTCACAAAGCGCAATGGAATTACAAGTACCAGCCCCCACTATCGATTTGGCAGTTGCAATGCGTGACTTATCGGTATTGGTAAAAGAGCGCAAGCAAGCAAGTTTCTTATATACACGGCCTATATACCTCTTAACAGGTGACCACACTGTCTTTTTAAAACAACTGCAAGATGCACTCTTTACTGGAATGATAACCGTCTATGCTCAAGGTATGGCAGTGTTGGCAGTTGCATCTGATAAATATAATTATCATCTTGATCTTGAATCTGTTGCACGCATTTGGCAAGGTGGCTGCATTATTCGCGCGCGATTACTAGAAGACGTCAGCGCTGCATTTCGCTTAAATAATAATTTGCCAAATTTGTTGCTTGATCTGAAGTTGGCTAACAAAATCATGGCGCACGAAGAAGGATTACGACAAGTATTATCAACTGCTGTTCGGTTAGGAGTACCTACGCCAACATTGATGGTGACACTCAGTTATCTTGATGCTTATCGTAGTGTTTGGTTGCCAGCTAATCTTATACAAGCTCAGCGTGATTATTTTGGTTCTCATACGTATGAACGCATTGATGCTGAGGGAACATTTCATACTGAATGGTAAAAGGATTTTATTTAGATTCACGGAGAGAAACATGAAGCAATTAAAAAAAGAAGCGTCTCTCGATGAACTGTGTGTGAATACCATACGCATGTTAGCTATCGATGCCATTCAAAAAGCGGATAGTGGTCATCCAGGTTTACCACTTGGAGCCGCACCCATGGCTTATACTTTATGGACACATTTTTTTAAACATAACCCCTCAAATCCTAACTGGTATGACCGTGATCGTTTTGTTCTTTCAGCCGGTCATGGGTCTATGTTGCTCTACAGTTTGTTGCACCTTACTGGATATGCGATTCCTATGGCGCAAATTAAACAATTTCGTCAGTGGGGAAGTATCACACCAGGGCATCCAGAAAGCGAACTTACACCAGGTGTTGAAACAACAACAGGCCCACTAGGACAAGGATTTGCAAATGGTGTAGGAATGGCGATTGCTGAAAGCTATCTCGCGGCTTGTTTTAATAAACCAAGTTTTAAAATGATAGATCATTTTACTTATGGCATTGTGAGTGATGGCGATTTAATGGAAGGCGTTGCATCAGAAGCAGCATCACTCGCAGGTCATTTGCAGCTGGGTAAATTAATTTATTTTTACGACAACAATCACATGACTCTCTCTGCATCAACACATCTTTCCTTCACCGAAGATAGACAAAAACGTTTTGAGGCTTATGGTTGGCATACGCAAATAGTAGATGATGGCAATAATCTTGACGCTATTTATGCTGCAATTGAAACTGCACGTAAAGTAACAGATGCCCCCTCGTTAATATTAATTAAAACTATCATTGGTTATGGATCTCCGCACAAACAAAATACTTTTGAAGTGCATGGCTCACCTCTTGGAGAGGAAGAAGTCAAACTTACAAAACAATATTTTGGATGGCCTGAAAAGCCAAATTTTTACGTCCCTGTAAAAGCGGAAAAACATTTTCGAAAAGCACTTACGGTAGGTCGCCAAATAGAAAAAAAATGGAATACTTTACTCGCTGCCTATGCAAAAAAATTCCCGAAGCAAGCAAAAGAACTTCAGCATCTTATCAACAAAGAACTCCCTGAAGGTTGGAGTGAAAATATTCCAAGTTTCCCAGCAGATGAAAAAGGATTGGCTACTCGAGATGCTTCTGAGAAAGTGATGCAAGCGATTAATCCTAACCTTCCTGGTTTCATTGGAGGTTCAGCTGACCTGAATTCTTCGACAAAAACAGCACTGGCTAATTTTGGTAATTTCGAAAGTCCAAAAAAAGCTAAAGGTGATATACAAGGATCGGTTGATGGGGGTTGGAACTATGCGAGTCGTAATATATTTTACGGCATCAGAGAACATGCAATGGGTGCAATATCAAATGGCTTGGCCACTTTTGGCGGCATTATCCCGTTCACAGCTACATTTTTAGTTTTCTCTGATTACATGCGACCGCCTATGCGTCTCGCAGCGTTGATGAAGCTGCAAGTCATTTATATTTTTACTCACGATAGTATAGCATTAGGAGAAGATGGACCTACTCATCAGCCAGTAGAGCAACTCGCAAGCCTGCGAGCTATTCCTAACTTGACTGTGATACGGCCTGCAGATGCAAATGAAACTGCTGTAGCTTGGCAAATTGCAATTGAAACACGACATAATCCTGTGGCGCTGATTTTAACTCGACAAAAGGTACCTACGATTAACAGGAAAGAGTTTTCAGCAGCGATTGGACTTCGTCGCGGTGCATACACTTTAGCAGATGCACCAAAAGGAAAGCCTGACATCATTTTAATCGCGACCGGTTCAGAAGTCAGCTTGATCATTGCTGCAAAACAAAAATTACAACTGCATAAAATATCGGTACGCATTGTTTCTATGCCAAGCTGGGAATTATTTGCGGCACAATCAAAAAAATATCGTGATTCTGTCTTACCTCCTTCGATTAAAAAAAGGCTAGCTGTTGAAGCTGGCATTTCTCAAGGTTGGGAGCGTTATATTGGAGAGAGTGGTGATATGATAAGTATTGAAACTTTTGGCGCGTCAGCTCCAGGTCCCATTGTTATGCAAAAATATGGATTTACGGTAGATAATATTTGTAAGCGAGCATTGGAATTAGTAAAAAAAAATAATATAAATTGTCACAACAAGTAAGTGATACTAGCTCAATGCGGCCGAGTGCATTACAATTTTTTTTTGCAAAACAGTTACGTCAAATTACATGTAGGAGACAACTTAAATGAATACAAATCCTTTACAAAAATTAGAAGCGCTAGGCCAATCTATTTGGCTTGATTATATTAGACGAGACCTAATTGCTAGCGGGAAACTTAAAAAATTAATTATCGAAGATAGTCTACGTGGAATGACATCAAATCCTAGTATTTTTGAAAAAGCTTTTGCTGAAAATCATGATTACGATCAAGACATTGAAAAAATGTCTCATGATGGAAAAAAGGTTGATAAAATTTATGAGACTCTTGCACAAAAAGATGTGCAAGATGCAGCGGATGAATTTCGCAATCTATACAACCAAACAAATGGGCAAGATGGGTATGTGAGTTTAGAAGTAAATCCTCATCTTGCCCATGATACACAAGGAACAATTGAAGAAGCTCGTCGATTATGGAAAGCACTTGATCGTCCCAACGTTTTTATAAAAGTGCCAGCAACAAAAGAAGGTCTCCCAGCTATCCAGCAACTCATCAGCGAAGGCATTAATATTAATGTGACTTTACTGTTTGGATTATCACGTTATCGTGAAGTAGCACAAGCCTATATTGCGGGAATTAAAGCACGTCTTGAAAAAGGACAAACCGTTAAACAAATAGCATCTGTTGCAAGTTTTTTCTTGAGTCGTATTGATGTATTCCTAGATCCAATATTTGAAAAATGCATTACCGAAAATTCTGAAAAATCGCAGCTTGCTAAACAGCTAGAAGGCCAAGTTGCTATTACTTCCGCAAAAATAGCTTATCATATTTATAATGAAATATTTAATAATAATAGTTTTAAAAAGCTAGCTGAAAAAGGGGCTAACTCACAACGATTACTATGGGCAAGTACAAGCACCAAGAATCCTAAGTATAGTGATATAAAATATGTTGAAGCACTAATTGGTCCTCACACTGTTAATACATTACCGATAGAAACTATAGATGCTTATCGTGATCATGGTGACCCCAAAGCGCGTCTAGAGTTAGATCTTGACAAAGCAACAGATTTTTTTCAACGCTTACCAGAACTGGATATCAACATAGATCAAGTCACTCAGCAACTTGAAAATGAAGGCGTTGATAAGTTCACGAAATCATATGATCAACTTATAGAAACATTAAATAAAAAAATATCAAAGACTAATAGTAAGGAAAAACAATGAAGGAAAAAGACTACGTTGCGAATCTAAAAGATCAGCAAACTACAACTCAGTTTTCAGCTGGCATTTACACTGATGCAATTGCAAAAGAACTAGATGCTTGGCAACACGAAAATAAAATACAACGTTTGTGGGATCATGACGCAACACTTTGGACTAATACAGACGAAAATAAATGGATGGGTTGGTTAAATGTCATATCTGAAAAAAGTGAAGTGTCACGTATTGAATCTCTAACAAATGAAATTAAAACCGCAGGCATAACCGATATTGTTTTATTAGGGATGGGTGGTTCAAGTCTTTGTCCTGCAATGATGGCTGACACATTTGGAAAAATTCAAGATTATCCGCAATTACATATACTGGATTCAACAGACCCTTTGCAGATTCGCCATTTAGAAAAAAGCATTAATTTAAAAAAAACATTCTTCATTGTTTCTAGTAAATCAGGCAGTACGTTAGAACCAAATATTTATAAAGAATATTTTTATACCCGCTTGCAAAAAATATTAAATAAAGAAGAAGTAGGTGATCGTTTCATAGCTATTACTGACCCTGGTACTACACTTGAAACAATTGCCATAAAAGATAATTTCAAAGCAATTTTTCATGGTGTCCCAGCTATAGGTGGTCGCTATTCAGCATTATCGAATTGCGGCATGGTGCCATCAGGATTAATGGGTGTAAATATTCAAGAATTTTTACGTCTTGCCGAAACCATGCAGCAGCCTTGCTCCTCAGTCGTCTTAGTAAAAAATAATCCTGGAGCTGTGTTAGGCGTGATTTTAGGTGTTTGTGCAAAACAAGGTAAGGATAAAGTCACTCTTATTACCTCGCCCGGTATTCATTCTTTAGGTGCTTGGCTTGAACAATTACTTGCTGAATCCACCGGTAAAAATGGTAAAGGTTTGATTCCAGTAGATCAAGAGCCACTAGGTGATCCTTCTGTCTATGGAACAGATCGGGTATTTATTTATATCCGTTTACAGTCAGCAGTGGATACAGATCAAGATCGCTCTGTACGTGAGTTAGAGCTAGCGGGTTGTATGGTGGTGAGACTCAGTTTGCCCGATAAAATGCATCTAGGTGCTGAATTATTTCGCTGGGAAATTGCCACTGCCGTAGTGGGTAGCATTCTAGGAATCAATCCATTTAATCAACCTGACGTTGAAGAAAGTAAAGTTCTTAGTTTGCAGTTAACTAGTCAATATGAAAAAACAGGAAGTATCACTACGCCTAATCCATTTTTTTCGGAAGAAGGGATAATGCTCTTCACTGATAAAAACAATGAAGAAAATATTTCTAAACTGTTGGTAGGAGACCCCAATCTTGAAGGGTATTTGCAAGCACATTTAAGCCAAGTCAAACAAGGCGATTATGTGAATTTATCCGCATTTATCGAGATGTCTGATGAGCATACGGCTTTGCTACAGCAAATCAGAATACTTATTCGCAATAATAAAAAAGTAGCCACCTGTCTAGGTTTTGGGCCACGTTTTTTACATTCGACAGGACAAGCTTATAAAGGCGGCCCGAATACAGGGGTATTTTTACAAATTACCGCTGATCATAGGGAAGACATCCAAGTTCCTGGACATAATTACACTTTTGGTTTAGTGATTGCTGCACAAGCCCAAGCTGATTTTACAGTTCTGGCACAACGTTCACGTAGAGTATTACGAATTCACTTAGGAAAAGATGTGTCACATGGATTGAAACAATTGCGGGAGCTTATACATCGTGCATGCAATAATTCTTGAATGAAAGAATAACAAATATGACCTCAGGACTTTCATGAAAAAATATCAAATCTCAGCATCATTATTGTCAGCAAACTTTGCTCGCTTAGGTGAAGATGCACAATCCGTATAAAATAACTGCACCAAAATTTAGCTCCTTTTTTTCAAAAACGTTATCCATTAAAGAGAACGTCGAACAAGCCGTTGTAGATACACTAAAGGCAACAGCACCAACAAAGGTAATCCTAAACAAAAAAAGATAAAAGGAAATTTTTTGTAAACATTAATTTTCGGTAAGAGTGAATCCAGCAATCGATAAAAAGTGAAAGATAAAGGTCTGTCAATTTCCACAACGCGCACAGACTTTTCTAAAATACGAGCTGCTCGTCTGCCAGATTCTGCTGCACTTTCCATTTCAAACATGTCTGTATCTGTTTTTGTATAAGCGGTTGCGAAATGCAAATTTTTAAATTTAGTTTGGTTGTCGGGCCGCAATTTAAATGTTCCCTTGTTAGTACTAAATTTTGGCTCATGTGTATCTAATTTCTGTCCGTTAAAGACATAAGTGTCCCAAATATTGTAACCTAGAATTTGAACTTCTTTGATTGGTAAATGACGGCTTAATTCCGACGTTTCAATTTGATGCCAAACTTCTTTTCTTATTTCTTCATGCGTACATTCTACAAATGGTTTATTGATTAAAAGTCCAGGGCGAATAGGATCGCACAAACCAATAGACCAGATGTCTGCGATGTCAGCGTAACTTTTGTCCCAAATGGATCCTTGGGGTTCAATGACTAATTGCCAAGGACTATTCGGGATATACATAGCTGTGTATTTGTTTGCAAGTATAATTTTTTTGTCAAAATACAATTGAATGCCTACCATCAGTTGGCGCGCACGTTTAGCCAATTCATTAATGCCTGAAATTTTTAACGATGGCATGCTTGCGACACTTTCAACAGGCATACAACAAAAGAAGACATCGCTAGTAATCTTTGTGCCGTCAGACAGTAAAGCGCATTTTACATTATCAGCATCCGAGTGGATATCAACTACCTTAGAATTTAAATGAAAAATAACACCTTTAGCTTCAAGAAGACTTTTCCAGTGATCAAACCACATTTCGTTAGTTGGGCCACACATGACGCTAATAGGGCGACTGAATAGTTTGAACGATTCAAGAGTTTTTGCGACAGAAGGTACATTAACTGCTGCGGCTTCGGCGCCGAGATACGGACCCATAATATCAATAATATATTTTTTCATGTCATGGCAGAGTGAATTGTTAGGATCAATATATTCTTTCCATGTTTTATTATCTAATGTATTTAGTCGATTGTTTGAAATCATAAAGCAATATAATATTTTGTTTAAAACGCTCCATTTTTGGTGCAGAGGTATGTTTTTGAAAGCTCTTCGCATATCGAATAGTGTCTTCGGTCCGTTATTCATTTTGAAAACAATGTCTTGGTCAGCGATTAGGTAATCACGGATATTAATTAGGTGGTCATGCACTGTCTTGTCAGGATTATTTTGCAATGGTATTTGTTTAAGAATTTCACGCAGATTATTGTAGTTCGGACCATAGATTCTCCAACAATATTCAGTCGGTAACTTAACACCATTCCAATCTTTGTAACCACTCCGCGCCATGCCGCCAATAGTGTCATTTCTTTCATAAATATGAATGTCATATCGCGATCCATCGCAATGTACAAGTTCATGAGCGACAGTAAGCCCACCCACGCCACCGCCTAGTATAACTATTTTTTTTGACATTTTATTGTGTTCCTATTCTTAAGCGTCTGGGTATAAAAAGAAAGTTTCGGCAAGATAATATC
>DHXK01000025.1:0-3224 GCA_002413665.1 Legionellales bacterium UBA5158 | reverse complement strand
AGATAATATCTAACCATCTAGGTAAGTACCAATTCCATTTTCCTAAAATAGCCATGGTTGCTGGAACAAACATGCTTCGTATTATGAAAGCATCAACAAAAATAGCGCTTGCAATACCTAAACCAAATGCTTTCACAATTAAAATTTCAGCTGACATAAATGAAAAACAAACAAGAATTACAATGGTTGCAGCACTGGTAATGATCCGGCTACTATACTCAATTCCGCAAATTGTACTTCTTATGTTGTCGTTAGTTTTTTCGTATTCTTCTTTAATTCTTGATAACAAGAAAACTTCGTAATCCATTGAAAATCCAAAAAGCGAACAAAAAATAATAATTAATAAATTAATATCCAATATGCCTTGAGGCTCAAAGCCCAATAATTCATGAAAATGTCCTTGTTGAAAAACAAAAGCAAGAACACCGTAACTTGCACACAGGCTTAAGATATTCATTAAAATTGCTTTAAACGGCAGAAAAATAGAACGAAATAGTATTAATAAAATAATATAAGTAAAAAAAACTATCCATATAACAGCATAAAAAAATATATGAGAAATACTATTTAAAGCATCGAGTATGTTAGCTGAGGCACCCGTCACTTTAATAATTAATCCTTTACCAGGATCCAATGCACGTATTTTTTTAATTAGGTCTAGCGTGTTATTTGAATTGCTACTATATTTACTTACAACATTTATTATTGTAAATTTTTTAGTAGTTGTAGTTTCTAATAATTTTTTAATCGCCTTCTGTCTATATTTTTGTGGTAAATGATAAAGCGTGTAATATTCTTTCTTTGATAATAGAGGTTTAGTATATACAATGCTATTTACTTCCGAAACGCGTGGGTCTTTTTTTATTTCTTGAGCTAGATCATAAATTTTTTCTAAATTTCTACGCGATAAAATATCACCCCTATTTGTTTCTACCATAACGGAAATAGGCGTTAATTTTCCCTCACCAAAATTTTTTTTGAAGGCATCAAAAACCTGACGACTTTCTAACGATTTAGGCAAAATTTTAATATCTGAAATTCCAAATTGTACTTTTAAAAATGGAAATGACAATATGAAAAGCAAACAAAGAATACCAATAAAAAAAATCCAACGATGATTAATTACCTTAGTTGCTATCCAATGCCAGAAATTTAATTTTTTAAATTTGAAAAAAGGGATGGTCAGTGAGTTAACTTTTTTTCCTAATATCCCAAGTACAGCGGGTAACAATATGGTGGAAATTACAACTGAGAGCGCAACTGAAGTTATTCCGCCAATTCCTACGGAAAACATAATATTAATAGGAAAGAACAGTAATGCACTTAGGTTGATCAATACAGCTAGGCCACTAAAAAAAACCGCTTTTCCTGCGGTAGCTTCGGTAATTGCAACTGCTTCCATAACGGATTCAGTTCGACTTATTTCTTGTCGAAAACGGCTTACTATAAATAAAGCATAATCAATACTAATGCAGAGCCCGAGTAATAACGCAATATTAATAGTAAAAACTGACAGTGAAAAAATTTGTCCCAATCCAAAGAGAACTGTGAGAATAAGTAAAGTAAAAAAACCGCCTAATATGATGGGTAAGCTTGCTGCTACAACCGATCCGAATACAATTAACATTGTGATAATCGCAACTGGCGTCGCAATGTATTCCGCCTTATGTAGATCAATCTCTGTTTGCCTTTTGGTATCTTCAAGAAAAACCTGTTCACCACCTATTTGCATAGTTAGATTGGGTGGTTTTATCAATGCCTGTTTGAATTGTTTTAGAAATTTATCATCAATAGTTTTATCATTATGAAAAAAAATAGCAACATAAGCACTCTTCTTGTCAGTTGAAATTTGCTTATTATTTTTATCTGGATAAATTATTTGACTTTTAATGGGAAAATTTTTAAGTTTTTTTAAAGATGCTCTCATTTCATCTTGAAATTTAATATTAGTTGCTAACCATTTGTCACTTGTATACAAAACAATAAAAGAGCTTAAGCTAATCCCTAGTTTTTGATTTATATAGATATCAGTTTTAGCACTTTCAGAGCTTGGATCTTTAAAGCCCGTTTCGTTAAAAGGGTTCGCTAAATTTATAAAAAAAGAAAAACAAAAAATGGATAAAATAATCCAAAGAATTATAATCGCAAAGCGAAAGCGATAGATTTTCTTTCCAAAATTATAGAAATTATCTTCCATCATTATAATTCATTAGCATTTTTCTTTATAAACACAGGGAAAAAAACTCATAATGCCAACGTAAGCGATCCACTAACCTCATCTTTTAATCCAATTTAAAACTTGCGATATGTGCTTAGCTTGGCTTTTTTGCTTAGATGAATAAGATAATTTATCTCCGCGTGACATTCAACCTCCACTAACGTTGAGTTAAAAAATATAATTAAATATAAGGCCATCATTAAATCGATAACCTTTTTTTCGAGTTATTTTTAGTACGAGGTAGAGGTTGTTCTAACGCTTGTTCTTGTAACTTCAGGGACTACAGGCGTAACTGTTCTGTAGGTTGTGGTAGTCGCTGTAGGAGCAGGCGTTGTATTATATGTCGTACAGCCGATTAGTGAAAATGTTATTGCCATCAATATAAATAAGATTCTCATATTTTCTTCCTTTTTAATAAGAAATGTCAGTTGTTATTATATCACTTTAAATATGTGTATAACCCATTACTTTGAAAAGAAGGCAAGCATAGTCAGTTAGTTGAAAAATAAAATACTAATTTTATCTTTCAAGCCTATAAGTAACCAGGCATATCAGTAACACCCCATGCCGGGATTCATCACTAATTCCTACATAAGATCAGTATTGGTTTTGCTGATATTTATTTTTTTTTTACTGGGAAAGAACCGTCTTTTTTTGAGTGATATTAAATAGAAGTTTTACGATTGACCATTTAACTATACGATGATTATTTCACGCGGAGTTTAGCATAACATCATCTTCAAACAGACAATATTTTTTGATAAATGTATAATCATTTCTATTTGAATAGCGGTATTTTTATACATAATATAACTTTAACAATCTGATGTTGTTTTATTCGTGTTAAAATTAAGGCTTACCTTTCAAAAGCATGTTCATCATTAAGGAGGAAATAATATGAAGTCCCTATTCATGTGTTTAGCTGCTGGTTTTGTGCTTCTAGTGTCAGGTTGCGATTCTATGTACCAAAGTAATAATTGCTATAATCCACTCTATTCTGAACCCC
>DHXK01000096.1 GCA_002413665.1 Legionellales bacterium UBA5158 | reverse complement strand
AATTTGGAGTTATCGTGACATTACTCAACGAGCAAATTTAGAATCGAAACTTGAATTTCAAGCTTTGCATGATGAATTAACTGGATTGCCTAATCGCAGATACTTATATCAGAATATCCGAAAATTAATTGAAGATTCTAGAGAGAGCATTTTTGCCGTTTTATTTTTAGACTTAGATCGTTTTAAACTGATTAATGATAGTTTTAGCCATGCGACTGGTGATACTTTATTGCAAACTGTTAGCAAACGTTTACAGGAAATCATTCGTGGAAATGATATCTTAGCACGCATAGGTGGCGATGAATTTGTTATTATTTTATCAGCACTATCTAAAGAATCTGATATCACAAAAATTGTTAACAAAATATTAGAATCTCTAGCTGCTCCATTTCAAATTGACACACATGAAGCTATTATCACTACTAGCATAGGGATTAGTTTTTATCCTCGCGATGGAAATAACTCAGATACTTTATTAAAAAAATCTGATATAGCAATGTATTACGCGAAACAAAACGGTGCTAATCAATATAAAATCTACGTTGATTCACTCAATCAAGAAAGCCTTTCTCGTTTAGATCATGAAGCAGATTTATGTCAGGCTTTATTGAAAAACGAGTTTTTTTTAGTGTATCAACCTCAGTATGATCTATATTCCGAAAAAATAGTTGCAACTGAAGCTTTAATTCGATGGCAACATCCGACTAAAGGTGTCATTTTGCCAAATGATTTCATCTGGTTGGCTGAGGATAACCGGCTCATTATTCCTATAGGGCAATGGGTTCTGGAAACCGCGTGTGCGCAAAATAAAGCTTGGCAAGATGAAGGGTTGCCACCTATGCGTATCGCTATTAATGTTTCTGAACAACAGCTAACAGAATCTTTTATTGAATCAGTTAAGAATGTGTTACAGAAAACTGGCTTAAAAGCTGAATATTTAGAAATAGAATTTACTGAAAATATTATGATTAATCATCCTGGTATTCCTGACATAATTAAGCAATTAAAATCACTGGGTGTGAAAATTGCTTTAGATCATTTTGGTACTGGATACTCAAGCTTGACGTATCTAAAATCCGTAAAACTAGATCGCTTGAAATTTGACAGATCGATGATTAAAAATATCGATACACAGCAAGATGATAAAGTTATTATTAATGCTATTGCAATGATGGCAATTGACCTTGGTATTGAGGTATTAGTGGAAGGCGTAGAACTTCCTACTCAAGTGAGTTTTTTAAAAGAAACAGCTTGTCTTCAAGTTCAAGGATATTATTACAGTAAACCTATGCCCCCCAATGACATTAAAAAAATCATAAAATCGTCGAAATAAAGAATTCCATTTCCGTCGGTTTGCTCGCTACTACTTGGCTCACCAAACCACCGTTTATCTCTCCACTGAAATCACCCACTGTAGAGTGATGAAGAACTGAATACTCATCTACATTAAACTTTAATTAAGCATGACCTAGTTAAAATCATTATTGATATTTTGGTATTATTTTAATCCAACATCAACTATCTTATGGCTTTTTTAAATGAATTACTTGGAGTAAATTTACAGTATAATTGTAGATAGAAGCTCTTATATTGCATTCCTGAAAGAGTACTTTTTTTGAAATTTCACTTTAATGGAGGTTATTATGAAATATGTTTTAGCTTGGTTACTCGGTGTTCCTTTTGGTCTTCTGCTTCTAATCTATCTCGTCTCTCACATATTTTAATTTTAAAGATTAAGGAGAATTAAAATGCTAAATGAAACATGTGTTACACCCGAACATTCACGTGAACCTATCTCCCTGAAATGCATCTCTTGGAGCGCAATTATTGTAGGAGCCTTGATAGGAATTGGCTTGAGCTTCTTGTTAAGTCTATTCAGTATCGCAATAGGTCTGTCTATTGTCACGACAAGCAAAGAAGGCTTGGTGTCTTTAGCGATAGGTGGATTTTTAGGATTAGCAATAAGCTCGATTGTTTCTATGTTTGTTGCAGGCACCGCAGCGGGATACCTAGGGCGCTCATATTGCGTTAAGCGTAATTTAGGAGTGTTATATGGTTTCACAACCTGGTGCTTAGCGCTTATTCTAACAACTCTACTCACCTCAAACATGGGACACTATGTCTCAAGCTACTCAGCTTTTATAACCAATCCAACGGCTGTAATCGCCTCCGAAGATAGAAATATGCCAGCAATGAGTCAGTCTATACAAGATAATACTTCTGTCGTCACCGTTAATACTCAAAAAGCTACCAATGCTCTTGGCTACACTTCTTTTCTTATGTTTGTTTTATTTTTCTTAGGCGCTCTTGCTTGTTGCTTCGGTGGACATTTTGGTATGGCATGCAACTCATGCAGCGAAGGTTATTGCAAAAAACATTGCCCTACTGAGATAAAATCATAAGCACTTGATTAAGCGAGAATTCACCTTTAAACGACATCTGAATCTAGCAACTTACGCTAGATTCAGTTATTTCGTTCGGCGCGGGAACTTGTATTAGTGAGAATGCCAATTTATCTTAGCATCTTGTATAAAAAGGGTTGCATCTTCAGCAGTCAAAGGCCGACTAAAATAATAACCTTGTATTTCATCACATCCATGATCGCATAAAAATTTAAGTTGAGCCTCAGTCTCGACTCCTTCAGCAATTACATTGATACTCAGACTATGGGCCATCACAATAATAGCAGTCACTATAGCTGCATCATCTGGATCGCTCGCAATGTCACGAACAAAAGATTTATCAATTTTAAGTGTATCGATTGGGAATCGTTTTAAATAACTTAAGGAGGAATATCCTGTACCGAAATCATCGATGGATATTTTAAGCCCCATGTCTTTTAAACCACGCAAAATTTGAATGTTGTTTTCCACATTTTCAATTAAGGCACTTTCCATTAATTCTATTTCTAGACAGTTAGGATTAATATTTGTTTCGGCTAATATTTTTTCCACAACCTTCAATATCTCCTTATTTAAGCTGCGAACTGACAAATTAATAGAAACAGTAATAGTAGATAGACCCGCATCTTGCCAAGCCTTGTTTTGTAAACAAGCAGTTTTTAAAACCCATTCACCAATTGCAATGATAAGATCACTGCGTTCTGCAGCAGCGATAAAACTGCCTGGCAATAAAACAGCATGGGGTGTTCTCCATCGAATCAAGGCTTCCATACCAACCACTTTTTGAGTTTTCACGTCAATTTTAGGTTGGTAATATAAAATAAATTCACCATCATCTAATGCATGACGTAATTTGTTTTGCAAAACACCTAGATTTTCAGCTTTCTCTGTCATTTCAGATGTACAAAATTGAAAGTTATTTCTACCCTTTTCTTTAGCAGAGTACATAGCTATATCAGCGCCTTTAATTAAGGATTGCACTGTGTTGCCATCTTTAGGATAGAGACTAACACCAATACTGGTAGTAATAAAAATTTCTTTCTCACGTAAGTTAATTTGACGTAATAGTTGATCCTGCAATCTATTTATAATTTCTATAACTTCATCTTGCTGATCAATATTGGGGAGGACAATAACAAATTCGTCACCACCCAATCTGCTAATTGTATCTTGTGGTCTAAGACATTTACTGAATCGTTTCGAAATTTCTTTTAATAACAGATCTCCAGTTTGATGTCCCATAGAATCATTAATATATTTAAAATAATCTAAATCTAAAAATAAAACAGCTAATTGCTGGTGACTCTCTTTTGCATCAGAAAGTGCGGTATTTAAATGTTGCTCAAGCAAATTTCGATTTGACAACCCTGTTAACACATCATGCTCGGCAAGATATAGCATCTGCTTTTCCATGTGTTTTCTTCTCAAAAATAAACCGAACTGATTTCCAATCGATTCAAACCATAACAATAAATTATGATCAGGCTGACTAATACTTCTACTAAAAAATTCAATCACGCCCAAAACTTCGTTCTCATAAATAATTGGAAAAGCCACAGCGGTATGTAGCCCTAACTCTGCAGCAGAACTTTTTCGAAAAAAACTTTCATCTGTATTAATATCCGATTTCCAAATTGCCTTTCGTTCACTCCAAGCATCACCTAACAACCCACTACCAGGTGAAATATTTAGGTTTTGAGTCTCACGTTGAAATGAATTATATTGTAATTCAGGCCTCTGCCAAGCTCTTGTGCAACGTAAGACGTTTGCTTTTTGATCGACAGCCCAAATTGCTCCACAGTCCCATTCCTGACGTTCGCAAATAATTTTTAAAATTTTAGCCGTTGCTACAAATAGCGTTGCTGATTCAGCAAATATCCACGCAATTGCATATTGCATTTCTAAGTGTAATGTGGATCGTTTGCGTTCTGTAATATCACGCATGATCATATATACTGCTGATCTTTCTTGATAAACAAAGTGACTTACCACCACTTCAACATCAAGAATATCATTCTTTAAGGTAATCACTTTTCCTTCTGGCAATGAAATAGAAACCTGACTTAGATTTTGCTGCAAATATTCGTTAATCACTTTTTGATAATCTGATGGAAAAAAGTCATAAAATGAATGTGAAAATAATTCATCTAAGCTATCAGCTTTTAATAAATTAAGTGCGGAAGAATTCGCATAGGCAAACTTACCGTCTTGTTGAATAAAAATAGAGTCAGGTGAAATTTCAACTAACTGCCTATATCTTTTCTCAGATGAACCAATCTTGTCAAATGCAGAAACTAATGCAATAGATTGTCCAAATTGAACTCCCAAAGTCCGTACAAATTCTCTAATATTATCATCCAATAAATTACTCAGATGCGAACCTAAATATAATATACCTAGGCACTCCTCACCTAAAAATATTGGGACAATTAAGGCGGATTTTACATTAGCTTGATCCAGAAAATCTTTGGCTCTCTTACCAGTAAAAATATCTGATGGTATGGCAAAAGGTTCGTTTTGTTCTGTAATTTCTGGTATCAACATTGAGAGACCAAAATATAATTCTAAATTTGCTTTTTCCTCTTCCTTGTAACCAATCTGTTGGCTTAATTCTATTTTATTATTTGAATTTTTAATATAAAGGGCGCCCTTAGAAATACCGGTAGCATCCAAACAGAAATATAGAACTTCTTTAAGCGACTCATTCATATCTTTGCCGCTACTTGTTACCGCATTCGCTATCCCACTAATTAAGGATAATTGCGACATTAGCAAAGCACATCGTTGTGCAAGATTAGAATTTTCCAACACTTGTTGTTCTAACTGGTGAGTCAATCGAATGATATGCTTTTCTTTAATATCCTCTGTCAACTCAATGGGTACATCGGACGATGAAGCAGGTGCTTTAGTATCCAGAACGCAAAGTAACGTAGCAATCAAATTCTCAATATCTGGAGTGCGTGTCAAATAACAGCTAGCACCCACTTTTCTGGCCAATGCCGAATCGTCATCTTCCAGATAATGTGATGTAAGAAGAATGATAGGAATGGTGCGGAGCCTTGGATCACGTTTTATTTCCAAACATAAACCGAAACCGTCTAAATTAGGCATTAAAATATCGCTGATGATAGCATCAGGTCTTCTTTTATTAGCTTCATTCAGCGCGATGACACCATCTAAGGCAGTGCTAACTTCAAAACCAAAATTTCTTAATTGCATACTAAATAATTTAAGTTGAATTGGATCGTCATCGGCAATTAAAATATACTTTCCTTTTTCTATCAGAACATTTGATGGTACTTCAATAGGAAGATGCGCTTTCACAACATCTAATAAATACGATGGCTGTATGGGTTTTAATAAAAACATTGCAAAAAAAGTATGCTTCGCTTGCTTATCTAATTCACTTAAGAATCCAGACAACGCAAAAATTGGAATGTCTCGAACCTCTGGTAATTCTCTTAATTTTTGATTTAAAGTATAGCCATCAATATCCGGTAAAGTTAAATCCTGTATAATTAAATCAAACTTTTGTATAGAGGCCTCTCGCAATCCTGAAGCACCATCTGCTGTTTCAACGACAATATAATTTTTACTTTCTAAAGTCGTTTTTAAGACTTTTCGAGAAATAGGATTATCTTCAATAATTAAAATTTTTGGCCTATTCATAACCTCGTCATTCCTTTTTAGGCATGGCTGCTTGTATTAATAAATATTGAGCTATATCATCAGGAAAAGTTGCCACAGAAATTGGCTTAGTCATATATCCATTACAGCCTGCGGCTTTCGCCTTCTCCTCATCCCCTTTCATTGCGTATGCTGTCAACGCAACAATATAAATATCTTTTAATTTAGGATTTGATTTAATTTCTCTTGTTAATTCAAATCCACTTTTAACCGGCAGCTGCAAATCCATTAGTATAAGTTGAGGATGAAAGGTCTCTAACACTTTCAATGCTTCTTCTGCATCGACTGCCGTGCGAATCTCATAACCTTCTACCGTTAATAGTAGTTTCACCAATTTAAGATTGGTAGGGTTATCCTCTATGATAAGTATTTCTTCGCCTGGCATAGTGTTTTCCAAATCAGGTTTTATTACTTAATTTTCATTTCATTCCCTATTTCAATTCATATCTATAATGGGGCAAATAAGCTTTATTTCAAGAATAAGGTTAGTCATAGACCCTCCACCTTTTTGTATAACCGCCTCGACAGAAGCCTTTATTCGGCTTCGATCAACATCACTGATATCTTGGGAGGTACAAATAATGACAGGAGTTTTCTTCCCGAACTCTGTCATTCGAAAACGTCGCAAAAATTCCAAACCATCTATACCTGGCATGAGAAGATCAAGCACAATCACATCCGGCTTTTCAACAGCTGCAAGCACTAATGCCTTTTCTGGAACACTTTCACAGATAACGGTTGAACCATAATCCTTTAAGTACTGCTCACACAATGTCAGCATTTTAGGATCGTCATCTATGAATAGAATTGATTTATTTTGATTTTGATAAACATCTGACTGTTGAAGCGCGTGTATTAAATCTTCAAGTTTAATGGGTTTTATCAAAAAATTTTGAATAATAAAACCAAAACTAGCAGCCTTACTTCCAACAACAGTGACCACTATGGTAGGTGTTTCTAAATTAGGTCCCCTGGAACGAAAAGCACGGAGCACATCCCAACCATTCATATCTGGGAGTAGTAAATCGAGTGTAATGGCATCAAATTGTTTTTTTTGACAAAGTCTAATTGCTTCAGCTCCTGTAAAGGCAACTTCCGTCAAATAGCCCGCGGCAATTAATTCTTTTGTGATCAAGGCGCTATCTTTTGCATCATCTTCGATAACCAAAATAGTAGCTGAGTATTTCTGTGGAATTGTAGTTTCTGATTTTGAAATATCATGGTTCTCTACACTATCTTTAATTGGCATTATAGCGTTATTCTCGACATCTGCATCAATGGACTGAATAGGCTTTTGCTCCAACGTTAACAGCTTTGGAGGTAGAGTTTTTTGATCTAATTGTTTAGGCACTCTGGGTAATGTAATATAAAAAGTACTTCCTTTTTCGACTATACTTTTTACCCCAACTTCTCCACCTTGTGCTTCAGCAATACGTCTGGTTAAAGCAAGCCCCAAACCTGTTCCTTGATATTTTTTATCTGCACTAGCATCAAGTTGTTGAAACTCTGTAAAGAGCTTAGAAATGTCTTCGTCTCGAATACCTATACCATTATCTTCTACTTCTAATCTAAAGTTATCGGTGCCTTCAGGAATGACCCGGACGCTTACCGAACCTCCTTCATTTGTGAACTTCAAAGCATTCGAAATATAGTTGTAGAGTATCTGTTTCAATTTTGCTGGGTCAATAATGATGTTGGCAATACTAGGATCAACATTCACCGTCAGCGTTATTTTTTTCTTAGCAATTAATGCACGCAAAATATCACATGCTTCACCAATCACAGTGTTAAGATCGACTGGTTCAGGATGAAATTCCATTTTACCCGATTCAACTTTTGCAAGATCCAAGATATCATTAATCAACTGCAATAAGTGTCTGGAACTCGTTAAAATATCGCCTAAATATTCCTTATGCTGAGTGGAGACAGGTCCTACTTTTCCTAAATGCATCAATTCAGCGAAACCAATAATCCCATTTAATGGGCTACGAAGCTCATGAGACATATTCGCTAAAAATTCACTTTTTAATCGATTAGACTGTTGTGCTAATCGATTTTGTTCTACTAATTCCACATTCTTAGACACGAGAACTTCTTCTCGTTTTTGATCAGTGATATCTTTAGAAATTAATAAGTAACCTACAGGTCTTCCATTTGCATCTTTACGCAATGTCAGTGCGAGTGATGCAATAAATCTTTCGCCATTTTTTCGTACGCTTTCTAATACACCTTCTTCCTTACCTGTTTTAAGTGCTGCATCTAGCACAGCTTGCAAACGGCCAGATTTAATATCTTCTGGTGCATGCAAAATACGTGTGTTTTGCTTGCCTACCATTTCTTTCGCGGTATAACCATAATTCAGTCTAGCACCTTCATTCCAGGCAAGAATGTTACCTTCTAAATCTTCTGCGATAATTGAATAAGCAGTCGAACTTTCTAATACATTATTTAAAAAGCCAGTAGCCTCTTTCAATTTTATATTTTGTTCTTGGCTTTCTACTTCCAATCGTTTTTGTTCAGTAATATCACGTGCAACAGCAAATATTCCTCTGAGATTTTGATCCGTACCTTTAAAGGTTGTCGCATTACAAGAAATGACTGTTTCCTTTCCATCTTTTCCTTTAATGGTAAGCTCATAGTTCTTAACGATTCCTTCAGCTAACACAGTACGTATGCAATCATCAGCTAGCTTAGGATCTGTAAAATAATTTTTAAACTGTGTTCCTAGCAACTCATCTTGGGTATAGCCTGTGACAGTACACGCTTGTTTATTTACGTCAGTAATAATGCCTAAGGCATCAGTTGCCATCGAAATATCTAAACTGGATTCGAAAAGACTACGGTTATAACTGAGCTGTTCTCTCAATGCCTGTTCTTGTTCTTTTTGAAGAGTAATATCTTTAGAGATGAGTACGTAGCCTACAGGGATACCTTCTGCATCCCTACGTATGGTAAGAGAAAGAGTGACTGGAAATCGTTCTCCATTTTTTCGTAAACATTCAAATACACCATCATATTTACCCGTTTTTAGAGCTTCATCAAGCATAGCCTTAGCTCGTCCAGATTCAATATCTTCAGGTGTATGCAAAATCCATATCGTTTTCTTACCTACCATTTCTTCAGCAGTATAACCATAATTGCGTTTCGCACCTTCGTTCCAAATCAGAATATTACCTTCTAAATCTAGAGGAATAATGGAATAAGATATTGAACTTTTTAATACGTCATTTAAAAAATTAGTCGCTTCTAACAAAGCATCACTTTGCTTATGAGCTTGTTCTTCTAAACGTTTTTGCTCTTTGATATTACGAGCAGTAGTAAATATTCCCTTCAAGCGACCATCATCTGCATGGAAAGTTGTTGCGTTAAATGACACGGGGGTTAATTTAGCATGACGAGATTTTATGATAAGTTCATAATTGGTTATACGATTCTCTGAAAGCACTTTCCGTATAAGATCTTCGGCACGTTTTGGATCTGTAAAATGTACTTTGAAAGGTGAACCTATCAGTTCTTCACGGGATAATTCTGTTGTCTCACAAATCTGTCGATTGACATCATTGATAATGCCTAAAGAATCAGTTGTAATTAAAACATCTAAATTCGATTCGATTAAACTACGAGTATATTCCTTCGATTCTGTTAACGCTTTTACTTTGTTATTCAACTCGGTCTGATCATGCGATATGACTGTGTAACCTATGGGCTCACCCAATGGATTGGCTATGGTTGTTATAGTACAGAGCACAGACACGGCCTTGCTATATCTGTCTATGTATTTTAATTCCCCAGACCATACGCCGGCTTGCTTCGCCGTCTCAAGAATTTTTTGAATTTCTCCTACTTTTACATCATCAGGATCGTAAATGCTTAAAAGATTAACCTTGCCCACCATATCAACTGATTCATAATGAAAGAGGCGATGCGCACCCTCGTTCCACTCTGTAATCATCAAATTTAAATCTATGGCAACGATTGCGTATTCAGTGCAACTGTTGAGGATAGAAGCATAAAGTGATTCTTCTTCCTCTTTATTGACAGAAACAATATTATTATTACTTTCAGGTAATTCGGAAGTTCCATCGACCATGTGACGTCATCCCTGTGTAACTTAAAGTATCATTTGAGAAATAATTTTTCTTTGGAAAAAATATTTAAAAATTGTCTCAGCAAGTCATTTTTCTTGGCACAGTTGGTATTATTGGCTTAAATTATTCTATATATACTTGGTAAGTATAGCAGAAGAATATGTCAGGTTTCTTAAAAAAACACGACCATACTATAACTGACTGATTTATAGATAAAAATAAATATTGTGAAATTAAGAAAAAAAGCGTTCAACTGTGTGGTTATTTCGATTCATTCACTTCTGGAGAGGAGATTACTAGGATAATAAGTACGTGATTCGATGGTCTTGTAATCGATATTAAGGCAACTCTGTTAGCTAACATTACAGCAGGAGTCGGTTAACTCCTACTGTAATATACTCTTGCAATTAACTTTTAATAATTTGAATTTAGCTTTTTATTGTCACGGGTTTGATCTTTCCCTGGAGCTTTATAATCATGCTTTTGGTCCTTTTTTGGAAGTTGATTGCCGTCAGCTTGACCTGGTTTTTTATTATCACGATCTTTATTTTGTCCTTGGTTATTGCGATTCATCTCTTCATTCTTTGACATAACAGACTCCAGGTTTAAAAGTAATAAGGAATCATTATTTTCCTTCAAATCCGTTAATCAATAAGGTAGTGATTACCCTAGGTCAGTTAGTAAAAACACTAACGCAAAATAACGATTAGATTAAAGCTCAAGAGTAAGCAGAATAGCTTTGAATACTTTTACAAACTCCAGAATAAATAGATGAATAACGATGCATCATCCTCGTGAATAAGTTGTCTTCCCCGCGAAGACGGGACAGCAAAACCAAAAGACCCTGTGATTGCTATGAAAAAACCTTTATGCGACTATGTATCACATTCAGCCATAACAAGGATTGTTTATGCTAACGGAAAAAAGGATAAATTATTTAGCTTCTACTCTTCTAGCGACTTTATGTTTTGCAATGATGGTCTCCAGCCCTACACTTGCTGCGACAACGAACACTACAACTACAACAACAAAAACAAAAACAGATACTACAACGACAACAAAAACTGAGACTGCTGAAATAACTAAACAAACCCTACCCTGGTGGCTTCATCCTGTTATAACCGTTTCAGGTGGCATAGCAACAACACATGTAGGCCAATCGCAAACTCTTAGAATGGAGGGTGATTTTACTACCTATCAATATACTAGAAGTGGTGATCACTCAACTCGAAAGATTTTCGGTGGCTTTATCGGCACAGAAGTTCCATTATTTCCTAAGTGGACTTTACAAACAGGTCTTGGGTTTTATCAACCTTCAAGCTTTTCTTCTGGTAACGGAAATTTGATTCAAGGCATTAATGTGCCATCATCAAATCAATTTCCTTATCATTATAAAGTAAAAAGCCGACAGCTATTAGTCGAATGGAAATTGCTGTGGAGTGTTAGAGAACGCTTTCATCCTTACGCGTCTTTAGGGATAGGCGCAGCATTCAATCGCACTTATGCATACACAGCTGACCTCCCACCTTTCTTCACTTTCACGCCTCAATTCACCGCTCACACAAACACCTCTCTCTCAACT
>DHXK01000085.1:5603-11569 GCA_002413665.1 Legionellales bacterium UBA5158 | reverse complement strand
CTCATGAGACCGGAGAAGTGCCTGTTGGCATGACAGGCCCTCGCCAATCAGGAAAGTCGACATTGTTATTGCACCTTTTAAAGAGTTATACATATGTGACTTTTGATGACTATCGTATGGTAAATATGTTTCATCATGACCCTGAAAAGTTTATGTCACTTTATAATGATCATATTATTTTTGATGAAGTTCAAAAGGTACCTGAGTTATTTAATTATATTAAGATTGCTGTAGATCGTGATCGGCAGACTAAGGGTAAATTTGTATTAACTGGCTGCAGTCAATTTGCTCGCATTAAAAATGTGTCTGAATCACTTGCAGGAAGAATAGGCTTACTTTCACTACTTCCCTTTCAATTTTCTGAAGTCCCTGTGGCCTTAAGGAAGGAGTCTATTTTTAAGGGAAGTTATCCTGAATTACTGGATCAAAAATATCAATACGGTGCAGATTGGTTTTCATCTTATTTAGAAACTTATTTAAATAAAGATATAAGTGCTATTGGCCATATCGGGGATATACGTGATTTTAGACGCTTATTGCAGTTGCTTGCCGCTAATACAGCTCAAATATTAAATATGTCTCGTTATGCTAACGATCTCGGTGTGGACGTTAAAACGATTAAACGTTGGATTAGCATTTTAGAAGCTTCTTATATTATTTTTATGTTACCCCCTTTTTATAATAATTATGGTAAGCGTTTAGTGAAAAGCCCCAAAATCTATTTTTATGATACGGGCCTTGTTTCCTTTTTAACTGGAATTGAAACGACAGCACAATTTGAAAATGGTCCTATGGCCGGTAGTCTCTTTGAAAATTATATAGTTAGTGAAATTCTGAAAAATGAATTGCATCAAAAAACTCATGCGGAATTATTTTATTTGCGTACATCTCATGGAGTAGAGGTAGATTTAATTATTGATAGAAAAAAACATAAAGAACTTATTGAAATAAAAACGTCATCTACATTTAATCCTCGTATGCTTGCTGGAGTAGAAGCTTTTTTGGAGAAAGGAGACAAAGCTTATTTGCTTTACCAAGGGCTTGATTTTCCTTACTCACCACCCATTGAGGTTTTAAATTATAAGACATTTTTATCTAACTGAGTGGGTAAATTAAAATGATTAATACGGTTTGTTAAAATTTAACTATATATTTTTAAATGAGTAACCCGAATCTATTCATTACTGGGATTCGGGTTAGAAGTGATAATTTACTGTGGTGCCGGACCCTTTTTTATGTAATGCACTCTGCAGGCCTGCCCCGCTTTTTGTCGTTTTTCTTATTTAATTGAGTCTACTTCTATGAAATGTCCAGCTGCATACTCATGTAACACACTGGCAATAAAGGTTTGATAGGGTAACCCTTTATAAGCGGCTTTTTGTTTTAAACGATCTAGGTCGCCACTAGAAAGACGCAGTGTTATACGCTCATCCTTACGGATAAAATTTGCGGCAGCTTCTTTGGCAAAAGTTGTTTCTTCTTCAATATTATCAGTGGTTTTCCATTCGCCACGCTCGACAGATTCCAAAAGTTCTTGTTCTTCTGGGTCAAGTTTTATATTAACTATAGTGTGTTTTTTCTTTTTCATCATATACCTCCTGCCTCGCTTAAGTATTTCTTAGTCAGTTTTCGGCTTGGGAAAATAGTTTTAAGAAACACAGTTTGTTTATCTTTTCTTACAAAAGGCACTAAGTAAACATACCCATTGATATCTATAATGTAAATCTTCTGTTTAGGATATTTCACCGTATTTTGATGGTCAATGATGTCTAGCAGTTTACCATTAGACAATGCCGCGACTATGTCTTCAAAGCTGATAGCACGCTCTTTTATTAAAAGCTGATTCTTCTCAGATGAAAACTCATAATGTAATTTTTCTTTTTCCATATATTATATTTATACAACAATGTGCTACTTTTGTCAATATAGTATGATAAATTGGTCCTGCAGAGTTATAAAAAAACTGCAATTTCCAGGGGCCATATATGACCTGCTTTTGCTGCTAGAGTGCTTTTTCGTAGCGCACCAAGCCTGACTTTTTTATCGACAGACGATAAAATAGTCATAACCTTCCTTAGGCTAAATGTTGTAAAAAATTAGCCGCGCTAATAACGAGTATTTTGTAATTTGTGTATTCATGGATTTTGTAAACATTTGGCTTCATCACAACCTGAATGCCAAAAGCACAATTAAGTTGGTTCATAAATTTAACCCAAGACGAGCTGGGATGTTCATCAGAATATTTTACTTCAATTGCTGCAAACACTTTTTTATTTTGTAGGATGATAAAATCAATCTCATGTTTTTCTTTATTCTTAAGATACCTTAGTTCAAAATCTCCTTCACCTGTGTCTGTTAAGAAATCGCAATATTTCAATAAATGTGAAGCAATCAAGTTCTCAAATCGAGCGCCTTTATTTTCAATTTCACTCCAGTCCCATAAATATAGTTTATTTTCTTTTTTTAAAGCTCTGGCGAGAGATTTAGCGTACGGCTTTAAACTAAAAAAGTAATATAGTTCGTTTAGATAATTAAGCCATCGTTTGATCGTAGTGTAAGCAACCTCTAAATCTTCGCTAAGCCCTTTAATACTGAGAGGTTGAGCGGCGCGTTCCGGTAACAAGCTGGCTAACATTTCAAGTTGGCTAAGTTCTGGTAGTCGGCTTAAGTCACGCAAATCTTCACGAATAATTTTTTCAATACGATTACGTTGCCATAGGTTAAGCGTTTTTTGATTGGCTGCAAATAAAGGTTCTGGAAAAGGACCGTATTGATACAGACTTTCTAATGCTTTTTGTGCTTGGGGAGATGCGTGCGGCTTAGAAAATAAAATAGAAATTAAATTATCAGGCATTACGAAGTAATGACTTTTCAGTAATTCACTTACAGAAAAAGGATGTAATCTGAAATGATAGTAGCGCCCCATTAGGCTATCACTTCCTTTTCGATAGATATTCAAACGCGCACTACCTGTTACTAAAATATCGAATTTGCCATCTTGGGTATCGTATAGTCCTTTTAAATTTCGCTTCCAAAATTTTGCTTTATGGAGCTCATCGAGTATTAGAATTGGTTTTGTACTATTAGGCACTTCGGGTAACACAAGATGAGGGTCTTGAGTCCATTGACGTCTAAATTTAGTTTCATCCCAATTGTAATAAACACCGCTTCCACGCTGTTTTAATAACAGTTTTGCCATGGTGGTTTTGCCACACTGACGAGGACCCGAGACAAAAGCCATTTTGTCGGCTTTGAAGCAGATTTCAGTAATATTATTTTCAAGATAGCGTTGATACTTCATCTGACTATTTTATCGGTGCTCGATAAAATAGTCAATATCGCTGGATGATATTTTGTATGTTTTGATTCTAGCGACAAGATAGTTATGTCCTTCTATAGTTAATTTGAAATTCTGGCTGTTTTGTACTATACTCCAAACTGGACGCGTCTGTTTTGTAGTACAGGAAAAAATAGCCATGAAACGTTATATTCAAGACATGATTTATAATGATTTAGTTAAAAAAATGGTGTTTATTGGCGGACCGCGCCAAGTCGGAAAGACGACCTTAGGTAAGGCTTTATTTATTAAAAAATTTACTAATGGCCAATATTTCAATTGGGATAATGATATAGACAGACGCGCTATATTGAAACATGAGTGGTTATTAAAAAGTACATTAATTATATTTGATGAGCTGCATAAATATCCTCGCTGGAAAGCCTGGATTAAAGGTATTTATGATAATAAACTTCCTCAACAACAATTCTTAGTGACAGGTTCTGCAAGATTAGATACCTACAAACGAGGTGGTGATTCATTATTAGGTCGTTATCATTATTGGCGCTTGCACCCTTTGACTATTGATGAGTTACCTGCAGGTATGAATTTGGATGAAGGGCTAGAAAAGTTAATGACACTGGGCGGTTTCCCGGAACCTTTTTTATCAAATGATATCCGTGAAGCAGCCCGCTGGCGCCGCGAGAGATTTGATCGAGTTATTCGTGAAGATATCCGGGATTTAGAATCTATACGCAATATTGAAACGTTATCGTTATTTGTTGATGCGTTGCGAGAGCGAGTAGGCGGCATGATTACGCTGTCTAACATTGCTGCTGATTTACAAATTTCTCCTAAGACTGCAAAAAGTTGGTTAAGCCTTATTGAAAAAACGTATTTAGCTTTTACAATCTATCCGTTAACCAAAAAAATTCCGCGTGCTATTCAAAAACCCCCTAAAGTTTTTTTCTATGACAACGGTGATGTCATCGGTGATAACGGTGCCCGTTTTGAAAATCTTGTTGCTACGACTTTGTTAAAGCGTCTAAATTTCTTAGAAGATTATCATGGCCATAGAGCTTCTTTACATTACGTTCGTGATAAAGATGGGCGTGAAGTTGATTTTGTCACAATTGTTAATAACAAGGTAATTGATTTAATTGAGGTGAAATTGTCTCAATCTGACATCTCATCAAGTTTAAAATATTATAGTGAAAAATTAAAACCTGAAAACACAGTGCAGTTAGTTTTGAATTTACCGCGTTCATATAACCAAGGTGCAGTGCTTGTGACTACACCCCAGGAGTATTTTAAAAATCCGCCATGGAATATTTAACGCCATTAGTAGGGTCAGGCCTGCAGTGTGCGTTATTAATATATTTTTATAATAACCGTATTTCCCAAATAATATGATGTAAAATTTATATCCTTTCAATTTTCTTGCGTATTCTGCTGAACGTGAACGCCAATTCTGACGATGGTGAACGGTGTTATATTTCTCAAATTGCTGGGGTGCCTATTTAAACCTAACCGTTCACGTTCAGTCAATTTTTTCCGTCTTCCGCATTGAATCTCCTTTTAGCTCTAGTTTATGTGAATGATTCAGCAAACGATCAATAATAGCGTCAGCAACAGTGGGTTCACCAATATAATCATGCCAATCTTTTATTGATAATTGACTTGTGATGAGAATAGATTTTAATTGATGCCTATCTTCAATAATTTCTAATAAATCAAGTTGATCCTGTTGTGATAATGGGTCCAGGCCAAAGTCGTCTAAGATGAGCAACTCATGTCTTGCAAGTTGAGTTAATAATTTCAGGTAACTGCCATCAGCATGAGCAATGCGTAATTCTTCAAAGAGTTTTGCAGCACGTAAATATCTGACTGTTAATCCTTGTCGACAAGCTTGTTGCCCAATAGCACAAGCGATCCAACTTTTACCACATCCTGTAGGCCCAGTAATGAGCAAGTGATGGTGATGACGAACAAAGTCGCAGGTGATTAATGTTGCCATATGGCTCTTCTCTAGGCCTCTAGGCTGTTGATAATCAATATCTTCTACACATGCCTGCTGCCTTAGTCTGGCCTTGCGTAGAAGGCCTGTAATGCGACGATTGCTGCGATCTAATACCTCTCGGTCTACTAGCATGCTAATACGTTCCTCAAATGACAGCTGATGGAATTCAGGTTGTGATAATTGGTGTTCAAGAGCTACGGCTATACCGTCAAGTTTTAGAGCGCGTAATCTTTGTAACGTTTGTTCAAGCAACATCATTTACTCCTTCTGGTGTGGTTAGTAATAATTGTTTTTGATAATGAGTGGCGCCACGAATATTCTCGTGAAGTTTTGTGCGTACGGGAGCTGCTTGATTGAGAGGGTGTTGATCCAAGCCTTTTTTGAGAATAGATAAAATGCTGTGACGTCTTGGCGCTCCAATTGCGAGAGCTCGTTTACATGCAGCTTCAAGACGAATTGCGCTATAGCGTTTTGCACATGCAAGTATGCCAAAGCAAGATCTATAACCCTGCTCGGGGTGAGCCGTCTTATCTAACACTTGCTTTATAACATCACGTGTACAAGGCCCAATACTGATTGCCCAATTTAGAAAGCGTCCCGGACTCCATTCTGAATATTTTTGGTGAGCTATTGGCATATGTTCTTTTAAAGTTGTATGCCTGCCTTTTT
>DHXK01000085.1:0-5337 GCA_002413665.1 Legionellales bacterium UBA5158 | reverse complement strand
AAAGCTTCTGACATGAGATGCAACACGTAACCCATGATGAAAGCATTCAATGGTATTTGCCGTTAAACGAACATTAAGCAACTGTTTAATCAGCATGTGCGGCACGCTGTAATAATGACGGTTTACTTCTATGTGATAGTCGCCATGTACTCGCGCATCTAAGAACGTTGCAAATTCATAGCGACGTTCAGGCAATGCTTTAAGTGCAGGCTTATCAATGGCTTCAAATTGGCTTGCACGTGTGCCAGGTAATTTTTTAAAAGGGCGATTATTGAGATCCTTTAAAAGTTTTAAAATAGCAGCGTTTAGTTCTGCTAAACCAACAAAGGTATGATGACGTAGTCTGGCTAAAATCCAACGCTCCACTATCAGTACTGCATTTTCTACCTTAGCTTTATCTTTTGGTTTGTAAGGTCTAGCTGGTAATACAGCAGTGCCGTAGTGTGCTGCTAAATCAGCATAGCTTTGATTAATTTTAGGTTCATATCGACAAGCTTTAGTGACGGCTGATTTTAAATTATCAGGCACTAGCAGAGCTGGAATACCTCCCAGAAATTGGAAAGTACGCACGTGAGAAGCGACCCAATTGGGTAGTGTTTGATCCCAGGTGGCTTCAGCATATGTATAGTTTGATGCACCCATAATAGCGACAAAAATAGCAGCAGAGCGTATCTCACCTGTGATTGGGTCAATGACTTCAACTGTGGGGCCGCAGTAATCAATAAAAAGTTTTTCGACAGCACGATGTATTTGACGCATGCTGGGTTTTTGCCGTTGTAGCCAGCTACGATACTTCGTACAAAATTGAGCATAACGATAAGCTTTTTTTCCTTGAGCTTGCTCATACTCTTGCCAAAGTAATAGGAGAGTAACGCCTTTGCGCTTTAACTCCTGATGAAGGCTGGTGTAATCTGGCTCGTGGTAATGCTTTATTTTTTTGGTTTGAGGCCTTAGAAGATTGCGTAACTTTATCTCATCCATCTCTGCTGGCAAGGGCCAACAAAGGCCGGCTGATTTAGAAAGCGAGAGGTATTTATTGACCACTCCAGACGATAATTGCAGGCTTGCTGCTATTTGGTGCTGGCTTAGTTGAGCCTCAAAATGCAGACGCAGAATATCTTTAATTTTGTGCATGGAAACTCCTTTCGCAGGCATATTTGGCCCCTCATTAAAAAAGGCCTAATGTTCCGCGTTAAAATTGAAATTTCCAGCAATAGATCAATACATTACGACATCGTGAACGGTAATTCTGGGATCGTGAACGCTGATTCTGAAATTCACGCCAAAATCGTTCACTATCGAGCAGAATCACCGTTCACGTTAAATCAGAATAAGCGTTCACCTTGATTCAGAATCGGCGTTCACGATGGGTCAGAATACGCAATTTTCTAATATTTCCTCATTAATTCTTCTTACTTTTCTTCTTTTCAAATTCTAATTTTATTTAATTTCTCTGGAGTATATATGCCACGAAAACCAAGAATTCATTATTCAGGTGCTTTTTATCACGTTATGTTAAGAGGGAATGGAGGTGAAAATATTTTTTTTGAAAACGACGACCGAGAAAAATTTCTTTCGTTAATCAGTGAGGGTGTTAATCGATTTAATTTTCGGGTTCATGGTTTTTGTTTAATGACAAATCATGTTCATCTCGCACTCCAAGTTGGCGAAATACCTTTATCTAAAATTATTCAAAATATTAGTTTTCGTTATACCAGAATTATAAATAAAAAAAGAAATAAAATTGGTCATTTATTTCAAGGACGATATAAGGCTCTTATTGTGGATGCGGATAACTATTTGTTGAAACTAATCCAATATATTCATCTCAATCCTGTACGAGCTAAAATGGTTATTCATGCAGAGGATTATTGTTGGAGTAGTCATAATGCATATTTAAAATTGTCATATTACTCATGGCTAACCACAAGTTTTGTTTTAGGATATTTTTCATCTGACGAAATGGATGCACTTATTTGTTATAAAAAATTTATCGTAGAACCATCCGATCAAAATGCTGCAATAAATTTTAATATAGCGAATAGAAAAAGTTTCCCAGTAATATGTGACGATGTCTTTATGAAAAGATTGGAGTCTCTCCAGAATAATATCGAAGAAGTATTTGATCTTACTCTCGATCAGATTATCGATTCTGTGTGTTTATTTTATAGGATTGAAGAAGCGTTTTTACATATAAAATCTCGAAATCGCTTTTGTTCAAAAATACGTGCTGTTATTGCTTGGCTTGTTTTAGAATTTAAAATAGGCCCTGCGGCTATGGTGGCGACTTATTTTAAGTGTGAGCACACTACAGTCACTCGTGCTATAAAAAGAATCCTGTTAGTGGATGAGAGCCAGGAGTTAGCTAAAATTAAGAATGTAATAAAAAACGAATTTTGCGGCTAACCCATTTTTATAAAAAATAAAATCTTAAAGAATGTATTGATGCATGTTTTAGCGGTTAACGCACTTTGTAGGACTGACCCCGTTTTCGATTGAAACAACGGAAAACATGTCGATCAATATCAAAATTCCCGAGGAAACTTGGAGTGTCTGAAGTGAATGCAAAGAGACTCGCCAGTTCTGGGAAAGGCTGGTGGCGACTTTCTATGACTCCTCCCGTTAGTCAGGCCATGAATAACGCTTGGTTCGATAAGATAGGTCTTATAAATCTGACACGGCAAAGAGCTTTGTTAAACGTTTAACCGCCGTATGCGACATCGCATGTACGGTGGTGTGAGCGGTCGGAGCTGTGAGGCTCCTCCGACTCGATTCAACCCGCTTTTTTCATTGATGCATGTTTTACTGGTTAACGCACAGTGCAGGCCTAATAGTATGGACCCTACACCTTTAACAAGGCTTCAATTTGAGCCAGAATGAGTGCGAGAACATTTCATTCGATATAAAGACGGAGGATCCATATGAAGGATATTAAAGTATTAGGGATAGATTTGGCAAAGAATGTTTTTCAATTACATGGAACAGATAGTCGAGGTAAGCGTGTATTAAGCAAAAGATTAACAAGAAGCAAGCTAGCAGAATTTATAGCTAATCTACCACCCTGCTTAATTGGAATAGAAGCTTGTTCAAGCGCCCATCATTGGGCAAGAGTATTTGAAAAAATGGGGCATACGGTTAAGATGATGGCTCCTCAATTTGTAAAGCCGTATATCAGGTCAAACAAAAATGACCGTAATGATGCGCAAGGAATAGCTGAAGCAGTTACGCGCCCGGATATGAAATTTGTGCCGAATAAAAAAATAGAACAACAAGAAATACTTTTGTTACATCGGGCTAGATCACTCGTAATGAAACAGCGAACAGCACAAGCAAATCAGATGCGCGGTCTATTAGCTGAGTTTGGCATCATTATCCCTAAGGGTATAAGTCATCTTAATAAATTTTCAGAAATTTTAGATGATCACAAAGATTATTTAACGCCGAAATCACAAGCTATTTTTGAACAATTAAACGATCAATTTAAGGCTTATAAAACACAGCTTGCAACTTTTAGTAAACAAATTGAAATGATAGCCAGCCAAGATGCGATGTGTAAAGAAATCATGAAGATTGAGGGTGTCGGTCCTTTATCAGCATCAGCTGCTATTGCCACAATTGGCGATGCAAAATTATTTAAAAATGGTCGAGAGGTTTCAGCATGGTTAGGCTTAGTACCAAAACAACATTCTAGTGGGGATACAATAAGATTGTCTGGTATATCTAAACGAGGTGATCGCTATGTAAGAACATTGCTAATTCATGGTGCGCGAGCAGTAGTACAAAATTGCGAAAACAAAACAGACAAAAGAAGTTTGTGGATAGCCGACAAAAAAATTCGTTGTGGTAACAATAAAGCAGCTGTTGCTTTAGCTAATAAAAATGCTCGAATTATTTGGGCAATTTTAGCAAAAGGTGAATGTTATCGTAAATCATGTTCAGCAAATGGATTTTCAAATGAAAAGTAATTTATATAGATAACCTGCCAACACACTATGAATATTGAAAAGTATATGTTGGCTCAGCTGAAAGTGTAAAAGAAAAAAGTAGTATGTAACCAGTTCTGGAAAATGTCTTAGATAGGCAAAATTGATAGCAAAATAGGTAAGACCAGCTCTTTCAAAACCTATGCGAGTCAGAGGCTGCACATAAAGCCGGAGGCCTGATGAGGAGGAAGAGCGCAGATACTATCAGGGCCAGAGTGAACGTATATCACTCAACCAAAGGCCGAATATATGACTGCATCTTAATCTTTATTTTGTTAATAATTTACGTTTATCTCTTGCATCCAGGTAGGGTCCATATATGACCCGCTTTTTCCACTTAAAAGAAAATCTTGCATGTGACACGCACGTAATGCTGAAGCGAGTTATTAGAATTGTAAGAGGGTGGATAAATTACCATGCCATCTCAGACAATCAAAGACGAGTGAAGTCTTTTATTTTTATGAGTGAAAGATCTTTATTTCGTTGGATAAATCGCAAAGGTGGTAAGCGTAAAACGAGCTGGGATAGTTTTAGTAAGCTACTTAAAAGAGTAGGCTATCCAGATAACTTCAAGACGACATCTATGTTCGAAGCTCGCTGAACTAGGCAGATGCCTTTAGCACTATCGGGAGCCGGATGCGGTAGTTCCGCACGTCCGGTTCTGAGGAGGTTGCGCCTTGAAAGCGCATGGGATACAGCAGTTTGAAATAACTGCCCTGATAAGGTCTAACCAACAGTCAGGTACCGAGTCTTGCGTGGTGTGCGGTAACAATCACTGCGAAGCGTAGACAGGAAAATAGCAGGCCGGAATTATTGAACAGGATAATTAGCTCCGAAATCGAACGTATGTGAAATAGCCGACCTTATCCCTCTTTTGGGGAAGGCTGCAATTAGTTGCTCATTAAAGGTGAGAGCAAAGAATTATTTCCGGAGTTCGTACCTACGGCATGTTATTAAAGGATTCCATGGGAACAAGGGAGATCCGGCAAGTTCAAGCGGAGCTTGTAAGACTAATCAAGCTGAAAAGCAAGAATGGTTTGATGATTTGTCGGAAGTCGGACTGGTTGATAGTACTGTGAGATAGGGAGAGCCTATTACGTGGGGAAGCGACCAGCGGGACTTGAATTCAACTAGGGAAACATGAGCTCTATACAATGAGAGATATCGAGCCTTAATTCAATGTAAGGATAAACTCAATCATGGTAACAAAACTAGAAGAAATAGCAGTGAAAGCTCGATGTGAAACAAATCTCAAATTTACATCGCTATGTCATCACATCACGCGCGAAAGGATATGGGAAAGTTTGCGACACATCCCTTCACAAAGCGCACCAGGCGTAGACGGAGTTGATGT
>DHXK01000078.1:17165-17435 GCA_002413665.1 Legionellales bacterium UBA5158 | reverse complement strand
AATTTGGAATCATACTTTTTATTGGCATTGCATGACACCCAAAAGCAGCGGCGCACCTAGTGGTGAATTAGCAAATGCTATCACCGAAAAATTTGGATCCTTCGAAGATTTCAAAAAATTATTTAGCGAAAAAGCAATCGCAACATTTGGTTCTGGTTGGGCCTGGTTAGTAAAAAATACCGATGGCTCCATCGAAATCATCAGCACCAGCAATGCTGGCACCCCTATAAAAGAAGGTAAAAAAGCATTATTGACTTGCGATGTATGGGT
>DHXK01000078.1:10588-16998 GCA_002413665.1 Legionellales bacterium UBA5158 | reverse complement strand
TATCGTAATGCACGTCCAACCTATGTTGAGAAATTTTGGAATTTAGTCAACTGGGATTTTGTCGCAGATAATTTTAAATAATAATTTACACTAGTCTGATATGTCACTACCGAGCCGCGACCGTCAGGAAGCGTCACCTCATATTCCGTTATCGCTACCTAGCAGTCGCGGCTCGGTAGTAAGCTCTTCCGCTTTTTTCAAAAACTCCGGAAACAATCGCTCCAACCATTTATATCCAGCCCATAGTTTCAAAGAATCAGAAAAACTCACCGCATAATTATCATGCTCGATAGGCACGCCTACTCTATTGGCAACCACCATGACCTCTGTAAACGAATGGTTTCCCCCTGCTGCTAAAAATGCAAAGCACGCCATTGCATATTCTTTTAATTCATCAAGCACTAAATTACCATATAGTTTTGCGCCTAATAATAAAGATGCTGCATGACCTGACGGACCCGCAACAAAGGGTAAATGATGCTCGCATAAACGTGAAAAAAAACTTGAGTTTTTTTCAGGCGAGAAACGATCTATTGCCCGATGATGCTGTGCATTACCCTGCTTAATCATTTTTTTAAAGACCGGACTATGACACACACCTAACTGAGTTGTTAACTTAGGTATCTTCTCTAATTCACTTCTTCCCCTATTATTTTTATGAAATAATTCATCAGAAAATAAAACATTAGTCCATGCCGATTTAGCTATTTTTCCGGGTAAATAATCGTATATTCGATGAATAAATATAGCATGCAATTGCATAACCTGATCTAAGGGAGCATCTGCTGAACTTAATACTTTTAAAATATTATTTAAAATTAAATTCGCAGAAGAAAAACTATTAAGACCCACTGAATTTAAACGCCCGAAATAATTTTCATTAAATAATTCTTCACGGATTTTTATATTCGATGAAATTTGCGCTAGAACAATCTCTGGATGAAGATTGATGAATTCAATTATCGCTGCAGAAATTTTTTTAACCGATAAAAAAATTTCGGGTTGATCAAGTAAAGAAATCGCAAGACGCGATTCAAAAAATTCTCGGTACTGGGTTTTTATTTCGTGATGTAATTCATTTTTAACACTGATCTGAGATAAATTTTGTAACTCTGGTCTAAGTGAGCCCATGCTTTCTTCCTCCATCTAATCATATTTATCAGACTTAATAATGACGGAGGCAATGCAATTAATAAAATTAATTATTTTTATGATGTTAATATATTTTAACTATCAACTTTTGTTCTTGAAATTCGTGAAGATCTGTTGGGTTTCGAACCTCAACCCAAGCTACGAAGCTGGGAACATGCTTATTACGTTGATTATCGTAATGCACGTCCAACCTACGTTGAGAAATTTTGGAATTTAGTCAACTGGGATTTTGTGGCAGATAATTTTAAATAAGATCTACCAATCGGTACGTCACTACCGAGCCGCGACCGTCAGGAAGCGTCACCTCACATACAGTGATCGCTTCCTGACGGTCGCGGCTCGGTTGCCCAATCATAACTTAACGAAGAACATTTCTGTCAACATTTTCCTGATTAACCCCGTGCTTAGCTTGTATCTGTTCTGTTTTATCTGTATTCAAACTTATTTGCTGGGTATCTGTCGCAACGACAGATACTTTCAACTTACCCGCAGCATCTCCTATTTTAGCTTCTAGCTCTTTATATTTAGGGGTTTTGGGATCAGTTTTCAGAATGGTATTAATATCTTTAATGATATCGTCAGTTTTTTCTCTTAATGCAGGGTTTTTTAAATATTCTGCTGCAAGTCTATTAGCGGTAAATTTTAAGGTGGGATCCAAAAATTTACCACCTAATATTGTATTAAGCATCGAAAAAATTTTTTTTACATCTAATGCATGACTCTTTTTTGAATGTATATGTTCTGTCAAAGAAGACACCATTTTGCTTATTTCTTCTTTAGGTATATTATTATTTATGGAGGAAATAATTTCTGCTACCTTCGTTCGCATCAGGGGATCTGTAACGTATTCAGCCCCTAATTTAGTGGCAGTCATATTAAACTTAGGATCGAGAAAGTCACCTTTCATAAATTCATCAATCGCTAAAAAATCTAGTCTTGCTTTTCCTGCATTCCCAAAATGTTGAATAGTTAGTGTTTCATCTACAACTGATTTAAAATATGGCTGATGGGTAGCTGGGATAGACACAGATAACTTTGGTGGGTCCCTATGAAATTCCTGAGCGGCTTGCAATGTGGATTTATTTGATTCTAAGGATTGAACTGCTGAATTTCTCGCATAAGTCAGTTGCGCTAAATCCATAAATGCATTTAGATCAGCGGTGGCATGTATGACATTGTTAACGTAATCACCAACACTTCTTTTGCAATCTATGCTACTTACATAATTCGCGGCATATCTTACATTTCTTCCTTTAAGTCCTAATTGCTGAGCTAGCTTCATAGCTTCAACTGCTGCTGCAAGATTACTTCTTAATTCGTAGGTGGTCCTTGCGCTGGCCAAAGCAGCAGCAGCAGTAGCTTTTTGTGTTTCTATAGGATTGCTTTCTTTACCTTCCATATTTTCAGCATAAGCTTTTTCGAAAGCTTCTTTGATATGAGGATTATGTTGCACAAGCTTATGCAGTGAAGGACCGGATGATAATATTTCCTGTATATCCTTTTTTGATTCAGCCCATTTATCTGTGATGGTTTGAGAGGCACCTGCGACACCAGGAGGATCCGGAAGCTTAGACACAAACACTTCTGCTTGTTTACTTATGATAGCCTTCCATTCCGTTTGCTCCCATTTATTTAACTCAGCTATAAGAGGTGTAGCAGCAATTTCATAAAGAGCATTTATACTATCAATTTGTGCGTCGATTTTATCAATTACACCAGTGTCTGGTTTTTCTTTGATAGAGTCAAAATTGGCTATCTCAACATCAATTTGTTTCTGACGATCTTGGAAATCTTGTTGTATTTTTTCTTCATTCTCAGCAATAACTTCCTGCACTTCTTCTACGTGTAATTCACGCAAAATATTAAAAAAACGTTCTGTTTCTAATGCTCCAGATACTGCTTCCGCAAATAATTGCTCGTTTTCACGATTCTTTTTTTCGAATTCTTTTTGATTATGATTTTTAGCTTCTGCCTGTTGCGCATTGGATACTAGCTCTTTAAGCACTTCTTTACGAAGTTCTAAATAATCATAACGGAGAGGTCCGGGGTCTTCAGAAAAAGGCATTCCCATTAGCTATCTCCCTCTAAAAAATGTATTCATCAAAAAAAGTTTCTAAAACTCAACCTAGTTGAAAGAATTGCAACACTGGCAGGTTACTCAGGCAACCGCACAGTCAACACATCACAGTTTGCACCATGTAAAATCGCATTCGCAGTTGAACCCAACAACAACGATAAACCATGACGACCATGACTACCGCAAATAATTAAATCTGCTGCAACCTCATCAGCTACTTTAAGAATTTTTAATTTAGTTGGCCCTACTTCGATAATTTGACTTTTGACGGGAACATTTAATTTAACACCTAATTTTCCTAAGGCATCACGTGCTTCTTCGATCAGCTGACCTTCGATATCTTCTATGCCTAAATAGGCATAGCTGTATCCTGGCATAGGTTCTACGACATGGATTAACGTCAAAGTAGCTCCAGTAAAATCTTGCATGCCTTTCACTTTGGTAATAATAAAATCTGCATCATCCGCTAAATCCGTTGCTAGTAAAATATGCTTATATAACATAATTGAGTCCTTTTATTTTTAAGCGTCTAAATGGTTACAGCTGCCCTTGAGAATACTAAATGATTATTGTCTACACTAATGGAAATTATATCACCGGGTGAATATTTCCCTGCTAAAATTTCTTGTGCTAAAGGATTTTCGATGTACTGTTGAATAGCCCGTTTTAAAGGACGAGCACCATATACAGGATCATAACCGCTAGCTGTTAAATAATCCATGGCTTCATCATTGACTTGTATTCCTAGCTCTCTTTCTGCGAGACGTGACTCTAAACGCTTAATTTGTATTTTTGTAATCGACTTAATCTGTTCTTTATCCAATGGATGGAAGACAACCATCTCATCTATTCGATTCATAAACTCTGGACGAAAATGCTTACCGACAACCTCTAATACAGCATCTTTCATCGCAAAATAATCACCTTTTTTTGAAATTTCTTGAATCAGATCAGATCCTAAATTAGATGTCATCACAATCACCGTATTACGAAAATCTACGGTACGTCCTTGACTATCCGTTAAACGTCCATCATCCAATACTTGTAACAAAATATTAAATACATCGTGGTGCGCTTTTTCAATTTCATCAAACAAAATAACAGAATAAGGTTTGCGACGAACTAGTTCTGTTAAATACCCCCCTTCTTCATAACCTACATAACCAGGAGGCGCACCCACTAAGCGTGCAACAGAATGCTTTTCCATGAATTCTGACATATCAATGCGTACAACCGCGTCCTCAGTATCAAATAAAAAAGCTGCTAACGCTTTACATAATTCAGTTTTACCCACGCCTGTGGGTCCTAAAAATAAAAATGATCCTATAGGACGATTTGGATCTGACAACCCAGCTCGTGATCGACGTATGGCATTACATACGGCTGTGACTGCTTGATTTTGCCCTATAATTCGTGTGTGTATTGCATCTTCCATATGTAACAATTTTTCTTTTTCACCCTCTAACATTTTTGAAACAGGAATGTGTGTCCATTTAGAAACAACTTCGGCAATTTCATCTTCGGTCACTTTGCTGCGCAATAACTGCGTTTCTTTTTTTTCTGCCAACATTGCTTCCGCTAATTTTTTTTCTAGCTCAGGAATCTTGCCATATTGCAGCTCTGCCATACGCGCTAAATTAGAAGCTCGTTTAGCAGTTTCCATTTCTAAGCGGGCTTTTTCTAATTCCGCTTTAATATTTGCCGCACCTTGCAAAGCAGCTTTTTCAGAACGCCAAATATCGTCTAACTTCTCACACTCTATTTCTAATTTTTTAAGCTGTTCTTCTAATTTTTCTAAGCGCTTTTTTGAACTCTCGTCTGATTCTTTTTTTAAAGCTTCGCGTTCAATTTTTAATTGGATAATACGTCTATCTAAGCTATCTAAGGCTTCGGGTTTAGAATCTATTTCCATGCGAATATGACTGCCAGCTTCATCGATTAAATCAATGGCTTTATCAGGTAATTGACGATCTGAAATATAACGATGTGAAAGCGTTGCAGCAGCGACCAATGCAGAATCAGTAATTTCTACACCGTGATGTAATTCGTAACGTTCTTTTAATCCACGCAAAATAGCTATCGTGTCTGGGACAGTAGGTTCATCCACAATGATGCGCTGAAAACGTCTTTCTAGTGCAGCATCTTTCTCTATGTATTTGCGATATTCATCTAATGTCGTCGCCCCTACACAATGTAATTCACCGCGTGCAAGTGCGGGTTTTAACATATTGCCAGCATCCATAGAGCCTTCCGCTTTACCCGCACCCACCATGGTATGAATTTCATCGATGAAAAGAATAATTTGTCCTTCTTGCTTTGCTAGATCATTTAATACGGCTTTCAAACGCTCTTCAAATTCACCGCGAAATTTTGCGCCTGCAATTAATGCACCCATATCCAATGCAAGCAAACGTTTGTTGCGCAATCCTTCAGGCACTTCACCATTGATAATACGCTGTGCTAACCCTTCAACAATAGCTGTTTTACCAACACCTGGCTCACCAATTAGCACGGGGTTATTTTTCGTGCGGCGTAATAATACTTGTATGGTACGACGTATTTCTGCATCCCTACCAATGACAGGATCTAGCTTACCTTTCTCAGCACGAGCAGTAAGATCTATGGTATATTTTTCTAATGCACGACGCTGATCTTCAGCATTAGGATCATCCACTTTGGTGCCTCCACGTTCATGCTCTATGGCTTTATCAATAGCCTCTTTGGTGAGCCCGCTCTTACGCAATAGTTCACCTATTGCACCAGCATCCTCAACAGCAGCTAATAAAAAAAGCTCACTTGAAATATATTGATCCTTACGCTTCTGAGCTAACTTATCGGTTAAATTAAATATGCGATTTAAATCATTGGAAATGTGTACATCACCGCCGGTGCCTTCCACTTTTGGCATGCGCTGTAGCATGCTTTCTAGTTGAGAACGTAACGCAGGAATATTAGTGTTTGCATGAAGTAAAATCGGACGAATACTGCTGCCTTCCTGATCGATCAAAGCCATTAAAACGTGAGCAGGCTCAATAAAGGCGTGATCCGCGCCTAATGCCATTGATTGGGCATCGGCAAGAGCAGCTTGAAACTTAGCGGTGAGCTTATCCATGCGCATTGTGATTTCTCTCAAAAGACTTATGAAAGCTTAATATAAGGTCTTGTTATATTACTTCAAGGA
>DHXK01000078.1:9560-10380 GCA_002413665.1 Legionellales bacterium UBA5158 | reverse complement strand
GCTTTGCTTGGCGCCTCCTATGTTTAATTTCTGTTTCGAGAGGAGGCAATACCAGAGAAACCGTATATAATATCTTCTATTCCTTCACTGTTCACATTGCGTTTCTCAAAAACCTTATGGAATAGAAGCCTGAGATAATGCTTAGTATATAATTTTGGTAAAAGTACAAGAGTTTGGTCTATAGTTTCGTCTGTTATCACCTTGCCCAGATCTTTCACTACAGAAAGAACTTTTTGACTGTTTTTTTCATTAATCGCCGAAGATCCCAATAATGTGTAAGATACATCTGCAATAGGAAAAACACCTCTCCGACATATTTTTGACAAAGTCGCCATAGCCATTATAAAAAACAAGATAAACGCAACCAGTTCTGGATTATTACGTTCAGCTGCACAAATTTGAGCAAACAAAATTTCACAAAACGGCAGCATATCTATGTAATTATTATCATTACAAGTAGCGGTTACTGTCCCATTTCCATCTAAAGGATATTTGTCATGGCATGTTTCTTCAGTGTCTAAAATAAATAATCGCTTATAATCGTTAATATGTACTTCTTGTTGGATAGATTTAGTAACGTATCGCCAAGCGAAATAAGCTGTTGAGGGAAAAGTAATTAGCATCATTAACAAAGATAGTCTCCACATTTTAAAATGGTTTTGCCATCTTTCATTGCGGTGCGCTGAGCGCAACAGCTTTATACAATCATAGGTATCATTACGTAATGTTTTAGAATTGGGAGACTTTGGGGAACTAATATTTTCTTGATCTTCTTCTGGAATAGCAATAAGAAGATCATAAGCCATTAATGGCTCATTCA
>DHXK01000078.1:6813-9425 GCA_002413665.1 Legionellales bacterium UBA5158 | reverse complement strand
CATACATACACCATTGGACTTATTTGTTATTCCATAGACAACTTGTAGAGTAATGGAAATAAATTAAAAAAATTAAGAACCAGTTCGAGACTAAGTAAAGTTATGCAATACATATTCATTTCCGCGCAATCTTTTTATATCAACAGAGAATGACTAGGTAATTTCAGCTCTTCTGGAGAGTTTTTTTCTTCGACATTAATTGGATATTGAAGAGATGACCTCAACAACAAACCTGGTGTACTTGAAGGATTATCGCTTGCGATAATAGCCTCCCGTAAATCCTTATAATTAACTAGACCTTTTTTTCCGCCAGTGCTAGAAATGAATGCATTGTTAATATTATCTAGCCTTATTAAAGCAGTTACAACCGCAAAAGATTTTGCATGTTGCATTAATGGAATTAGATAAGCATCCGTTAAATTATGACTTATATGCAACCACCGCATTGCTAACTGTTTTTCTTCGGGTATTATTTTTTGTAAAGAAACCAAGAGATCCAACATCGAATTTTTGTCTTCGCGAAAAGAAACTGCGGCTTTGGCATCCCAAACACATTGAACAAATTTGACAAACTCGTCATTTGTCAGATTTCCATCTGAGTGAAGATCAACATCCTCGATAAAACTTTTTAAATTCTCAGGATAACGTCTATGTCTTTTAAACAAAATAGACGAACACCGGGTTTCAGGCCATTTTTTTAAAACAGCCACTATAACTGATTTTTGAATCATCTTATAAGCCTATGCTTGGAAAGAAATCTTAATGAACATCTATCTGCGCAATATACAACACTGCCAAATAATCTTCAGCGTTCACGTTAACTATTTACCATAACTCGTCCCAAACATTTTTCAGTTATTGCTATTTAGTGTCTATGCAATAACAAATGATGCAAACAATACCGAAATGTACTATAAATATGCATCTACGTCAATTATGTTCTGTTCCACCGCTGGTTAGCGCTAAATAAATGATCAACAACGCTAAACCCAACTGAGGCAGGCTTTTTTCATCATCATATAAGTGACTAGAACTCATAAGATATCCTCTGTGATATCTAATTATAGCTCATAGAATTAAAATTGAATGATGTGAGCTATCAAATTGAATCTCTATTCAGTCGCACAAATTTTATTTATCCCTAACGCTAAAGATAAAACTGTTTTTAAACCCGCTTAAGCCGCAGTATTCTTTCAACAATAAATGACCCGATTAATAGCGTAATCATGGTATAGACTGCTGTGGGTGAGTGTTTAAACGTATAAATTTCTAATATGCAAAAGAGCACTAAGCAAAGTACTAATGAAATCATTACCAAAGATTTATTTGCCCCGGTTTGGGATAAGATTTTCAAATGCCCTGCATTGACTGCCGCATAAATTAATAGAAATGTGCCACTTCCCATCATCGTGACACCCGCCAAATCAAAAAAGAGAATAAACACAATAACCAGTGATGTCGTAATGATTAAGCCATCAGTGGCACCATGCCATGTTGTCCGTGCAAATGATTTTGGTAGCTCACCATCACGTGCAATCATATAACAAACATTTGCCGCTCCAAATAGCGTTGCATTAATTGCTGACGCTGTCGAAAATAATGCGGCAATAGCGATTAACTTAAAACCAAGTTCACCTAAAAATGGTTTTGCAGCTTCAGCTAGTGCAAAATCACCTGAAGAATGAATTTTATTTATCGACAGATTACCTATGACAGTAATTGATACGGCTAAATAAATAGCGATAACAATTAAGACGCTAAGATACAAAGCTTTTGGTAAGTTTTTTTGTGGGTTATCCATATTAGCAGCAGCATTGGCGATCAATCCAAAACCTTCATAACCAATAAAGAGCACACCCGCACCAAAAAATATCTGTTCGACGCCATTCCAATTTGAAGGAGAAAGATTTTCTGGATGAATAAAGAATAATCCAACCGCCGCGAAGAGCACCAAAATACTTACCTTCACAATGACAATAAACAGCTCGGCTTTACCGACCAAGCCCGCACCTAACATATTAACCAATGTAAAAAAAAGCACGATTCCCGCAGCGATACATTTTGATAATAACGGAGATGAAGTAGTAGTAAAAAACGTTAAACAATATGCAGAAAAACCTTGTGCGTAGAGCGCAATAGAAATGATATATCCTATCCACATAAATAGGTTAATACCGCCACTCATCGCACCTAATCCCCAGCCTTGCACTAAAAATTCAACTGCACCACCTGCTGTTGGAAATTTCGCACCAAGCTTGGCGTAGGAATAAGTAGAAAATAAAGCAATGATGCCACCAATTAAAAAAGACAACCACATAGCGGATCCAGCTGCTTGCGCCACCACCCCTAATATAGAAAATATACCAGCACCTATCATGCCCCCGATGCCAATTGCAATCGCGGCCAGTAAGGATATTTTAGAATTTGAATTTTCGCTCATCCTGAGCTCCAGTAAATTAGCTGTTTAGTAAACAAATGAAGTGGGTGTTAATATAACGCAACACTATACAAATGCTAACTATTTTAGAATGCAATTAATTAATAAAGTTGATTATGTGTTTAAGTAGACATTGTTTTTTATGCGCATTTAAGTTGCGGTGATGGGGTAGCAG
>DHXK01000078.1:1136-6773 GCA_002413665.1 Legionellales bacterium UBA5158 | reverse complement strand
AGCAGCAAGTTTAGATGTTGCAACAACAATGGCATTACTACCCTCTTTACGATTAAACCATGTATTTCTCGATTTTGTCACTGGAATGGATTGCGCACCTAGAGTGATAAATTCTTGTTGCTTCTTTTTTAAAAATAAAATCAGGCCGTCCAAATTAATAAGTTCTTTAGAAGAATTATTTTTTAATAAAAACTCAATAACGACGGAAGTTAAATCCACCAAATCAAACCATTGTTGATGAGATAAATTTTTACTTTGTCGTATAACGCTGTGGACGTCATTAATTTTTTTTAGAAATCCTCCGACTAAATATTTTTCTTCTAGATATTCCTTAGAAATTTTTGGGTGTACAAGTGATGTAGCTTTTATGATAGGCAAACTTTGCCATGCATCAACAATAACAACATTATGCCAAGTAGCGAAACAACGAACATCTACCATACTATGACGATTCAATAGCAGAAACGCGTGGTTATCATTCTTGTTATCTTGACGCTTTCCTTCCACAACGATAATTTCTGTTGGAATGTTTATTCTTAATTTCCATGCTTCTAAAAGTGCTAAAGCTGCATGTTCCATGCAATTTCCAGTTGCGTGAAATTCTGCAAAAATAGCTAATAAAATTATTCGATGAATGGTTTGTTTAACAGGAAAACGAGCCTTATAAATAGCAGACATTAATAAAGTTTCAACGCATGAACGAATAAAATGTAATTTGTCATTCAACAAAGGGGATGGATTGAGATTCTGAGCCCCCAAATGAAGCTTAGCGGATACGGTAGATGCTATATTCTTAGCTTGAGAAAACATCACTAAAATCTCTTTTGAAAGACTTTCAGAAGAGAATCATTGTCTCATTTTCAGATTAAGAGAGTATTAAGAAAGATCCCTCTTATTTGCAAATATAGCCCTATGTATATTAACCAAATGCCTGTAGCAAAGAGAAGATAAGTGGTGTTATTCTGCAGAAATTGTCTAATACCGTCTACACTTCATACTACACTAAGAATCAACATCGATTAAACATTCCTACTTCGTGAAACACCCAATTCTGGTAATAAATGTTCGTATAAACCAGAGGAAGGTTTACTATGAGATTTATTGAAATTGCTGAATTTTTGTAATGGAGTGATATTCATATAGCGTAAATTATTTTCTTCCTGTTTTCGTTGGCGATATCGTTCACCCATTTCTTTAAATTTATCAACTGCTTTGGATACGCCGTGATCTTGAAGATCTTTTTGATGACGGCGCTTACCATATTCTTTAAATTTTTTAATTGCTTTAGTAATCGTGTTAGTGGAAAAAAAGAAATCATCCGCTTTCACAAGGGGGCGTTCTTTTGTGTTATGAAGTATCATATATGAAGTATACAAAACGTTAATCATGGTAAAAATATCACTAGAGATGTCAGTAATTTCTTTATTTTTTTCAGATGAAGTCAACTGAATTGTTTGTAACATAAATAAAACACCATTTAAAAATCGCAAACCTAGAATAAAATTACCAAGCATAAAATCAATATAAATATTATTGCCTGGATAATTAAACGCATGTAACATGCCATGAAATTGATATTTCTCATTCTCATGCTTCTCTAATTCTTGACTCGTATTTTTCAATTTTTTAAATTGTTTTAAAAAGGATTTTGTTGCACCTAAATCGGGAGTGACTTCATCAGGTTTACGATTAATCCACTCACGTAAAAGTATGCTCCAAACGATAAGACTTGGCAGCATATTAAATATACCGCTACCCCAGCTTGGAACTTTGTGTTCATGAAAATTTTTCAGCGCGAACCAACGTCTTTCAAATAAACCTAGCATTACATCAAAAGTTGAAATTATTGATGTATAACGACGTGTTTTAAAAGACATATGAAACCATGTTTTGCTAGGTATATCATCTGTCAGAGAAGGATGTAGCGACTTACTTTTTTTTGGAATTAGAGCGCTTTGTGTTGGTGCATCTTGTTCTTTCACTATTTGAATTATTACGTCTTTAGGCATTGAATTGAAACCTTAAAATTAATGAGCTATGTATTAGCAGGAATATTAACAAAAAATTTTACGTGGTCAAGGAATACCAAAGGGTCTGTCCCGTCAATAGCTATGCGCCGCGTTAATGAACGCAAGTTAAAGATAGACACGAATTACTGATTTAACAACGAATCCAAGCCTAGGGTGATCATAACGTATTTTAAATTCTTCGTAATCCTAAACTGACCTGAAATCAGGGCCCACGCATTAAAAGTTGTGCGATCAATAAGTTAATGTAAACTACTTCTCCACTATAAACTGACGGAAGTAGTTTTCTCATGGAAGCCCTGCAAGGACCATTTTTCGAGTATTTTTCAATAATTGAAGATCCCAGATTAAATCGCAAAAAACTTCACAAGCTAATAGATATTTTAGTTATTACACTGTGCGCGGTAATTTGCGGAGCAGAAACTTGGGAAGACATAGAGCGTTTCGGCCACGCTAAAAATGCTTGGTTCAAAACATTTTTAGAATTACCAAATGGCATTCCTTCGCATGATACTTTATGGCGAGTTTTTTCAATATTAGATCCTGAACAATTTGAAAAAAGTTTTATTGCATGGATGAAATCTTGCGTTGCACTAAGCGCAGGAAGTATTGTGCCAATTGATGGTGAAAGATTACGTTCATCGAATGGTTCATCTTTATCTAATAAAGCAGCTATCCATATGGTTAGTGCATTTTCGTCAGCGAATGGTCTGGTCTTAGGGCAAAGAAAAATTGATGACAAATCAAATGAGATTACCGCTACACCAAAGTTGCTAGAAACCCTTTTTTTAAAGGGTTGTATTGTAACTATTGATGCGATGGGATGTCAAAAAAACATTGCAGAAAAAATTATTTCTCAAGGTGCAGATTATGTTTTAGCATTAAAAGAAAATCATAAAAATCTTTATGATGATGTGAAATTATATTTAGATACTATTGCAGATAATAAATTAAAAAATGTTCCTCACCAAATAGTAGAGACGAATGACAAAGGTCATGGTCGAGTAGAGGCAAGACGATACTACATTACTGAATCCATTGACTGGCTAGAAGATAAAGAGAAATGGAAAAATTTAAAGAGCGTAGGAATGGTTGAGTCAGAACGTTTTATTAATAATGTAACAAGCTTTGAGCGTCGTTATTTTCTTACATCGCTCTCAGAAGATGTCAACATTTTTAGTAACGCTGTACGAGTCTATTGGTCTATTGAAAATAATTTACATTAGGTTTTAGATGTTGCTTTCGGGGATGATAAATCAAAAACATGCGCTGGAGACTCAGCAGAAAATTTAGCAATAGTGAGACGAATTGGATATAACGTTGTAAAACAAGATCCAAAAAAGAGAAGTATCCGAGGAAAACGGCTCGATGCTGGCTGGGACAATGATTATCTTATGACACTTTTATTGAAAGTGTTTACATTTTAATGCGTGGGCCCTGCCTAATGAATAATGTTCGTAAAACATAATTTGTTAGTTTAAAGTCTACATTCTAATGAGTTTTAAGGAATAACAATGCAAATCACAAGGATAGTGACAAGAAATCCACGACATTCACAAATTCTTATCATGGCAATAAGCTTATCTGCTAGCACATTTAGCTTTGCAGGAATCAACCAACATTTTTCATCCGCTTATGATGCGTTATCTACTGGCCGCGGCGTGATAACATTGGGTGGTGGTGCAATATTTGCAAAAGACGTAGGAAAATCTAAAGACTTTACTATTATAGATCCAGTTGAGGATGAATTTTACAATTACACCGCTGCAAGCTCATCTCAAACTCGCGCCTTTTTTAGTAGTTTTATCGGTGGAGAATGGTCTTTAAATCCCGCCTACGCTATGCAATTTGGTTTAGGGTTTAACCAAGCAGAAAGTATGAGTGTAAAAGGCTCTCTCTTGCAAGGTCCTGATCTGCAATCTGCTGATACATGGACTTATAACTATTCTGTCTTGACACGTCAGCTTTTGGTGGAAAGTAAATTTATTTATCAGCAGTCTAAGTATATTCATCCGTATGGTGAAGTCGGCATTGGAGCTTCATTTAATAAAGCAGAAAACTACGAAACAAACGTTCCGTTTGATATCACCTTTACAAGACAATATCCCAGCAATACTCAAACAGCATTTACTTATCTAATAGGCGCAGGCGTGGAGATGGATATCGCCCCTCATGTACGCTTAGGAGTGGGTTATCGATTTATTGATGCAGGTAAATTTCAATTAGGTACACCCGCATTAATTGATGTCACTAGTGTAAGTGGTACGCTTTCAACAAAACATCTTTATGCTAATGAACTACTCGCACAGCTCAGCTGGTTATTTTAAAAAAGGAATTTAAGAATGAAAAAGTCATTATCCACCTGGGGCAAAGTGATAAAAATCGTTTTGTCATTGTCTTTGTTGAGTCTTGCCAGTTTAAGTTATGCGCTGCCTTTTACAATTGTACCAACCGTACTTCCTTTACCCACCACGATGATATCAGGTAGTCCAATTCAGGTTTCTTATACTGTAACTAATAATACAGCGATCACTAGATATAATAATCATGTGCGGTATTTGCCGCTTCATGTGACAACCGCAAGTGGAGGTTGTGCGAACAATTTTAATTTGGGCCCGCACGGATCTTCAAATGATCACTGCACTTTAAACCTCACAGTTTCCGGTGCCGTCAATGGAAATGATCCAGATCCTCATCATCATTTATTTGTTTGTTTTCCTGGCGATAAAACGTGTGCTGGAACAGCTTTACCTTTGAATATATCCGTGGTAGCAACACCACCATCGTCAGTTCTTCCAGGAAGTCTAATTGGCGTCAGCTGCAGTAATGACACCTGTACCGCTGTGGGAGACTCCGAAGGTCCCAGTAATGTCCCCAACGGCAATCCGTTGGCTTACACTAGCAATGATGGCGGAAGCAATTGGTCCTTATCACTAACCTCGCCCTTCCCCTTGCCAGGTGGTCAGACGATAGGAACACTAAACGGCGTCAGCTGCATAGGTAGTAACTGCACCGCTGTGGGTCACTCCCGATACAGGCGTGGTGAGCAAAGCCTGAACATATTGCCCTTGGCCTATTCTAGCAACAATGGCGGGAGCACTTGGTCATTATCATTAACCTCGCCCCTTCCCTTGCCAGTTGGTCAGACGCAAGGAGAACTACACGGCGTCAGCTGCATAGATAGTAACTGTACCGCTGTGGGAAACTCCTTCGATGATAATGGCAGCAACGGCCAGCCATTGGCTTACACTAGCAACAATGGCGGGAGCACTTGGTCATTATCATTAACCTCTCCACTTCCCTTGCCAGGTAGTCAAACGCAAGGATTTCTATTCGGTGTCAGCTGCACGGGCACTAACTGCACCGCTGTGGGAGATTCCTCTGACAGTAATGGTCAGAACCAATTACCGTTGGCCTATACTAGCAACACTGGAGGGAGCACTTGGGTTTTATCATTAACCTCTCCACTTCCCTTGCCAGGTAGTCAAACGCGAGGATTTCTATTCGGTGTCAGCTGCACGGGTACTAACTGCACCGCTGTGGGAGACTCTTTGGACAGTTCTTTCAAAAACCAATTGCCGTTGGCCTACACTAGCAACAATGGCGGGAG
>DHXK01000078.1:517-902 GCA_002413665.1 Legionellales bacterium UBA5158 | reverse complement strand
AGCTGCATAGGTAGTAACTGCACTACTGTGGGAAACTCCTCCAGTAATTTGGTCCCATTACCGTTGGCCTACACTAGCACCAATGGCGGGAGCACTTGGTTATTATCATCTCCCTTTCCCTTGCCAAGTAGTCAGACTCTAGGAGCTCTATTGGACGTCAGAGTTAATAAATCTAATCTAGGCCGTTTCTACAAACACTCTTTTCATAATCGAGGAGGCAGGGAAGTTGCGACGCAACGAGTCGACGATCCCGCGATAGACGCGCAGCCTCGTTAAGTCAGCGTGGTAGTGCTAATGTAGCGACACACTTGAAAATAAGTTTGAACAAGCGATAGATTATTATTGAATATGGTAATGATTCCTGACCGTGCAGACGTCTGCACGG
>DHXK01000078.1:0-373 GCA_002413665.1 Legionellales bacterium UBA5158 | reverse complement strand
CCGTGCAGACGTCTGCACGGTCAAGAATCAAGGCACAGCGGGGCTAGGCTCGTGAGTTTTTGCGCACCAAACAGCACGCAACATCTTAATGCAACAATGTGTATTTTAAATCATCCGTTGCGCAGCAACGTTTAAGTGCGCCCTTGTTGGTTTTAGCTTGCTACTTAAAAGTTAGTTGCAATCCACATCAGATCAATTGCCCTAAAAGGTTTTCTGGAGCAATGCAATCCTATTCTTAGATTGAACTTTTAGATTTCCCCATACCCCTTACTGACAAAACTGACAGAAATACTTTTGTCAGTTTTCCTGTAGACATGTCGGGTAACAGGGATGCATTACTGTATCCCCGTCCAGGGCAATCGGGCTCAAGTTT
>DHXK01000154.1:421-4251 GCA_002413665.1 Legionellales bacterium UBA5158 | reverse complement strand
TATTACGATCAGAACGGGTAAAGAAAAATTCTCCGGAAAATTTAATACCAAATCATAAATGATGGAAAAACCACCTGCAGAATTAAAAACTGGTATAGTAATTAATAAACATATGGAACTATATTTAGAAGCTACCCCCTTGGCTATGGGGGGCAGTAGTAATACACCCCATAACGAGTATTTCAGCATTTTTTATTTTACTAACGATATGCTGATGATCCTGCTTATTCAATTTTTTGGTAAATATTTTCGGTTTTGTCAATTACCCTAAACTTACGGGCGAGCTCTCCATTTCTGAGAAATTCTTTAGAGCCTAAACAAAGAAAACCCAGCGGGCATAAACTTTCATAGAAAAGGTTCAACACCCTTTCCTGTAGTTCAACAGTAAAATAGATTAACACATTTCTGCAGGAAACAATCTGGAATTCGTTAAAAACACCATCGGTTACCAAATTATGAATAGAAAATAGTGTGTTCTTTTTCAATGAGGTATTAATAGAAACTGCATCATATTGCGCTACATAATAATTAGCTAATGACATTATTGACCCCGAAGCAATATAATTCTCAGAATTTTGTTTCATTTTTTTGAGATCATAAATTCCTTTTTTAGCGCTTTCTAAAACTAAGAAATTGATATCTGTTCCATACAAAAAAGAACGATCATACAATTCCTCTTCGGCTAGTAAAATAGCAAAAGAATACAACTCTTCACCTGAAGAGCATCCGGCATTCCAAACTTTAATCCGCGGATAAGAGGACAGGTATGGAAGTACCTTTTCTCTTACAGCTTTAAAAAAACCGGGGTCACGAAACATCTCTGTCACATTTACAGTTATTTGCTGCAAAAACTCCTCAAAAAAATCGTTGTCATTTATGATCTGTGATTTTAGCTCAAATACTGTAAAATCCTTTATTAACATAATGCGAACCAAGCGTCGCTTTATTGAAGCACGGGAATATCCACCTAAATCAAACCCATACACTTTACGCACCAGATCAATAATCTCTTCTACCTGTTCAAGGGTTATTAACTTTGCAGTCAGCATGTCAGATCCAAATTATCAGCTAAGCCAAACCCGCATCATGGAAACCAATTTATTTACATCAACAGGTTTTGAAATATAATCATTGGCACCGGCCTCAATACATTTTTCACGGTCGTTTTTCATAGCCTTAGCAGTTAATGCCATTATAGGTTTTTTTGAAAAACGGTTTTGCTTTCTAATCTCCTTCATAGCCTCATATCCATCCATTTCGGGCATCATAATATCCATTAGCACTATATCAATTTCCGGATTTTCATCCAGCTTTTTTAGTGCTTCCAGACCGTTATTGGCAATCTCTATCTTCATATTATACTCCTGTAATGCGCTGGACAAGGCGAAAATATTGCGCATATCATCATCAACTATCAATACGGTTTTATCCATTAATGATTTTTCTAAAGTGAGGGCACTTTTTGCAATTACAGACGAACTTTTAGAATTTTGATTTTTTTGAGATTGCAACTTATTCATAAAGAGACTTACTTCATCAAGCAACCTCTCATTCGATTTGCTATTTTTAAGAACCATGGCTTGCGTATGCTTTAAAACGCGGGCCATACTTTCTTTATCTAATTCCATGGCTGTATTAATAATTACCGGAATTTTTTCGAAATTCTCGTTTTGTTTAATTTTATCCAACAATTCTAAACCTGAAATATCCGGAAGATTGATGTCCAGGATTATGCAATCAAATGAATTATCCAATGCCAAAGCATCCATAGCCTGTTTTCCATTAAAAGCCTGTTTTACTTCTACAGAATGTTCGGTTAACTGGCGGCGCAGGTTTTCGTTCTGGATCTCATGATCCTCAATAATTAAAACTTTGATCAGTTTAAATTCCGTATTCCTGATCAGCTTATGAAATGCTTCATCTAGCTTTTCCTTTTCAACTGGCTTTTTCAGGAAGCCGATAGCTCCCTGCTGATGTGCCCTGATCTGTTTTTCATCACTGGCCGACATCATATGCACCGGAATATCCTTTGTTCCCGGATTTTCCTTTAGTTTCTTTAAAACCGCCCAGCCATCCATAACAGGTAGCATAATATCCAGCACAATTGCATCTGGCTGATGGTGCAGAGCCATTTCCAAACCGGTATCTCCCTGATAGGCCAGTAAGGGTTTAAACCCACGATCAATGGCATAATCTTTTAAAACTTCTGCAAAATTTTCATCATCCTCAATAATGAGCATTACGTGTTCCTTTTGGGCATTTGAAAATTTCACTGGCTCAGATATAGGCTTAGCCGAAAATTCTAAAGCTGGTTTAACCAGTTTGATTTCAGAATCTGTTGAAGACTGAAGAGCATATTCCTTGCTGAAATCTGCAGGAACATACAGCGAAAATGAACTGCCTTCGCCCGGTTTACTTTCCACCTGAATCTCGCCACCTAAAATATTGGTCAGTTCACGGCTGATCGACGAACCTAAACCGGTTCCACCATATTTTCGACTTGTAGATCCGTCAGCTTGCTGAAAGGCCTCGAAAATTACCTTTTGCTTTTCAGCCGGTATACCAATACCCGAATCCTTAACTTCAAATTGCACAACCTTTTTACCCTTTAGCAACTTAAGATTTTCAGTATGGTATTGAGTATGGTTATTTGCCAAACGTATGTTAACAAAAACTGAACCATTTTGAGAGGTAAATTTAAAGGCATTTGAAAGCAGGTTCTTCAGTATCTGCTGTAGTCTCATACGGTCGGTTATTACTATTTCCGGAACATTTTCTGCGACATTGACCTGATAGTCGATCTTTTTGTTGTTTGCTATTTCGTTAAATAAAAGTTCAAGGTCAGTTTTTACAGAATCCACTTTTACTTCCTCAATGCTCAGATCTATTGTACCCGATTCTATTTTAGACAGATCCAGAATATCATTGATCAATTCAAGCAGATCACTGCCGGCAGTATAAATGACCCCCGAATATTTGAGTTGGTCCTCATTCAGATTCTCGGTTTTGTTATCATTTAAAATACGGGCCAAAATTAAAATGCTGTTCAGCGGAGTTCTTAACTCGTGACTCATATTAGCCAAAAATTCTGATTTATACTGGCTAGTCTGTTCTAGTTCCAAAGCTTTTAAGCTGATTGCTTCATGGGCCTGTTCAATAGATTTATTATTTTCTTCCAGTTGTTCGGCCTTGGCTTCAAGCTCAGAATTCATCTGCCTTAATTCTTCCTGCTGGCTATCTAATTCTTCAGTCTGCTGCTGCGTTTCATCTAATAAATTATTTAACTGTAACCGGGCCTGTGCAGAATAAATAGCTATACCCAAACTATCCAGAACCATGGTTATAAAATCCATTTTAAGCTGACTGAATTCCGTAACAAATCCAAACTCAATAACACCTTTTACATTTCCATTAAATAAAAATGGTTGAACTAATATGGTATGCGGAGTAACTTCGCCTAATGCAGAACATACTTTTACATAATCTGCCGGAACATCGGTAAAGACTATTGCCTTTTTATCTAAAGCTGCCTGCCCAACCATTCCATCTCCCAGTTTAATTATATTATTGTTCCCCTTACGAAACGGGAATGCATAACTTCCGGATAAACGCAAAGTTCCATCTGTGTCATCAGAGATATAAATTGCAGCTACATGGGCATCAACATATTTAGAGATTTCTCCGATAATTTTTGTGGCCAGCGAATGAACACTTTGCTCACCACGCATACTGTCATCAAGAGATGCTCTTCCTTTTAAAAGCCAGTTCTGATCTTCATTTTCTTTGTTAGCAATGATTAATTCTGCTGCCCGTTTTTCTTTCTCTTCATT
>DHXK01000154.1:0-252 GCA_002413665.1 Legionellales bacterium UBA5158 | reverse complement strand
CTCTTCATTCTGAAAGGCAAGTTTTTTGTTGGCAATGACTAAATCTGCTGCCCGTTTTTCTTTCTCTTCATTCTGAAAGGCAAGTTCTTTGTTGGCAATGATCAGCTCTGCTGCCCGATTTTCTTTCTCTTCGTTTTGAAATACAAGTTCTTTGTTAGCAATGATTAACTCTGCAGCCCGATTTTCTTTCTCTTCGTTTTGAAATACAAGTTCTTTGTTAGCAATGATTAGCTCTGCAGCCCGATTTTCTTT
>DHXK01000286.1 GCA_002413665.1 Legionellales bacterium UBA5158 | reverse complement strand
GTACTATAGAGCGGAATATCCACCATTCAATGTCTTCTCCAGCAGCTTCAAATAAAACAGAGTTTTTGAAGTTTTTATAGTGTGTAAGATTTTTGGGGGCTAGCTCTTTTATTTTTTCAAGTAGCAAATTTTTATCAAGATATGGCATTAGTTCCATGTACTGATCAATTATTCTTGAGCCTAAGCTTGAGCCACATTCATATTTCAAGTCATAAAGTACTCGCTTATCGTTGTCTGTCATAGTTAATAATTGATCGACTACATCCTCTATTATCTCTTGGTCTGTTTGGTTGTTTTTCCCTTTAAATATATCATAATCCTTGTCTATTTCCTCATAAGAAACGGTATAATTATTTGATTCCAGGGCATTAGGTAATTGTTTATTGTTCATATAGAGTTTTTGCTTTACCCTATTAATTTCTAGACAAGCATCAATATTAAAGTAAGATATTTTTAATTCTTTATTCTTATCAGTTCTAATAAAGCTCAATCCTCTGTGATTTTCCGCATCTATATAAGCTTGCATTACCTTAATTAACTCTTTTTTTAGGATTTCATCCTTTTTGTATTGTTTTTCAAGACATTTTAACCCTTCTAATTGTAAATTAGCAATTTTTAATAACCCATCTTCATCTAACTTTTCATAGGGGGATTCGTCTCTTTGGTAGATCGAGTAAATGACCGTTTCAGAATAAAGTTCTTTTCGACAACGCCCGGCTATTTGTTTCAACCTGTGTTCAGATAATAATGTGTTGGGAATTTGCCCATCAGATACAGAAATACAATGAAAGCATTCTTCAATGTCAACACCTGTAAAATATGCTGAGGTAAGAAAGAAAATTGTTCCCGAGAGATTGTCATTACTTAATTCAATAAAAAGATCACCTGCTTTTTTTTTGCTCGCAACACTACAGGCTATTTTTAAGACGGATTTATCAATTTTAAAATGTTCGGTTAGAATGCGGATAATATTTAACGGCTCATTTATTGAATTATATGCAATAAAAATTTTTTGATCAGGATTGCTTTTGTGTAATTCGGAAATTTTAAAAGCAGTCGTATCTTGTATCGTACGTGTATAAATCAAATTTATATATCTCTTTTCCGGAAACTCAAAATTTATTTCAATTACTTTTTCATCTTTTAAATAAGGGTCTGAAAATGGCAACATTGTTGCTGTTACCATATTTCTTTTTTCTCTATTAAATATTTTGTATATATCAAGGCACAATTCCATTTTAGCTCTAAAGTGAGAGTCGGCCTGAAAACTATCTACTTCGTCTATCATTAGAAAATATGTAAGAAATACTTCCTCTCCTATAGCCTGGATTACTTTTGGCAAACTGTCGGATACAACCAAAATCTTTTTATAGAGTATTTTACTTTTTGCGATATAGTTCTTTATATCAAGTTCCTCTACATCTGATTTTATTGAACCTATTTTGCTTCCAACATAAAAATAGTCGGGGTTAGTCATTGCTTTAGAATAAGCGATAGCCTTTAATGGTTCTACTATAATTGAATTCCTTTTAGCATTTAGTTCCAAAGTGGTTGCTCCAATTCCAGTTATTTGTTTGTCAACAATTCCATAAGGCATTTTTAGAAATATATCGCTAAGTCTAACTTTATTTTTCAATGTTAATACCTTATAGCTTTTATGTAGACTTGTTTGGTGCCTTAACTGGTATTTAACTCCTTTTTTTATTAGGGCTCCATGAATAGAGTCATCAAAGGAATTTTCATCACCATCTGATGTCATCCATTCACTAAAAACACCGTCATCTACAGCTACGACGGTTTCTGGCTTATTTTTTTTGATTGCTGGCATATGTAATTTATTGACCGTGCATTTTTAGCAATATAGTAGTTTTTATGAAAACCCATGGTCAATTTATAACTGATTGAACAATTTGTTTTCATAATACTCTATATCACCCTTTTCAAAGCTATCTAAATAGGTTTGAGTTTGTGATTCAGTGCTATGTCCTAAAGCATCTTGTATATAATTAGTTTTTGCTCCCGATTTTTTCAGGCCTGGCATGAATTTTAAATTTAATGGTGTTTTTTCATGACACTTATATGCCAATATGACCTTTTTTGTAGATTTTAAAATAATTTTATAGTTATTAAAGCTTGAATTGATGACTTGAAAATATTTAACGCCTATATTTCATTGAATTACAGCTTTATGCATTTCATCAACCATCTCTTTATCAAAATCATCTAAATAAATATTTGTAACCCTGTTACCAAAAGAGTGCCCCAAAGCCTCTGCAATCAAATCATTGCTATAACCTAACTTTTTAGCTATTGTGGCCCAAGCATGCCTACTTACGTAGGTGGTTAAAGCTACCTCTATATTATGACTACTACCAATCCTTTTAAGATATTTATTTGTTGTCTTAATCCATTGATATATTAGTTTTTTACACTGCTCAGTATCTTCCTCTACATCATTTGGCAATATTGGCAGGATATAAGTATTACCTGGCATATAGTAGTCAAACATCATGTCTGTAGCTAGCACAAACAGCTTTATATTATACCATTTATGGGTTTTTCTTCTCTTAAAGATTAATCTACCATCTTGTATATTATCCGGCTTTAAATAGGCTAAGTCAGTGAAAGATATACCTATCAGGTAAAAGCTTAGTAAGAAGTAATTAATTGCATGCCACTCTGATGTCCCTTTTGTTAAAGAGGTTGCTTTAAGTACTTGGATACTGGCTTTAGAAATTGCTCTCTTTTTTGTTTTCTCTGTCTTTATAGAGAAATCATAAAACGGAGAATTGGAACGGTCTGTTAGCTTTTCTTTTACCCCTTTGTTGTAAATAGCCCTAAGTGCCCTGAAATAGTTACTTATAGAATTTAGCTTCACTCCATCCCCTAATAACTCATTGTTAAAACTCACCAATAAGCTATAGGTGATGTCATTAAACATAATTTTATCTGTTCCTAGATACTTTACCAGCCTGTTTAAAGCTGTTTGATAAACTGTGGCATTCCCATTCTTCTTTTGTTTACGTAGAATTGCAACTAACTCTTGTGTAAAATCATAAAATGACTTAACGGGTTTAACTTCTTTAATTGGGTTTAGAATGGTTTTTAACTTTTCAAATGAAAATACCTCAACCTGTTCTAAAGCCAGGATAGCCTTTTGTATTTTATAATACCGCTCACTTAGACTAGTATTAATAGCTTGAGCATTGGGATGGTTCTTCTTGACTTGCCTGTTATTTTCAAGCCAGTATTCTTTTTCTAGTGATATGCCAGAAGGTAAATAATATACCTTTTTTACATCTGTTACTCTAAATGTAATTGGATAAGTACCATCAGATTTTTGTCTTCTGGTATCAAAAATAGTTTTTAAGTGTACCATAATTTAGTGGTTATGGTCTTGGATGCAGGTTTGTACAGTCAATTATTTGCAAACTATTTGCAAACTCCAGTAGATTAAGAAAATGGAGGTATGAGCAATTTTATCTGTTTAAAATCTAAAATAAACACTTCATGATGCTGATAATCAATACTTAACAGTATTATTTCATTTTTATTTTGAAGAGTTGCCCAATCATTCTATATTTGCAGTCCCAAAACGAAGGGAGTTTAGCTCAGCTGGTTCAGAGCATCTGCCTTACAAGCAGAGGGTCACTGGTTCGAACCCAGTAACTCCCACTTAATAATCAGGCACTTACGGTATAAAAACCATAAGTGCTTTTTTATTGCATACAATTTGCATACAAAACCTTTTTAATTTGTTCCGGGCTGAAATCAAATAACAAAACTGTAAAATTATATTTTCCCGATTCCAGTCACGTAAAAACAGGTTGATAATCAATAGATTATGCTAATTTGTGTTCTTTCAGGCACACAAGACTTTATACCCAATAAGGCACATATTCAGTAAATTTGGATGAGGGATTATTAGGGTCTTTAGGTTTTATTCTGTTCAGTTCAACAGAATCTTTAATAACCCTTGAGACTTGTGAGCGTTGTTTCTCGTGCATTTTAAACCGCTCCCTTAAACTGGTGTTTGTCATACCGCCTCTCGCATAATATTGTATAATGCTATGTTGATAGCTTGCTTCAATTCTCTCCGATACAGTCATTTCAGCAAAAGTCTTAGGAGAATACATAGTAACCCTAAAGGAGTTTTCCAATTCCTCGAACTTCAGCGGTGGTAAGCCATATAATTCAATATGGGCTACTGCTTTTTCAAAACCGGACCCGCGCTCCTCACAAATATTAAATCTTCTGAACACTGACGCAAGTAATTCATTTCTTGATTCTGGAGTAGTCCGAATAAGGCGATCTATTTTTTTAGTAGGTAAAAGTTTACCGGGGTTAGAAATTTCAACTCTATCAGTGAAAATTTCTATCATTGGCCCACTTCCCTTAACAGCAAAATCTTGATGTATTAAAGCATTAGCTATTAATTCGCGCAAGGCAATTTCAGGGTAAATAGTAGTTTCCTCTCTAAGCGCCCTTTTAATTATTTCGCTACCCGGAAGCAAGGCATCTAACAATCCCATTAACTCCTCAAATGCGATAGCATAACCTTTACTTATAGGATACTCCTTTTCAGTAACAAGTTTATTTTTCCCTTTATACTTAATTACTCTAATTGATTTTCTTGTCAATCCATCAAAATCATTTAGGCTATGTGCAGCAGATAATGCCCCTAAATTTGTAATGTAGTAACCTGCACCATCAAAATTTTCAATCATTCGTTCACTTTCCAAAAACCGCATTATTTCATCTGCGGATTGAGGAATAGGGGTTTTTAATAATTTATAAATTGCGGAATAGTCTAATAAAGCCAGCACTTCTGTTTCTGACTTTATCTTAGAGGAATGAAGTTCCTCGAATTGTGGGTTTTTTGAGTTGAGCATTAATGCGCCAACCTCTTGCCTGGAAGCTTTACGGGTACTTTCCCCGGTTCTGATAAAAGTATCCTCTAAGGTGCCATTTGCTATATGAACAGGCTTTACCGAACTTTCATGTATGTGAATTATTACTGATGCGTTAAGTT
>DHXK01000256.1 GCA_002413665.1 Legionellales bacterium UBA5158 | reverse complement strand
AACTGGAGCATTTGCTGGGAAAGAGTTCTGGGGTTGCTCAAGATTCCCTGCTTGCAGAGGTATCGTAAACCTCTAGAAATAAACAACACAGATCACTATAGCTCGCAACTATATTTGTACACTTAAGAAATTAAGATTGATATAAACCAGTTCTCAGTTTTGTTAGTGTTGGTGAACCACTTAGGGCTCGAACAAACTTCAATTATGGGGCGATTTCAGAGATTGGCCACAAGCTAAAAAAATAGCTAAATGCGATTTGGCTATCTAGTTAATTTTCAGCCAAAAATCCGAAATCAACCATGTATTACTGATACCAGTTACGGACAACCGAAAAATCAAAGCTTGCCGTCTAGTCCCATTTGATAATACTTATGCGTAATTTTATCTTGGTTATCTAGCAACCAGTCTATATCCGGTTTGTTGGTCATGGCTTTGTGAATGGCTAAAGCCGTGGCTTTACGATGAATATCGAATAAAACCTTGTGATCCAGTTTTTCATCTTTGGTCACCATAGGATTAAGCCAAACTGAAACGATAATCCCTAAATCATTCGCACGTTCTTTAGGTATATCACCTGCACGAACCGCATCCAGCACACCGTTTGCAATAGCAGCCTGCACTGTACCCATCAAAATATTGGTATATTTGCTATCTTTAACTGTTACTTTACTGACCATCAAAGTAACAGGTCTTACTTGAATATCGGTATTCAATAAGGCAAAAACCCGCGTGTGCCCAGCAACCTGGTCACCCGTAAGGGTGGCGATTGCCGTGCCGACAGGCCCATCTAGTTCACCGATAATCACTTCTGGCTCAGCTGCGGTTCCTGGAGGGCCTCCAGCCACTAAAGCTTCACCTGTACGCATGACAATTCTTTCACTCAAAATATTCTCCTATGTCTTAATTCATGCATAAACTTATTAATAACGACCTAAAGCTTAATCACAAATAATTTATCAAAAAATCTAATGTTTTATTTTACATTAACTATTATTACCTAAGTGAAACTTTTATAGATTTTTATGGTAATTATCATTAATTACTTTCAACATTAGTTAATAAAAGGAATTATTTTACAAGTGTGGTCCACACTCTTGTAAAATTCATTTAAATAATAATTACAGGTATTGTCATGGCATTGATAAAAGAAACTGAAAGCACAAAAACTGACATTCAGAACAAGTCGCTTGGGCGGCACTTAGGTACCACCATTCGTCAACTGCGTTTACAGCACAATCTGACTATTGCAGCGGTCTCCGAGCGAGCCGGTATCAGCCGCGGCATGTTGAGTAAAATTGAAAATAGCTTGGCTGCTACTAGCCTGGAAACCTTGGAGCAGCTTGCGAATGCTTTAGGGGTCACCTTATCCAAGCTATTCCAAAACTACAACCTGCCTCTAGGTGCAGCACAACTGGTTAAAAAAGGCGAAGGCATGGAGGTGGTAAGAAGAGGCACCCGCGTCGGCCATACTTATCAGTTGCTGGCTTATGATCAAGGCCCACATAAAACTTTCGAACCCTTTTTAATCACTTTAGAAGATTCCTGTGAAGAGTTTCCCGCGTTTGAACATCCCGGCACCGAGTTTATTCATATGCTGGAAGGTAAGCTGGAATATCGCGTAGGTAAAGATACCTTTACCCTTAGTAGTGGTGATTCACTCACATTCCGTGGAGAAATCCCGCATAACCCGGAAACACTGATAGAAACGCCTATCAAGTTTCTCGCCATCATCCATTACGATACGCCCAACCTAGAACACTCCGAAGAGTAAGCAAAAAAATAGTTATGGAAAACATCACTTATAACGAGGCTGTTGAAACGGATATTGCTGATTTAGTGAATTTATTGTCGGTTTTATTTAGTATAGAAAAAGACTTCAATCCAGATTTAGCGAAACAGCAAAAAGGGCTAGAACTACTCATTAAGAACAACGCAACGACAACTATACAAGTTGCCAGAAATGCTGCCGGCAAAGTCATTGGTATGGTCACGGCACAATTAGTGATCTCTACCGCACAAGGTGCCGCTTCAGCATGGATAGAGGATATGGTGGTGGACTCTTCATATAGAGGGCTTGGTATCGGCAAGCAACTACTGGAACAAATACTTGCATGGGCTAAAAACAAAGGCGCAACGCGAGCGCAACTATTAGTGGATATTGCCAATACAGACGCATTGGGCTATTACGAGCACCTAAAATGGGAGTCTACACAACTGCAGGCACGCAGAGTGTTTTTATAAGTCTACTGACTCAGTTTTTTGGATTGTTCAAAACTTGAACTGTTTTACATCTGTAATGACAAGGTTATGATCACTCGCTAAAAAGTCATTACAGATGCAATATCAGCCTAGATACTAACTACTAACTACTAAAAACAGTAAATCTTAAAGTGGCACACGTTGTCCGCAGAAAAAGCCAATGGCATGATCTGGAGTTTCAAACTTGATATTACTACCAGATGGGAAATAAAGCACATCACCAACAGTAGCCGTCACTTTTTGACCAGTATCGTCAGAAATAA
>DHXK01000279.1:46469-57096 GCA_002413665.1 Legionellales bacterium UBA5158 | reverse complement strand
GTATACTCATTAAAATATTAAATCGTGATTGAAAAACTTTTATATTAAAATATATCACCATCGGTAATAAGCACTGTGCAATAACTTCAGTAAAATCTCCGCGCGTATTGATATTAATAAGCAAGTAAGGTGCGCTTATGTAAACCATACTGCTTAAAATTGCTATGGGGATTGATTGTGTTAGATATGTGATAAGACGAAACATGAAAAAACTTGCTAGCATCAATGCAAGCCATATTGTTATTTTATAGGCAACAAAAGGATTGCTACATCCTAGTTTATAAATTATCGCTGCAACGGTATAAGGTAGTGGTGAATAAAATTGAAAAAATGCGTAGCGTAATCCACCATTTAAATTGGGAGCAATTCTAATTGGAAACTGACCTTCCTCTAGCGCATCTTTTGCTTCAGCAATAGCAGAAAGATGGGGTTGGAAGTCACCTTTTGTAGGTATGTAATCATTAGATGCAATCGGAGACAGCAGTGAAATACAAATAATGCTGAATAATAAAAAAAGGAAAAAAGAATTTTTTCTAGAGAGTGTAATCGAAGAAGAATTTAGTCCTGTATGCATGCTAGTTTATTATCCTTAAAGTCTTTCATCCTATCTTTAACATATTTTTTAAACGTTTTACGAAAATGCTGAGATGAAAATTTATTTGCATTCTTCACGCAGTTTTCTACGGTGAGAAGATCTTGGTTTTTTTCAAATTCTGTCACAGCTTGACAAATTGCGGAAGTAGATTGTTCTAAAAAAAATACCCCAGTAGGCTTAGCTTGACTCAAGCCTCTCACAGTTTCTAAAGCACCACCTTTCCCATAAGCAATCACGGGTGTCCCACAAGCTTGTGCTTCTAAGGGGACTAAACCAAAGTCTTCTTCTGCTGCAAATAAAAGGGCTTTTGCACGTTGTAAGTAATAAATTAATTTTTCTGTGTTTTTAAAGCCCAGTATAGAAATATTTTTTGTTGCTTTAGATTTTACTTTTTTAAAGTCAGGACCCGAGCCTATGACGATTAATTTCTTGTCTGGCATTAGCGCAAAGCTTTCTACGATTAAATCCATTTTTTTGTAAGGTACCATGCGGGATGCGATAAGGTAATAGTCTTCTTTTTTGTCGTAAGGTGTGAATACTTTTAAGTCTACCGCAGGATATATGACATCCGCTTTGCGTCTATGGGTTTTCCAAATGCGTTTTGCAATAAATTGTGAGTTAGCGACAAAGTGATCTACGCCATTGGCAGTTCGTAGGTCCCAAATGCGCAGCTTATGTAAAAATCGTTTTGCTATGAACCCTTTGAGCCCCTTGTGCAGTCCTGTTTCTTTTAAATATTGATGCTGTAAATCCCAAGCATACCGCATAGGAGAATGAACATACCCTATGTGTAGTTGGTCCGGTCCTGTGATGACGCCTTTTGCAACGGCGTGGGAGCTTGAAATAGTTAAGTCATAACTTGAAACATCAAGCTGTTCAATGGCTAATGGCATTAGGGGCAAGTAATATCGATAAAGTTTTTTAGCAAAAGGAAGGGATTGTATAAAAGTAGTTGTAGCAGATTTATTTTGTAAATGTGCCCGGTCATGTGGGGATAAAAAATCCACTACTGCAAATAAGTCAGCCTGAGGAAAGCACGCTAGTAATTCCGATAAAAAATGCTCGGCTCCTGCATAAGTGACTAACCAATCACAAACAATGGCAATTTTCATCAGTTTATCTTTTGTCAAAGGGGTTTAAGTTCAATACAATAGCAGATCTTGAGAATAATATAACGTTAAACCGACTAAGTGGTAACCCATGCTCCCCAGAGGCTTACTCAAAGAATATTCGAAATCTCTAGCAATATTGCTCCATGCTTTGGATATAGCGGCGATTACAGCTGCTGGATTAGCTGCTTTTTATTATCGGTTTGGCAACTTAGATTTACCTTCGAGGTATTTAGATGCCTTAGGTATAGCTGCATTATTTACTCTTTGGGTTTTTTCATTTTTTCATGTTTATGAATCCATTAGAGCAAAAAGCTTCTGGGAGCATGTAGGGACGCTAATTCGAGCTGTTTTAGTTGTGTTAATGTTATTAGCAGGATTGGCTTTTTTAACAGAATCAGGTGAGTATTTTTCACGAAGCTGGTTTATTAGTTGGGCTGTTCTCTCTGTGACTTTACTGCTTATTTTTCGTTGTAGCTTGCTAACTCTATTACGGATGATGCGCTCTCACCGCTGGAACGAGAGGCGTGTTATTATTATTGGAGCAGGAGAATTAGGTGTCGCCTTAGCGGAATCTTTGCAACAAGCATTGTGGACAGGGTTTCGTATTTTGGCTATTTTTGATGATAACGTGAGTGAGAAACCCGTATTAATCTGTGGCATTCCCGTAAGGCTGACGCCCGATGATTTAAGTTCCTATTTGCTTCAATTAGAAGAAACAATTGATGAAATTTGGATAGCCATGCCTTTAAGTGCTGAAGAAAGAGTAAAACAATTGTTGCATAAAGTGCGGCATCATACCGTGTCTGTTCGTTTTGTATTGGATACTTTTGGGTTGGGATTATTTAATCATTCTGTCAGCAATTTAGCAGGGTTTTCAGCACTAAATTTAAATTCTTCGCCTATGGTAGGGGTGAATAGATGGCTTAAGGCTTGTGAAGATAGATTATTCGCAGGCATTATCTTGGTGGTGATTAGCCCTCTGTTTTTGTTAATTGCATTGTTAGTAAAATTAACTTCTAAGGGCCCAGTATTTTTTAAACAATTACGCCATGGTTGGGATGGGCACATTATTAAAATTTATAAATTCAGGACTATGTTTGCGCACCAGGAAGCCTTAGGACAAGTGACACAAGCTAAAACAAACGATGGACGAGTCACGAAGTTAGGAAAATTCTTACGTAAAACTAGCTTAGATGAGTTGCCGCAATTCATCAATGTACTGCAAGGCCGTATGTCTATCGTAGGCCCTCGACCCCACGCGCTTTCCCACAACGAATTTTATAAAGATTCTATCAAAGCATATATGCAACGCCATAAAGTTAAACCTGGTATTACTGGCTGGGCACAAGTGAATGGTTGGCGGGGTGAAACAGAAACATTGGATAAAATGGAAAAGCGTGTGGGATATGATTTATTTTATATTGACCATTGGTCCCTAGCGTTCGATTGTAAAATAATTTTGCTGACTTTTGTTCATGGATTTCTGGATAAGAATGCTTATTAAATAACTGTAACGACTTTAGAGGAATAAACATGAAAATTTGGCATACTGATTTAACATTAGAAGCTGTTAATGCACGTGGTAAAGATACCATGGTTGAACTTTTGGGAATTGAGTTTATTGAAATTGGCGATGACTTTATGATAGCCCGCATGCCAGTAGATAATCGGACTAAGCAGCCTTTAGGGATTATGCATGGGGGAGCTTCCTGTGTTCTTGCAGAGACCGTTGGTAGTACAGCTGCAAATTACGCAGTAGACTTAACAAAATTTTATTGCGTTGGGCTAGATATTAATACCAATCATATTCGTTCGATTAAAGATGGTTTTGTAACAGGAACTGCAAAGGCTTATCATTTAGGGCGATCTACACAAGTATGGAGTATTGAAATCGTAAATGAAGAAAAAAAATTAATTTCTATTAATCGACTAACGATGGCAGTTTTAGCTAGATGAGTCTATGTTGCTTTTTAAATTTTTTTATAAAAGTGTTTGAATTAAGTTTTTTACTTGGCTAGTTGTCACATCCCAATTTAATCGAGCCTCAAATTCGTGAAAAGAAGATAAAGCTAGCTCTTCATATTTGCGATAGTTCTGCATTAAATGCGTAATGTAATCGCAGTATGCTTCAGTTGGAGAATCTAAGGCGAAGGTCATGCCATTAACACGATCTTTCACGATAGTGCCGATACCCCCTACGTAAGAGGTTAAGCAGGGCAAACCGAATGAATTAGCTTCACAGAAAACTATGCCGAAAGGTTCAGCGCGTGAAGGTACAAAAAGAAAATGGGATTCAGATAATAAGTCCGTAATTTGCTTCATGCCTAAAGGCGTGCGTTTTGATATAAAGCCATGGCACTTAATATAAGACGGAATTTCTTCGTGTGGTGGTGGATAGCAACCAACAAAATTTAATTCAACGGCATGACCTTGAGCATGCAATTTTTTTGCTACTTTAAAAACAACATCTCCACCTTTACGTTTCCATTCCTTACCCACAAATAATAATTTTATTATCTTAGGTGTGCGCAATTTTAGGAATGCTTTAACGTCCGTCAATGAATTTTTTTTCTCAATGTTTGCGCCGAAAGGAACAACTTTTACTTTTTCTTTTGCCATGCCGTATATTTCAATCGCACTATTAGCAGCCCATTCTGAAGAAAAAAGAGCTAATTTACAGTGTGAAAGTGCAGCAGAAGTTCCTTCGTTGGCTTGCTGGATGGTGGTTTGTGGATCTTTTGAAAAGTGAGTAACAAAGCCTAACATTCCTGCATAAAGACCATCTGTCCATAGAATAATAGGAGTTTTGCTTTTGATATAAGCAATCGGATTTGAAATATGCGCTAAGATAGCATCCACTTTAATATGAGATAATTGTTCATCCACTTGCTTAGCATAATGTTGCATAGCATAAGTATTGTTACGTGAACTTTCTTGTTTTGCACCAATCAATTTTTTCCATAGATTTTTAATTTTAAAACCAAACGGTACGTGAGTTTTTAAAGAACCAATGTAATGAATTTCTACACCTTGGCTCTCAAATGCTTTTGCCATGTGAAAAGGCGTACCGGATCGCTTGTGAATATCGAGAGCATTAAAGTTGCTAACAAAAGCTAATTTCATTTATAAAACTTCTTTAATGAGCTGCTGCACTGTTTGTGTTGCAACATTCCAATTTAAGCGAGAGCTATATTCATTGAACGAAGAGAGAGCTAATTCTTCGTAGCAAGAATAGTGTTGAGTTAAGCCAGTAATATACTGACAATAAGTATCAACTGATGCATCTAGTGCGAAAGTCATGCCATTAATATTATCTTTAACAACAGTTGAAATGCCCCCAACATGTGAGGTTAAGCAAGGTAAGCCGAATGCATTGGCTTCACAAAAAACAATCCCATATGCTTCAGCGCGTGAAGGTACAAATAAAAAATGTGACTCACGTAATAGTTGCTTAATTTTCGCAACACCTTCAGGTGTGCGCTTAGAAATAAATCCATGACATTTTATGTGAGCTGGAATCTCAATATTTGTAGGGGGAAAGCAACCGACAAAATTTAATTCCACCGTTATGCCTGCTTTGTGCAATGCTTTTATGACATTAAAAACAATGTCGCCGCCTTTGCGGTCCCAATGTTTTCCTAAGAATAAAAATTTAATATTATTAGGGTCACGTTTTTTAAGCATGACTCGGATATCATCTGTGGTGTGATGACAAACTATATTTGCCCCAAATGGAACGACTTTTACTTTTGAATTGTCCACTCCATATAATTCTATCGCATTGCGTGCAGCCCAATCAGAAGAAAAAATAGCAAGTTTAGTTCGAGCTAAGCATTCAGAAGTTATTTTGTTGCCTTGTTCAATGGAGCTGATTGAGTGTTTTGCAAAGCCAGAATAAAAACCTAAGAGGCTTGCATATAATGCATCCGTCCATAAAACAAGTGGCTTTTGTGATTCTAGATAAGCAATAGGATTAATTTGCGGGGAAATAATAACATCTGTTTTTATTGTTCTTAGTTGTTCATCTATTTGTTGCGAATAATATTGCGCAGCAACAAAGTTAAAGCGAGGGCTTTCACGTTGATCGCAAATGTATTTTTTCCAAAGTTGTTTTAACTTAAATCCTTTGCTAAGTTTTCGCGATAAGGAACCCAAATAATGGATGTCAGAATGATTTTCTGTAAATGCTTTGGACATATAGTAAGGTGTGCCCGACCAATTACTGATATCGCGTGCATCGAATGTTGTGGCATAGGCAATTTTCAATCTGATTCTCTGTGTAGTGTTTGGATGAGTGATAAATTCCAGAAACATTCTTTAAAGCTAGGAAGCGTGAAGTGATCCACCATACGTTGATAACTTTTCTCTAATAAAATATTTAATTCCAAAGGTGGAGTCAGATACATTTTTTGCATTTCTGCCGATAATTGGTCAGGATCAGCAGCATCAACTAATATACCAGTATCACCCATTACTTCAGGTATACCTTCTGAACGCGCTGCAATAACAGGAACGTGCGCGACCATGGCTTCCAATAAAACTCGACCAAATGCTTCGCTAATAGAGGTCAAAACAAAAACATCAAATGCTTTCATATAGCGAAAGCCATCATCAATAAAACCAGTAAAAATAATTTCTTTTTCTAATGCAAGACTGTGGACTTGCGCTTTTAATTCGGACTCAAGTTTTCCAACGCCCATGATAATGAGTTTTGCATTAGGGCAATTATTTTTTAGTAAAGCAAAAGCTTTAATTAATGTTTTTTGGTCTTTATCTTTTACTAGTCTTGCAATGTTTCCAAAGATGAAATCATTTTCAGAAAGGTTTAATTTCAAGCGCGCTTCTTGACGGGAAAGTAGCTGGGGTAAAAATAATTGGTAATCTAGTATGTTATAAAGCGTAATAATTTGTTCGGCAGGTAGGTTGGGCAAATCTTTACGAATGTCTTCTTGCATTGAATTTGAGACACCAGCAATTAACATATTTTTTTTCATTAAGTGGGTGACTAACCATTGTCTGGCTTTTGAGCGCATGGTTTCTGGTGCATGCATCACAAATATCATGGCGGCAAATTGGCAAAATTGCGCAACCCACAACATTATATAAGTAGGCTTATATCGATGACAGATCACTACGGAAAATTTTTTTTGACGACATAGTTTCAGTAGTTTCCAAATGACTGCTAATTTCAAACCCCGTAATTGTTTTGTAGGGATATCAAGAAAGAGTACATTCTGCGAGAGAGTTGTGTTTTTTATGTCTAAATTGGGTGATCCCGATAGGTAGGCTACTGTAATATCGTACTGTTCCGAATCAAATAAGTGTGCATATTGATTACAGCTTTCTAAAAACTGCGTGCCATAATTATGTGAAAGAATCAGTATATTTTTGCGCATTTATTGTCGGAACCTAGGGGAAAACGGTGGCAAGCTTATAACAAGATAGGTGTTAAGGGCAAGAGATTGTGTTTTATGTGCTTTAATTATGATAATATCCGCACATTTTAATCTCACTGTGAAAGTCCAGGGATTGTACATAATGAAGGTAAACAAAGCGATTTTCCCCGTAGCGGGTTTAGGGACAAGATTTTTACCCGCTACCAAGGCCAATCCTAAAGAAATGATGCCGATTGTGGATAAGCCTCTCATTCAATATGCCGTTGAAGAAGCAGTGGCTGCAGGCATTACTGAGCTTATTTTTGTGACTAGCAGTAGCAAAAGAGCTATTGAAGATCACTTTGATGACAACTTTGAATTAGAAGCGAATTTGCGTGACCGAGGTAAATTTGAATTATTAGAAATAGTACGCGGGATATTGCCCGCAGGTGTTTCTTGCGCTTATATTCGTCAAAAATCGCCTCAAGGCTTAGGACATGCTGTTCTTTGTGNNTAGTTACAGGCCGCAACAAACGTGCAATCGAAGATCATTTCGATAAATCCGTAGAATTGGAAATGCTATTAGCCGAAAAGGGCAGCTTGGAATTACTAAGAATTGTCCAAAATGTTTCAAATCTGGTCAATGTACACTATATTCGCCAAAAAGAGCCTTTAGGCTTGGGACATGCTGTTCTTTGCGCAAAGCAATTAGTGATGAATGAGCCCTTTGCAGTCATATTAGCAGATGATTTAATTGATGGTGGAAAGCAATCTTGCCTTCAACAAATGATAGATGTGTTTGCAGAGGTTCAATCTAGCCTTATCGCTGTACAAAAAATAAATAGCTCTGAAACAAAAAAATATGGCGTGGTCGATGTGATGGGAGATACTAACCCTGTTGCTGTGATAAAAGCTATTATCGAAAAACCTGAGCCGGCTTCCGCCCCTTCTAATTTGGGTGTAGTAGGGCGCTACATTTTAACTCCACGTATATTCGACCTGTTAGAGCGCACCTCGCAAGGCATGGGAGGCGAAATTCAATTGACTGACGCTATCGCCAAACTTTTAGAAGAAGAGCCTGTGCGCGCTTTACAGTTCAAAGGTAAACGTTATGATTGTGGCCATAAGTTAGGTTATCTAGAAGCAATCGTTGCCTATGCGCTTAAGCATCCAGAATTGGCAGATGATTTTAAACTTTGCCTTCAGGGTTTTGTTTGATGACTACTAGCACTTCAAATAATAATTATCTCATTTATTTAGTCGCGGCTTTAATAAGTATATTTCTTTCTTACGATGGAAGTTTACGAGGAGCTGTAATCAATCCGGATGGAATTTGTTATTTACAAAGTGCGGCCGCAATGGCGAGTACTGATTTACACACTGCAGTCAATATTTGTGGTCAAGCAAAATGGCCCTTTTATTCGTCTCTGATTTTTGGCTTAGTGTATATTACAAAAATATCCTATATATCATCTGCATTTGTAGTCAATGGATTTTTTTCTCTTATATCTGTAATAGCTTTTATTTATATTATTAACTTGTTAGGAGCAACTCGCCGCACTCTTTGGCTTGCGGTTGCTGTTATTTTATTGGCACATGAATTTAATAGTGTTCGTGAATATGTGATTCGTGATCATGGTTTTTGGGCTTTTTATCTGTTGTCCATCGCTTACATGTTACGGTTTCTTTCTTCGACCAAGGTAGCCTATGCACTAATGTGGTCAGCCACTATCATCTTGGCGACACTGTTTAGAATTGAAGGTGGCATATTTTTATTATTAATACCCTTTGTGGTTTGGTTTCAAGTTGACTTAACGCTGACCCAAAGAATAAAAGCGTTTTTAAAATTATACGCTCTTCCTATTTTGTTAAGCATAGGCTGGTTCATTTGGACGAAGCTTAGTATACAGGATACGGCGCCACACCTAAGTCGAGTAGCTGAAATACAATTTCATCTTTTTCACGGCGTGGATCATTTAATTGCAAGTTACCAAAGCTCTGCTGCTGCATTAGGTGCACACGTGTTAAGTGTTTTTGCTGCACATGATGCCAAATATGTATTATTTTTACTGTTGGTCATTTGGTACTTTGCATTAGTGATGACGAATCTCACCATCATTTATGGGGTGTTAGTATTTTATGCTTGGGTTAAAAAAATTCCTAAGCTAAGTCGTGCTTCAACATCGGTATTATTAGGCTATGTCTTTGTTAATGTATTAATCACAGCGTTATTTTTAGTAGAAAATATGTTTTTGTCTAAACGTTATCTAATCGCTTTGTCCTTAGTTTTAATGTTGTGGGTGCCATTTGCTCTCGATTATTTAATACAACATTTCAAACAACGCAAATGGTTATTACCTTTAGTGGTTTTTTTAATTTTCATCAGCTCACTAGGTGGATTTTTTAATTTCGGTTATTCAAAAGCCTACATTCGTCAATCAGGAGAATGGTTGGCCGAACATGCTAATAGGAACGCACGAATTTACAGTAATGATCCGCAAATCATGTATTATTCGCATCATTTTGGAAATGATATTTTTATCCAAGCCCGTAGTTTTTCTGATACGTCAGTGTTGGAACAGGGTAAGTGGAAGAAATATGATTTTATTGCGCTGCATTTAAATTCAAAAGATATAGAAAAAAACGCACGTATCACCAAAGAAATAGCTTTATCACCAGTGCATGTGTTTGCTAATAAACGCGGTGATCAAGTGATTATTTACCAGGTAGAACATTAGGAGCCTTATTTTTGAATATTACTGTAATAGGTGCGGGTTATGTAGGCTTGGTGACGAGCACATGCTTTGCTGAGCTCGGAAATCATGTGACCTGTGTAGATGTCAATCTGCAAAAAATTACAAACTTACAAAATGGTATTCTTCCTATTTATGAGCCTGGCCTTGAGCCTATGGTGATATCGAATATGGCAGAAGGCCGTCTGCATTTTGTTAATTCACTCGAAGCACAAGTGAGTCAACCACAAGTTATTTTTATTGCGGTAGGTACGCCTAGTGATACTGATGGTTCTGCAGATATGCAGTTTGTATTAAATGCGGCTAAGAGCATAGGCGCATACATTACTGATTATTGTGTGATAGTGGATAAATCGACTGTTCCTGTGGGCGTAGCTGAACAAGTAGAAAATATTATCAGCACGGAATTAAAAAAACGTAATTTAAAATCGACCTTTGATGTAGTCAGTAACCCTGAATTTTTGCGTGAAGGTGCCGCTATTGATGATTTCATGCGTCCTGATCGTATTATTATTGGGAACGCATCGAATAGGTCTAAAGCTATTATGCTAGATCTCTATACCCCTATTATGCGCACGAGCGAAAAAATTTATTTCATGAACGTAAAAGATGCTGAAATGACTAAATATGTTGCAAATGCGATGTTGGCCACCAAAATTTCTTTCATGAATGAAATGTCTGTTTTATGTGATCGTATGGGAGTCGATATTGAAAATGTACGTTTAGGAATAGGCTCCGATGCGCGCATTGGTAATTCGTTTATTTATCCGGGTTGTGGTTATGGTGGATCTT
>DHXK01000279.1:30836-46403 GCA_002413665.1 Legionellales bacterium UBA5158 | reverse complement strand
GCAGAAAATCATGGTGTAGATCCCCTGGTTTTACGTGCGGTAGAAGCAAGAAACTATTCTCAAAAGCGAGTCCTGCCTGAAAAAATCACTCAAATCTTTGGTGAAGATTTATCGGGAGTGACGATAGGGGTGTGGGGCCTCTCATTTAAGCCTGGAACAGACGATATGCGTGAAGCCTCGTCTCTAGTCCTCTTAGAAAACTTACTGGCTCGTAATGCTCGTATTCAAGCCTACGACCCTGTTGCAATGCCAGTGGCGCGTGAAATGCTGCCATCAGAATGGTTTACGTCTGGTAATTTTCATTTAGCTGATCATCAATATCAAGCAGTAGAGCAAGCCGATGCGTTGGTACTGGTCACTGAGTGGAAACCATTTTGTTATCCTGATTTGACTGCGATGAAAAAAATGATGCGCAGGCATATCATCCTAGATGGACGTAATCAGTATGATCCTAAGCAAGTTCGTGACGCTGAGTTTGAGTATTACGGAATCGGACGTTAGTGTTTAGTTCTTCACTCGCCGTCACCGTCAGGAAGCGATTCTCTGTTGAAGATCTCACTCCTTAACGATTGCAGCTCTTGGGTATTTAATTAGTTGAGTAAGGACCATAAGGGTTTTCGTAAGTTGATGGGGCAAGCATTGCTTCATCTAGACTCGTTTTAGGTTTTTTATGAAAAAAGCTACAAAACTTTTCACAGCAAGATGGTTTCTTTGTGGGGTGTTGTTTTACAAAGTAACTTGATCTTTGTGCTATTTTTTTTTCCATGTCTTCAAGCTTACTCTGGCTTTCACGATTTTCTTTGAGTTGATCTTGAACCACAATTGTAATTATTTCATCTGCTTGTTTGTGTAGTTCTTTGATTCTTTGTTCATTTTGTTGATCGGGTTTTTTAGTTTTATCTTGAGTGTTGTGGGATTGCATAGTTATTTGCCTTTTGTATGGTTAACACGAGGCGTTAAATATATAGATTATTTATAAGAAGTAAATATGGCAGATGGGAAGATGAAAAAAGAGGGGGTGGTCTGAATCATAATGCGGGGGAAAACACAGTGTGTGTCGTCCCCTGATCGCAATAAATTTACGCGAAGTGGTAAATTAAACCAACCATGTACTGATTGTCAGATGGCGAAACCTTAGTGCCAGTTGCTGAGTTAGTAAATGAGCTGTAATTGGTATGCGAGAATTCGCCTCTCAAACTTACGTTTTGATAAACTGCGGATTCCATGCCTACGCCGTAATTAAAGCCACCTTGCCATTTAGATCTAGATCCATTGAAAGGTGCTAATGTACCAACAGTAAGTGTTTCGGAAGCTTTAAGTTTAGCTTGATTATAGCCTAAACGAACATAAGCCAAGGTGCTGTCATTAACTTTTAAACCAGGTAACACGCTAACGCCCCAGCTTCCGTCAACACTTACTTTCGTGCTAGATGAGCTAGTCGCGGAACCGTCAGTATTGTCAACAATTGAGAAGTTGTGTGTTTGACTTGCGCCGCTGCCATTTCCAAATACTTCACCAGCTAAGTAGTAGAAGTTATTGAAGTACATGCCATAACCAGCAAACAACCCACCAACCCAACCTGTAGCACTAAGATTTCTGCTATTAGTCAAGGTAACGACAGGAGGAACACCAAAACTAGCTGTTCTGCTGAGGCCAACACCGTATGAATCATAACCAACTTGAGCACCAACGTAGAAACCATCTTTCAACATCAATGGTTGTACGCATGGAGCAGCTGGAATTTCATTCTTGTAGTCGCCTTTGTAATTATGGGCGAGTGTAGCAGTTGAAGCCAAAAGTGCGGCAGCTGTTAGCATGCTTGCACATAGTACGGATAAACGTGGTTGAAGTGACATAATATCTCCTTACAGTTAAAATTATTTTTTCCTATAACGCTGTTAAAACTTCGTCCTGGGTCTTACGGATCAAATCTAAGAGTCCGGAGTCATTTTATTTAACAATTCGTGACTTGGCAACATGTATAAACCCGAGGCCTCACAAGAATTTTACTTATTGTTACCTATAGTTATTATTTTGAGCAAAGTTTTGAAAATTTGTTTTAAATAATTGTTTCGCTGCATAATATCCGCAGCCAATAAGTGCATGTTCTTGATTGCAGAGTACTCCTAAGGGAAAATTTTCACGTTGTAAACGGTAGGCAGGCGACGCATTGATGCCGGCAAAAAACTCGGGACTTTCGAAAGCTTCTAAATGATTTAAGGCAACACCACCTGTTATCCAAACACCACCTTCTGGCATAAATATCAATTGAAGGCTTCCTACGAAAAGACCTATGTACCAAGCAAATGCATCTAACACTTCTGGTGCTTTGCCATCACGTAATTTTATTCCCACTTCTTCTGGGCTCAATATACCTTGAGAAGGGTAAAAAAATTGATGCAATCTAGATGTGCCGGGGCCTGATAAGATTTTTTCAAAGGTAATTGGATGATTGAAATTTTGTAAGGAATGTAGGAAATGTATTAATTCATTATGACGCTGTAATGACTCTATAGTTGCCATGGGAGGTGTGGTCACACCAAAGTGACCTATTTCGTTGCGACCTAGCCAAAAACTACCATCGGGAAATAAGACACCATCTTTGCCCCCTAATCCTGTTCCAATACCAAAAGCTAAACGACGTCCACGCGGATCTATGGGAGAGTTATTTAAGCGTAATACATTATTGGGTTGGCTCATGTAATTGGTAAATGTTGCGCAGACGATAGGGGCATAATCATGTATGACAGCGTAGGATGGCCAACGATGTGATTTTGCTATCTTCGCAAACGGCATAGGATAAGGGTACACGCCTTCTAATAATAGGGTTTCCCCGTCATATTGACCTGCAGCCCCTATACAAATAGCGTTAACCTCAGACATGCGCGAGCTCAAATTTTCTTCTAATTGTGAAATTAGGTCTTCTAAGGAGGTAGTTTCAGCCAGTTTTACAGTAGTTTTTTTCTTGCAAGTGATACTATTTGACACAGAATTATGTTCAATAATTCCTGCGCTGCACTTGGTTGCACCTAAGTCCCAAACAAAAAAAGTATTTATCATATAAGTTTAACCAATTTGGTAATTAAGAGATTTGGAAGTAGACATTTTTTTTGGAATAGGTTGGCCAATAGCGCGTAATGGAAATCCTTTACGAATATTTTCTTCAATTTGTTCTAAGGTTACACCACGAGTTTCAGGTGTTTTATAATAGCAAAAAACAAAGCTGAATAAACAAACTACACCATAAAGCATAAAGGTTGAGCTAGGTCCAAGAAGATTTAATAAGCTTAAGAAAGTAGAGGAAACTGCAAAATTCCAGAACCAACAACTAAAAACTGCTACACCCATCGCTGTAGCACGCACTTCTAAGGGGAAAATTTCTGATACCATTAGCCATAACATTACGCCTAGGCTGAAGGCAAAACAAATGATGTAGGTGAAAGTACAGCCCATTGCTAGCCATCGCAATAAACTCAATTGTCCTTGAAAATGAAATGCAAGGCTTAAGCCTAATAAGCTGAAACACATTCCAACTAAACCAATTAGTAATAAAGGCCTGCGTCCCAGCTTATCTAAGTAGAACACAGCAAATACGGTGGCTAGAACATTGACAAAGCCAATGCCTACAGTGGCAAGAATAGAGCTAGAAGCATCAGGAAAGCCGGCTAATTCAAAAATAGTAGGAGCGTAATAAATGATTGTATTAATGCCAGTCACTTGTTGGATGAAACCCAACATGGCTCCTAGAAAAAGAACTGGACGTATCCAAGGGGCGAATATTTCTCTAAAGTTAGCTTGTTTTGCTTTTAAGCTATGTTGAATTTCTTGAACTTCATGGGCAACATTTTTCGAGTTACGAAGGTGTTGTAAAATGTTTATCGCTTTTTCAGTGAGATTTTGCTTAATCAACCAACGTGGACTTTCTGGCAGAAAAATCATGCCTATGCTAAGAGCAATCGCAGGCAGTAAGCCTATCGCAAACATCCATCGCCAAGAACCATCAATGTTAGTGAAGGCATAGTTAATTAAATAGGAACACATGATTCCTATCGTAATGGCAAGTTGATTTAAAGAGACTAAAGCGCCGCGCAATTCAAAGGGTGATACTTCAGCGATGTAGAGTGGAGCGACATAAGAACCAATACCAATAGCAAGCCCGATAAATAGACGGCCAAATAAAATAATATAAATGCTGCTAGCAAAGGTTGCAATGAGTGTCCCTATAATGAATAGCGCTGAGACAATCAACATTAGCCGACGGCGACCGAAACGATCCGCGAGGTGGCCACTTGAGAGTGCACCAAACATAGCACCAAAAAGCACGCTACTCACTATGAGTTCTTTCATGACTGTGGAAAGAGCAAAATCTTTTTGGATAAATAGAAGGGCTCCGGAGATAATGCCTGTATCAAATCCAAATAATAATCCTGCAACGGCAGCAATGATTGAAACACCGTAAACGTAAAACCTTGATTTTGTGGGGGAGTGCATGAGTCGTCCTCTTATGTGTTATCAGGATATGCCGTAAGTGTATGCCACCATGAGGCCTTCATCAACAAAATCAGTTGATAGAATTTAGCGCATTTCCAGTGGCTTCTTCACTTAAGATATGCGAAAGTAAAATAGTACGATATTTTTTATGCAAAAAATGAGGAGACGGAACTCCATGATGGCTTTCATTTTCATTATATTATTATTGGCTGTGTTATTTGTTTGGCTGGGAAACAGAAAAGCTGCTTTTAATTGTTATATATTGTCATTGATATTTTCAATATTCTGGTTTTTGCATCATGTCACCTCGGAACTTTCCTTACAGCTTTAAACGCAGAGGATAACCATCATGCTAGAAAATTCACGCATCATGAATATTGAACGTCTATTTAATACAATGGAGCTAATGGGCATTATTGTAACTTTAATGATGGCATTTGTTTTTCAAATTGTTTTAAAAGAATTGCCCTGCCCGTTATGTTTGTTACAGCGTATAGGATTTTTAGGTATTGCATTTGGATTCTTAATGAATTTACGTTTTGGTTTAAGACCTAGTCATTATGCAATGGTTTTATTAAGTGCCTTATACACAAGCTTTGTTGCGCTGAGACAAATTTCCTTACATGTTATTCCGGGAACAGGCTCATATGGAAATGCTATATTTGGCCTTCATTTGTATACCTGGTCTTTTATTATTTCAATGATAATTGTAGTGGTAACAACAATTATGCTTGGAGTGGATAGGCAGTATCAAATAAGAGGTACTGATGTACTTTTTACTAAAACAGCAAAAATAATAGCGGCTATTTTATTTATTTTATTGGTGGCAAATATCATATCAGTATTATTTGAATGTGGTTTGATGGCTTGTCCCGATAATCCGACTCATTATTTGTAGCTAGATTGTCAGGCCTATCTGTAAGGACTCACTGTCTTAATTAATTGATGTCTATCGAGAATCCCGCCATGACTCCAAGTGATTTCATATTTAAACCTATGGGATTATTTTCGTTATTATAATCAGAACTGTTATAAAGCACTCGATAATCTGCAAAGGCGTTGCGCGATAAGTTGCATGACTATGGCTTTACGCGAATTAATTCCTCTGAGGAAAAAGAATCTTTGGAGTGCTCACCACATTTGTAGCGCTTAAAATATAAACTTTACGCCAGTTTTATTTCTAACTATGTAAATAAATACAGAAGTTTTAATGAACCGGCGTAGAGTCATTTATAATTACACATGTTATCCTCAAGGTTATCTTATAAAAACTACCGCTATCGTACACTCTTTTGAAAGGGCGAGTGGTAAGCTTCTAAATCATACCTCGTTTTCCTATGCGCCATTTTACTGACACTAATGTAAATGGAAAAATTTTATTTTTAGTGTTTAAATCCATGCGTAGCACGCGTGCTGCTTCGTTGATAGTGGCGCCTGAGCCTATGTAATCATCTATTAACAAAATGGTTCCTTCTGGTATTTTTTCTTTTCTTGAAGTCGTCATTTGTTTTGTTACATTATGTTGGCGCTGATCGTTATTGAGTAACTCGCCTTGTCGTGCTGCAGGTTCTTCTTTCCAAGTTAATAAATCATTAAGTGTGGGGATGCGTAAAAATTTCGAGAGATAAAGACTTAGTGTGTCTCGTATATTCCAAGTGCGCGAAGGAAGGGGAATAATACAACTAAAACGATGATGTTTAGCTTGCTCTAATAAACATTCTTGTGCCAGCTCAAGTAAATTTTCAGGAATAGCCGATTGCATATCGGTACTTTTATTGCGTGATTGCATAAATTTCATGAAATCATTCGAGCGCAACTTCCCATCTAGCAACGCCATGCCCATGGCGGTATTTTTTATTTTGCTGTTTAGCATAATAGGAATAGTGCGACGATTTAGCCATGAAGAAACTCCAATAATAAAGTCTTTTTCATGTCGAGATTTAAAAACTAGTTCTTCGCAGATAGAGCATTTTCCGCATGAGCAGGCTTTCATATCACCTAATGCAACTCGCAAAGTTTTCATTAAGCAATCGGTTGATTGTGCAGCATAATGTTGCATAGCGCGTAATTCAACATGTTTTAAACTGTTTTGTGTAGTATAACGAATTAAATTAGGTGTGCCTGAGAGGTTGGTGAGGGCATAGGTTTGCAACCCATCTTGACTACTCTTTTTCAGGAATCCTTGCTCAACTAACTCTGAGACAATGACAGTTAATTTGGTAGGATGCATCCCCGTTAAACGTTTCAGTAGTTGTAAGTAGGGCGGTACTCTTGCAGTTAAAAGTGTATTCAGAACATCCCTGAAATCCTGGGCAGATGGTTGCGCGGAATCAATAAAATAATTGTGTATTCTGCTATCTGCAGGATCATATAATAGTATGCCTTCAGCGGGCAATCCATCACGGCCACAACGTCCTACTTCCTGATAATATGCCGTAATAGATCCGGGAATATCAAAATGAATAATGTAACGTAAATTGGATTTATCAATTCCCATTCCTAACGCATTAGTTGCTGCAATAACCGTGTATTCATCATGAATAAAATCATTTTGAATGTTACGCTTTTGTGATGTCTCTATACCAGCGTGATAAGCAGCAGATTTAATACCTTGTCCATTTAAAAATTCAGCGACTAGCTCAGTGTTTTCTCGCGTGGCACAATAAATCAAGCCACATCCTGGCAAGAGCGGTAGTATGCGAGTAATCGTGGCAAGTTTGGTGACAGTTCCCTTTGTGGGAATAACCGACAATCGTATGTTGGGTCTGTCCATGTTTTCACGATGAACAATAATATCATGACTGCCTAAGGTCAGTTGTTGCTTGATATCAAGTTCAGTTTTTTTATTTGCGGTGGCTGTTAAAGCTAGCATTTTTAAGTCGGGATTTTTGTGAAAGACCGCATGCGTTAATTTGATAATTTGTCGGTAACTAGGTCGAAAATCGTGGCCCCAAGTCGAGATACAATGTGCCTCATCGACTACGATAAGACTGATCGGTAAATCAAGTAAAAATTGCAGTCTTTCAATATTTTCTAATTGCTCAGGTGCAATAAATAAAATTCGAATTTTTCCCATGCGTGCTGCATTACGCGCTTGATAATTTTCTTCATGAGTTTGATCTGTATTTAAGCTTGCTGCTGCAATATTAAAACGTTCTTGCAGTTGTTTAAGTTGATCGCGCATCAATGCAAGTAAGGGCGAGATGACTAATGTAATACCATCTAATAAAACAGCGGGTAATTGATAAAGTAGTGATTTTCCATAGCCGGTAGGTTGTATACATAGCACATTTCCTTTTGTCATTAATGTCATTAATGTGTCTAGTTGGCCAGGACGAAATTCCGAAAAATGAAATGTATTTTTTAGCGTATTTGTTAAGTCTTGAATTATTTTTTCTTTTATCATGACAGCCTATAGTGAAGTTTTTATTTATTTTTTTTTTAGACTAAATAGAAGTGTACAAGAGAGTTATGATTTAAGCAGATTAATTTAAAAACAAAGGGCGTTTGATAAATGTTAACGCCCAATTTGATCATTAGGAATCTTGCTAATTATAAAAATTTATATACTAATCCTACATTAAATTGATGTGATCGTGTTATCGAAATGGTGCGATAACTTCTATATTGGTTATATATATATTCACCACGTATGTCTAGGTTTGGGCAAAGCGATGTTTGAGCACCTAAACCTGCTTGAGCACCCAATATGTTCGTGTTGGTATTTCCGCTCTCAGCAACATCTCTGAAGCGAGTTGTCATTACGCCTAAGCGTAAATAACCTAGTACGTTACCGTTGAAAATAATACCGGGTATTACGCCAACCCCGTAACCCCAGCTTGTGCGTGGGCTATAGGCTTGAAACAGGGCATCTTGATAAGTTTGTACATTAGCACTGTTCCCACCGAATGCCTCGCCTGCAAAATAGAAGTTGGGGTAGGGAATTACGCTATAACCCACAGAAAGCGTTCCTTCTATTCCAACATAGGTGCTAGGATTTTTAGTGATACTGACACGTGGACCTACACTTAAACCAGCGTAAGGATGTGCATAGAAAACAGTGTTGGTATAAGATAAAGTTGGGGCCACTGGAGTAAAAGGCGCAGAATTGTATTCATCCTTGTAAGATGCATGACTTAAAGCGGCAGTGGAAACAGCTAAAAGGGCTGTGCAAATTAAGAGTTTTTTCAACATAACGATTCTCTATCCTTAGCTTGGCGTGTGAAAGTTGATACCATACAACATGTTAAATCAGGATTCCATCCAAACTGCTCGCAGAACATTACATTAGCTTGCTGGATAAACTTATTTATCTAAGAAAGCCATTAATTGAAGGAATTTTTGTCAAATGCGACAACTTGTGGTAATTTGTTCGTCACACAAATTTAGGAAGTATGACTATGTCTTTGCCTAGTAAATTTAAGCAGCAATTAAAGGCTCGAGCGCATAAATTAAAGCCTGTCGTGTCGGTAGGGAATAATGGTTTAAGTCCCACAGTGAATATGGAAATAGATAGAGCTTTAAACGACCACCAATTGATTAAAATGCGGATTAACGCTGAAGATCGTATTTTGCGCAAAGAATTATTCGCAGAGATTTGCAAAACGCATCATGCTGAAATGGTTCACATGGTAGGGAAGGTAGGTGTGATATATCGTGAAAAAGTTGAATAAAAATATTTTTGCTAGGTGCTAAGCCATCCAATTATGCTTCACCGTACTTTGTTCATGATGTTTGCAGAATTTAAAAAAACATAAAAAATAAGGATCTAGAGCATCTAGATCCTTATTTCACGTTTCATCAACTCTATGGGGAGCAAGTTTCAGAGTCGTAACTATCAGTGCTGTAATTATCATCTGAGATGTCGACTACTGGAGTAGCAGTTCTTCGCGGTTGATTAAATAAAGTGCCGCGTAAAGAGTGCATGCTATCATTGCTTTTCAGAGAATTAATCTCACGGCCTTGACGCATAATTACTTCTTTAGCCTTGTCTAATGCTGCTTTCTTTTCCCATACGTGTTTGACTTTCAGTTCAGTCACTTTGTCATTAACATGTTCAACAAAAGCTTGTTCATATTTTAAGCCTTGTTGTAGTGCCGATAGAGTATCTGAGAGCTTTTCAGTAAGATCCCCAATAGTGCGTCCTTGAGCCATAATGACTTCACGTGCTTTATCTGAAACTGCCTTTTTCTCCCACACATGTTTAACTTTAAGATCAGTAAATTTGTTATTGACCTGTTCAACATACGCTTTCTCACCCATTACTCCATCAATCAAGGCAGATTCAGCTTTGGAAAGCTGCTGAGTTAGCGCCCCAAGATTGCATTTTTGAGCCCAAATAATGTCTTCTGCTATGGAAAGTTCATCGACCAATTGTCCAATTTTACGACCTTGACCCATAATGACATCTCGATCTTTATCTAAAGCTGCTTTCTTTTCCCAAACTTTTGCGACTCTTAAGGCAGTCATATCATCGTTAGCTTGTGTTCTAACTTCATCTAACTGCGCATCTTTATCGGCTAATAGTCTGTCTTGAAATTCTAAAACATCATTATTATAGTCAACAAATGCATTTGAAGTGTCTAATGCATTACTGAGTTCATTAATATCAGATTGTTGCTTTTCGATAAAATTATCGGCTTTGTTCACAACAGAAAGTAAATATTTAGTATTTTGTTTCTCAGTTTTTAAACGATCTAGTGCTTCCAATTCATGCTTACGGTTTTTGACAACTAATTTTTTTAAACCATACGAAGCTTTAGCTTGATGTTCTATATACACCTCTGCTGAGGTGAGCTGATTATCGGTAAGATAGAGTTTGGTTTCTGCTTTATTTAATCTTTTTACAGTCGTTTTTAAGTTGGCTTCTGATAAGTGTAATCTTCTTAGAGCATGCAATTCTTCGTGACGATTTTTTATCACTAAGTTTTTAGCTGATTGTAACTGGTGGGCAAGTTTCTGAATAATATCAGCTTGCTCTTCAATGGTGTCACCAAGCTTCGCTAATTTTTTAGATTTTTCTGCATCAATAAAACTAGCATCAATGGCGACTACAGGTTTAACAGTAAGTACATGTTTTTCAGAATTAACTTTTTCAGCCTGTTGTTGAATTAATCTTGTTAGTTTCAATGCGTTGGGAACCAAAATATTTTGAAATGCTTTTGTAAAATTGAAGTCAGCGTTTGCTTGGTCTTCATGTGAAACTAATGGTTGGAGTATGGAAAGGTGAGTGAGTTGTTGTTGTAATATTCCAGCAGTGCTTTCTTCAAAAGTTTTGGTTTTAAACATTTCTAATGATTCATAAGCATTTTCAAATTCCTTTTTTTCTAATTGTGTTCTTGCACAGATCGCTAGAGCCTGAACTAACGCTTTTAATTTATTTCCTAAATCTTGTTGTTTTTCTAATTCAATAATTGCTGCAGCGATTTGATTGCTAGAGTTATTTTTGTCGGCAATTAAAATATGCAATTTATCTGCTTTTGAGGAGCGGATATTATTGCCGCTGCGACCTTTTTCCATTGCTTCATATTTATCGCAGGCAGTTTTAACTAGATTCCTAAGAGTGTTTGAGTTCACGATTGGTTTACGGATGATACGCATATTTACATTTCCTTTAATTTAAAGTTTCCGTTTTTTAATAATCCCCCTCATTTGTGAAATGAGCCAAGCTGGGGTAAGGTAGGCATGTACCTATGGAAAGAAATAGTCGGAGATATGAAGGAACTTTGCAAGCTTTTTTTTTGATTCATTTTTATTTTTTAGATTAAAAGTTTTCTTTCAATTAGAATTAAGTTTGAAATATTAAAGAACTTTTTAAGGATTATAAAATGCCAATTATTACAGTTGTTGTGGTGCTTGTTGTTATCGGTTTTGTACTGTGGTTAATTAATACGTATATACCTATGGCGTCTCCAATTAAAACGATTTTAAATGTAGTTGTTGTGATTGCAGTTGTTGTTTGGATTCTATCTGTTTTTGGAATTATTAGTGGGATAGGGCCGATTAGGCTTAAATAGTTTGGTTGCTCTATTTGTGGACGTGTATAAGCAGGAATAATCTTATTGTTATTCCTGCGAGTTCATAAATAAGGTTAATCCTTAAATAAATTATGATTACCCTAGATGGGTTCTTAGGGGTTTCATAGTATACTGATTTACAAGTTTGATATTCAGGGAAGATAACGTTATGTATCATGATTTTTATCGTTTTAATGAGCATCCTTTTAATGTTACCGCTGACCCCGATTTTTTCTTTTCTAGTAAAGGTCATTCTGACGCTATATCAAATCTAGAGTATGGGATTGAAAGTCGAAAAGGCATATTGGTTGTTACGGGCGAAATAGGCACCGGTAAAACAACCTTATGTAGAAAGCTACTTAAGCAAGCTGCTCAAACCGTTAAATTTGCCTTAATTTTAAATCCTAATTTTTCAGAATTACAACTTTTACAAATGATCGTGAGTGATTTAGGTATAAAGACTAAGCAAAAAAATAAATTTGGACTTGTACGGGCTCTTAATGAATATTTATTAGTAGAATCTGATAAAGGAAACAATGTCGTTTTAATTGTTGATGAGGCTCAAAATTTAAGCGTAAATCAGTTAGAGCAAATAAGATTACTTTCTAATTTAGAAACAGAAAAAGAAAAGTTATTGCAGATTATTTTAGTTGGACAACCTGAGCTTTATGAGAAATTACAATTAGTTAAGTTGAGACAGTTGCGTCAACGAGTCGCGGTACATTTTCATTTGAGACCCCTAGAGAGTACTGATATAAAATATTATATACAGCATCGATTAGCTAAAGCTGTTCATCCTACTTATGAAAATCAACATGTTATTTTTACAGCCCAAGCTGTTGAAGCTATTTATCAACATACTAAAGGTTCTCCGCGCTCTATTAATATTTTATGCGACCGAGCATTGTTAGCAGGTTTTGTTGCAGAGACTTATTCTATAGATCAAGCTATTATTGATAGTTGTACCCAGGAGGTTGTCATTTCGTGAGTATTATATATGACGCTCTACAAAAAACTCAAAAAAACCGCGCTGCAGTAGTAGGGGCTATGCCCGCTGAAAAAGAAATCCCGCGCACAGTTGAAAAAGTAATACCATTAGCTAAATATAAAAATATCGAATGGATAGATGTACTTTTGCTTGTTGTGATTTTGTGCTTATTATTAGCAGTGATTCATGCTTCTCATCACAAATGGAAAAAATATATTTCTCAGAAACAATATGCACAAGTTATGTTGCTCAACTCTCAAAAACAAGCTTTACAACTTGAAGCTAGAGCTGGATTTAAAAAATCGCATGTTCTTAATGGCGTGTTTCTTTCTACTAATGAAAAAGTTGCTTTAATTAATAATAAATCATTTCATATGGGGGATACGGTAGATGGAATGAAGTTAGTTAGTTTGGAATTAAATAAAGTAAAATTGCAAAATTCAAATAGTACTTTAGTCTTGAACGTTTTCGCCGGCTAACATCATTAAAGTTTTTTGCCTTTTCTTTGTGGGCATCTCTTGATATCTAACGCAAATGACCTATCTCCTCTCGCATAAAGCGCGGGGCGTGATTTAATTTAGATATAAAGAGATGCCCAAAGTGAAAGGCGAAAACTATTGATCGCTCTAATAATGCAGTTGTTAATTATTCTTATGCTCATTATACCAATCTGTGTAATGAAAATTTGGTGCATCTTTCGCTAAAGATTCAGGTGTGAGTTTGTCATAGTTCATTCTGTTATCGAGCTTGCGGGTAAAATCAAACGTCGCAATAGAATTGCTAGTTTCTTTTCCGTCATCTTGAGTCATGAGATTGACGGTGACTTGTAGGTTGCCTGTTGTAGGAATCAAATAAACATATTGTACGATTGCGATTGTATAAAATAAACCGACTTGCGTTGCCAGGAGCGTAGGATGAGCTTTGATTGCTTCAGGTGTAAGGTCGGTATCTAGTCCGCCCATAGATTGCACTTCTGGTATTGCTGCAAGCGCCTTATCTTTTTTTATGTTAACAGTCATATGATCTTTGTTTTGCGTATAAGTTATGCCTGAAGCCGCTAAGATAGAAGAGAACTGAGCAAGTGCTTTATTGTCCATAGAGCCTGATGCGGAAGGCGCAGATGCTGCTTTGGTAGCCGGCGTCTCTATGGTCTGCTCGTCAAGTTGATCATTTTCAGTGGTGACTGTTGCTAGACAGATTGTGCTTTGCAGGGTGCTTATGCAAAAGATTATTAAGCTGGCTTTGATTCGGCGTGCGTTCATTTTAAAATCCATCTTTTCTTTCCCCTGGTTAAGCTCCGTGTTCGTCACGCAGAAGAAGTATATCAAATTATTTACCCAAATGTCATGACACAAAAAATACGCAATAACTAAATTAAAGAATCAATAATAATCATTCATAACCTGTTGATTGATTTTTTTATTGAGCGTAATTTGTTTCTATGGAAATTTAATGTACATTATTAGAACAGTAAAAGAAGATAATCGTGTCTTTCAAAAATAAAACTCAAACCATGGTGTATAATAAGAAAACAATAACACAAAAAGGAGTTCCAGCATGAGCAGCTTTAGAAATGATGTGTCAATTATTGTTCTAGGTGTGATGGCGTTATCATTAAGTTCTTGCTCTTCTAATTCTTACCATAATGAATCATATGATTACTCCTCAAATTACGCTTCGCCAAATGCCCCACCTTCAGGTAATGTTGCTAACTTTCAGAGCTATGAATCCCGTCTTCCACAAAGCATAAATACGAAGGGAAGAAAAGTTATTTTGGTAGATCCTAATGTGCATGCATGGGGTGCTTACGATTCAAATGGAAACTTAGTCCGTGCAGGTTTAGCGACTGCAGGTGGCAATTGGTGTTCTGATATAGGACGTTCATGTCGCACAGGAGCAGGAAGCTTCACCATTAAATCTTTAGGAGGACCTGAATGCATATCACATTTATATCCAAGACCTCATGGTGGTGCTCCAATGCCTTACTGCATGTTCTTTAATGGTGGCCAAGGATTGCATGGTTCGCATCCCGTCTCAGTGGTTGAAGCAAATGTAAGTCACGGTTGTGTGCGCATGCAGATTCCAGATGCAGAGTGGGTGCGCTACAACTTTGCAACTGTGGGTACTAAGGTTATCGTCAGACCATATTAGTAAATACCCTTAATGATAAAGCCCATTAACGTGGGCTTTTTTATGCCTGAAGAATGAGTATAATGAACCACAAATTATAAAATAGGTCATACGAAGAACCCTAATGTTGAATCGATATAATATTGCTTTAATTCCCCTCACTCAAGGTGTTCGCATTATTAAACTTGCTAAAAAATTTGCAGGTATTTCTGAAAGTTATTTGTTAGGAAATAAATCATTTTCGCATGTGACGTTATGTCAATTTATGCAAACAGAATCTGCGCTGGAAGAGTTATGGAAAAAAGTATCTAATGCTCTGAAGCCCCACTTTATTGAATTGGAATTTCGTGAATTCAGTTTTTTTGAAAATCCTCATGTATATTGGATATCGCTTAAGCCAGATAAGATAGAAGTTTTAAAAAAAATGCATAGCACAGTTGCGAAAATTATTAGAAAACCATTAGGTAGATCGTTCAAGATGTATGATGCTCACATGACTTTAGTCAATACAGTTCATAAAGATTTTCTGAGTTTAGCCAAGGCAGTTGAAAAAAATTATATTCCAATTAAAGATACATTTTATTTGGCGTTAGGAAAATCAGATGAGGTAGGACAGTTTAAAGAAATCATTTATTCACATCAGCCTGATATGAAATAATTTGTCAGATTGCTGAGTTAATTCATGCTAGGCATTTCATTTTAATTTCTCATAGACTTCTCTGAAAAGATTTTCTAAATTGCGAAGAGAAGCTAAGAAGATCCTCCCATTAATAACGGCGTACCTAAACCCTTTGACGTATCTTCGATAATAATTTCTGAAAGATCTGTCTTGTTCCCCACACTATTATTTCTAGGATGTTTTTTTGGCGAAAGCGCCCCAAAATGCATTAAACCTTTTGCAGCTGAAGGAGAAAGTATTCTCTCAGAATTCATCACAGGGGC
>DHXK01000279.1:21333-30686 GCA_002413665.1 Legionellales bacterium UBA5158 | reverse complement strand
CATCACAGGGGCATCTTCCTCTGATTCCGATAAAACTTCTATCACGACTCGAGAAGCCGGTTTATGTTGATTTTTAAAATGCGTATCGATGACTCTAAATCCCATCAATAAAGTGCTGAGTATATTGAGAGGGTCGTTAAATTGATTTAAGCTAAATTGAGTCCAAGCACAAATAAATACGAGTTTTTTTGGCAGTAAAGAATCATCTTGACCTGCGATTCGTGTGCTTATCGATAATGCATTTTGGTAATCTTGAACGGCAGATGTCCAAAGGAAATTTAGAACAAATAAAGCGAGCACTGATTTAATAAATCGAATGAGTGTTCGTTTGCCGACAGAAAAATTATCTGAAGTATTCTGTAGTGAATGTTCTTTTCTTTTTTTGAACGGGTTTAGAAAAAAATTATCAATAAGTTTTCCAAAATCTTCCATGAACGCTTGCCCAGGTCCAGTAAAGACTAGGCAGCAAACAAACAGAGATGATAAAATTCCTTGTACAAAAGACATGACTTCATGTTCATCATGAGTCATCGGAAACACACCTTCTGATAATTCTAGTGAGCCAATCTGAGATACTGTAGCAAATGCAATTTCTAAAAATAATGCAGTTTTTGAGATAATGGGCAATGAACATCTAAAGATATGGCAGTGCTTGCGGGTAGCATTAAAAGTAACATCAATATTAAAAGCTAAGTCATGAGGTTCTCGAAGCTCTGTATTGTTGGCTTTCATGTAAGCTTCTAACACTTTATCAATCATGTCAGGTTGATAAATTTCTTCATCATTACTTTCTTTTTCTTTTAGTATGCTCAATATTTCCTGAATTAAAAAAGACTGTAATCCTATTTGTCTTATTAATTCTTGATCGTCAGGTGTGAGGGTTTGATTAACCGATAGTTGAGGGATAATCATTGCATCACCCATCGAGTCAGCTTGATGTTTTTTAACCGTCACTGGGAAAGTGAATTTCATGCTTGGATTCTCTCGCTATGACTAGGCGCAAATAAAAACTTTTCTGACTTCGCAGCGACATTTTTTAACTGATCAAATTTTTTTTTAGATATAATTGAAAACGGAAAATCGTAAGTAAGATGGGAAAAGAATAATGTGGCTATTAAGAAAATGATTAAATAAATGTGCTGAGTCATTAGAGCAGCCAATATAATTTTAGGTTAACCTTTACGAAATCCTGGGGCAGGTGCTTGTTCTTCAGTAGGCATAGAAGTTATTTTGTAACTGAGTTTTATTTTTATTTTTTTTTGTAATTGATCAATAAAAGCTAGCGCGTCTTTTTCGCTTTTAAAGCGTAGAACAATCACAGTTCTAGCTTCGGTTTTCGTACCATCTGCTGCCGTACTGGCAGGCAAGGTTTTTTTTATAGGTTTATAGTTGCTTGTGATGTAATCAACAAGATCAGTTGTTTTTTGTGGAAATAAACTATTAGCTTGTTTGGTCTTCTCTTTCAACCCTGTCACATAAGAAGTATAAAACTCCAGAATGATTTTGCTATCTTTTGGATCTTCAAGAGTGACTTCATAAACAACTTCTGTGTTGTGTTTTGTTTTAGTCTTAGGTTGAAGTGGGGTAGTACCTAGAGTCACTTCATGTTTCGCCTCTTCTTGATCAGAGTTAGCTTTCCTGCTAACAATATAGGCTTGAAGAGCTGCTGCTGCATTTTTAATTGCTTTTGTTTTTTTATCCACATCTACTTTTTCTTCAAGGGCATTTTGATCTAACAGTTTTTTTGCTAAAGCTTCCTCAACTGATTCTTTTGTTATTGTATCTAGGTCTAGATTAAAAAATTTAGCGTGCAATAATGCTTCGTCTCTAGGGGTGCTCACTGTCTAATGTCCTCAATACATATCATCTAAAAAAATCAGATTTCAATCATTATACACCAAAGAACTATCTAAGCCAGTCACCCACACTTAAAGAGGGTAGATTTGGGGTAAGAGAGTGCGTTATTTTTTCATAATAAATGTTTACTATAATGCTAATAATAAAGGACAGACATAAGCAGCTGTGATTCCTCCACAAAATCCAAACACATGTGCTTCCCATGAAGTGCGCACTTGTTGTGGAAAAAGATGGAAGAGTAACCCACCAAAATAATAAAGACAAACTCCCGCTAATGCTACTGAAACAATGGTTGGATGATAATAAGCTTCAACCAATAAATAGGACCAGTATCCCATGATGACACCACTTGCACCTATGTGTACTCCTTTTCTGCCAAAGAGCCAGGTGCCCAAACCCCCTATTATAAAAATAATTCCGGTCACGCATAAAAAAACAGAAAATCCGCTGAGTAAAACAAAACTAACTAGTATGAACAAGGGGATAGAGTTAAAGAATAAATGGTTAAAATTACCATGTAAGAAGGGTGAAAAAAATATGCCAATTAAGCCAAACAATTTACGAGGGAAGATGCCTAAATAATTTAAACGAAAACCGCACATCCAATTTAAGATATGTATTGCATATAGAAGTACTAATATTAACAAAACAAATTCTAAATTTTTTTGTAATAAAGAGATGGTTAAAGAAAATTGATTAATCAGATTATTCATAAATATTAAAATCAGGAAAAAAATGCGTGTGAAATGAGATTGTATAAAAAATATTTTTTTCATAAGATCTCAGTAGATTATGAAAATAGTTACGCATCATCATGCTGAGCATCTAGGTTAGCCTTATAATTGTATTTAGTAATTTATTTAATTTATTAGGTACAAGAAAAATAAAGCTTACTGAACCTCCACATGCAAACTTAAGCCATGCTGTTTAAACCCCAATGATTTATAAAATTCATGCACACCCCATTTAAAATTACTGGAGAGCGCAAGCTTGTAACATCCGTTTTTCACGCTGAGATCCATGGCTTTTTGCATCATCCATTTACCGATTCCCTTTTTTTGATATAGAGGGTCAACAATAACAGAATCTATAATCGCCGAAGGTGTTCCTTTATGCACAATATTATCTACAATAAGTAAAGTAAATGATGCGATAACTTGATTGTTGAATTCGACTACATAAATTGTGTAATTGGGATATTGTTTCATTTTTTCATACATTGTTTCTGCTTTAGGTAAGGTCATTTTTTTAGTTTTATCAGTTTCAAAATGAGTATATAGCTCTAAAATAATAGGTAAATCATGAATAGTAGATTTTCTAAATGTAATATTTTCCATAAAGTTCTCTGTGGGGTGCATGGGTTTATTGTGGATGGCTTCTTTACCGTTATTACCGTTCATATGGAGCTTATCTTAACAAATTAAGATAAATTAAGTAATATTAAAGGATTACATATACACATGCTAGCTCAAGAAATATTAAGTAAAGTCTTTGGTTACAACGAATTTCGTGGAAGCCAAGCAGAGATTATCGATCATATAATCCAGGGGAATAATGCATTGGTATTAATGCCTACGGGTGGAGGAAAATCGCTATGCTATCAGATGCCTTCTATTGCTTGGGCGGGTGTAGGAATAATCATTAGATATGACTAGTTTTGGAAGTTTACGACTGACTAATAAAAGTCTACCGCTCTTACGAGGAGAGTGCACTATTTCGTTGAGACATGATCCTGAAAGAGTTTCGAAAAAAACTAAAGTTTCGCAAAATCGAGAGAAAAATTTAGGGCTCATTCCAAATGATAATTTATGGCAAGCATTAAAAGCAAAACGTTTGGAGCTGGCCCGATCTCAAGGAGTACCACCTTATGTTATTTTCCATGACAGTAGTTTAATTGAAATGCATGAAAGACAACCAAAAACGCTAGACGAATTCATACATATCTCAGGTGTCGGACAAAGTAAATTAAATCGTTACGCTAGTGCGTTTATTGAGGTGATTGTTAATCAGTAAATTTTTTAGAAATGTTGATGGGATAATTCAATGTTTGAAGAATACATTGCGCGTTGGAACCTGATACCTGATGGTCAAGCTATCATAACTCATAGTAGTAGATTATTGCCTGTGATCTATCAGGGTGTACCGGCAATGTTGAAAGTTGCCGTCGAGTCAGAATGCTTTAATTATAGCTGTTATTTTTAAAATAACCCGCGAGGCAACTAGCTGAATGCACTGTTATTAATTTTAATTTAGGCTGTGGAAATGCAAAACAAGCTGATGATAAGTATCATTCCAATGGTCCAGAACAATGATCTTAGTAAAGGTTTATTACCTAGGTAACAAAGGGCATATATCACTCTTGAAATAATAAAAAGAATAGCAAGATAATTGATCGTAAGCTGAGGAGCATGCGCAAAATGAGCAATGATAATTGCCAGACCAAATGCAGGAGTTGTTTCAAAGCAATTGAGTTGAATATAATGAGCGCGCTTGCGCCAACCTGTTTGTTTTTCCAGAAAGCTGCGAGGAGAGTAATTATTAAAATCACCGCCGGATTTAGCGAGTCCTGTAAAAAAATAGGGAAAAATTATCATAACTAATACACACCAATAGGCAATTGTCATAGTGACTCCTTGTGAAATTAAATATTTATATCAAATAAAGGATTTTTAACTATTTAGAAATCTGAAATTTTATTTCCTGATGCTGTATTACGTTAACCTGTTTATTTTCTGGAGCCTTCTAAATTCTCTTTTAGGAATTTGAATGGATCTGATATTAGCGATCTAATGCGATCATTGAGTGGCGCTTTCACTTTTTTATATCGACTGCGATCGCCACGCAAAAGTACGATATGAGTTTTTGGGAGATTTAAAATCTCAGCGAGGAATTGGATTAATTCAAGATTGGCTGCCCCTTTATGAGGCTTTGCGTGTAGTGCTATGACCAACCCTTGTTCATCATTAATCGTAATAAGCGCTGTCTTTGGAGCGTTTAGCTTAACAAGAATCATGAGTTCAACGTGTTGATCTATGGATTTATGCCACATAGTATAATCAATTCTCAATCAGTATCGTTTAAAATAACAGGCCTATCAGATTATAGGTTATTATAACACCCTATAATCCAGGATCGAAAAAAAATTCTTTAAAGGCTAAAGTTTATATGAGTCATTACTTATCTTTAAAAGGTAGACTGGAAGAGGATGGTGATCTTGTTTCACTACTTCCCAGTTACACTCCCTCTAAAAATCTTTTTATCAGTGATACGCTTCCTTGTCATGGTGCCAAAATTCGATATAAAGATTCAAGCTATATTTTAAAAGAAATTAATAGAGAGATTTGGATGGAGGGTTTGTTTTTAAAAAAAAATGATATTCCTTTTGTAAAACGATACAAAGATAAAAATCAGTTTTACAAAATCAATTTTGATGAGAAACAATTTCTGTTATGGATAAAATCCATTGAAGAAAATACTGCAATATGTGATATGGAAAATAAAAATGTCGGCAAGGGAGTCTTTGTTCCTCCAGGAAAAAAACTAATGAAAGGTACTTTTATTCCTTCCTCTGGCATGATAGAGCTTAACCCTTCATTGACAGATTTAGAAACTAAAGTTCATTGCTCTGCACTACAAGATTTTGACTCTAGCCATAAAACAATTTATGGTTTAATTAATCCAGAAAAAATAGGAGGAATTTTTGATCTTATCAATCATGCGCCTGACAAAGAAGAGCTTGCCAACTTTGAATTTAAAAATACAGACACTAAAAAAAGTGTAGCTACCGCCAATCTTTTTAGCACTATTAAATATTTTAACGGTTACGCCATTATGGGTGCAGAAGCTATATATGATATTGAAGGTGAAGAATATGGTAAACAATTATTGTGGTCTTATGCTCGTTCCGATGAATATCTTGGGAGTCCTATTAACATAAAAAACAACCCTCTCTTATTGTTTGATCATCGAAATGGACATGATGGAGAAATTATAGATCCACGGCATTACACTTTAAAAGAAATAACGATATATGTTGATTCAGGTGATTTATTTCTTAATCAAATTGCCTTGTTGACACGTTGGGAGATAATAGAAAATTCACCTGAATCATTTCTTCTTATTCATAATGAAGAGTCCTATGACTTGGATCCAATACAATCTCCTATTACTTATGGTTTCTTACAAGATTGTCTTAAGAAAAATCCTAGGGCAGATCGTATAATAGTGAGTGCTCCATTTTTGAAGGAAAAATACTAAAATGTTAATGATGTTGAAAGCTTATCGTGCTGGACTATTTAAACCAAAAAATTGGATGCCAAATATAATAGCTGGATTAGTTGTGGGGGTTGTTGCACTACCTTTGGCAATGGCTTTTGCAATTGCATCTGGCGTCAAGCCCGAGCAAGGTTTATATACTGCTATCATTGCAGCTTTCATAGTTGCTGTATTTGGTGGTAGTCGAGTGCAGATCGCAGGGCCTACTGGTGCCTTCATTGTGATCTTAGCAAATATTACTGCGCAATACGGTATAGAAGGTTTGCAAGTAGCGACTTTATTTGCAGGTTTTATTTTATTGTTTATGGGAATTATTAGACTTGGAAGCGTTGTAAAATTTATTCCTGATCCTGTTATTGTTGGATTTACTAGTGGTATTGGTATTATTATTTTTGTAGCAGAATGGAAAGATTTTTTTGGTTTGCCAGTTAAGTTAACTCTTAATGCTCCCTTTTATTCGAAGTTAATCAGCTTAGCTGAAGCATTGCCACACTTAGATCCTGTTACAACTGGACTTGCATGTTTTAGTTTCTTATTAATATTGATAACTCCAAAATTAATCAAAAGACTTCCAGGACCATTAGTCGCTATGGTTGTTGCCACCGCTCTTCAAGCAATATTTCAATTTAAAACGGTTGCAACTATCGGTAGTGTTTATGGAGGAATTTCTCAGTCATTGCCACATTTTCATTTTCCTAATATTAATTTAGACATTGCTTTAACCTTGGTAGGTCCGGCTTTTACTATTGCACTTCTAGGTGCTATTGAATCCTTATTGTCTGCTACTGCAGCTGATGGAATGACGAAAACACGTCACCATTCTAATCAAGAATTAATAGGACAGGGCTTAGCAAATATAGTGTCGCCATTGTTTGGTGGATTTGCAGCGACAGGAGCGATAGCCAGAACTGCTACTAATATCCAGAATGGTGGCAATAGCCCTATCGCTGCAATTGTACATTCAATTTTTTTGTTAGCAGTGATTGTGTTGCTTGCACCATTAGCAATGTACATTCCTCTTTGCACGCTTGCAGCAATTCTTTTTGTGGTTGCCTACAACATGAGTGATATTCCTCATTTTATTCATATGACCAAACATGCGCCTCGTTCTGATACTTTAGTATTATTTACAACTTTTTTACTAACGATATTCACTAATTTAGTAGTGGCTGTGAATGTAGGAGTTATCCTAGCCATGTTACTATTCATTCGCCATATGAGTCAGTTTGTTGCAGTTAAAAAACAAGATCATGAGATTTTGAATGGTGAATTAATAGCAAAAGGTTTGACTCTACCAAAAGACACTATTGTGTACGCTATTCAGGGGCCTTTCTTTTTTGGTGTAGTTGAAAAGCTCGAACATGCATTCGCGGTAACGCATTCTGATCCAAAGTATATTATTTTTCGTTTAAAGGATGTTCCCTTTATAGATATAACGGGGCTTCAGACATTCAGTGAAGTAATTCAAGAGTTTCATAAACGAGATGTCGCCGTTTATCTTTGTGAAGCGAATCCAAGAGTAAAACAGAAAATAGTTAGTATAGGAATTCCACGCTGGATTAGTGGCGGCCGCATATTCGATACACTCGCTGAAATAGCCAAAAGCATGCAATTATAATCAATTGCTAATTTATCATTTCTTAGGATTAAAATATATGAAAGCATTATCAAAATGTCCAAAATGCAATTCTGAATATATTTATAAAGATGGCCTACTTTTTGTTTGTCCTGAATGTTCATATGAATGGACGAATGATGAAGGTGAAAAAATTTCTGATAATACTTTAATCATTAAAGATGCGAATGGTAACACACTTAAAGATGGTGACACTGTCACCGTCATAAAAGATTTAAAAGTAAAGGGTTCCTCATTTGTAGTAAAGGTGGGGACTAAAGTCAAAAATATCAGACTTATCGCGGGAGATCATGATATCGATTGCAAAATTGATGGTATTGGCGCTATGAAGTTGAAATCTCAATTTGTAAAAAAGGTTTAGGTCGGATTGAAATGAGAACTATTCGCAGCTCGGCTAACACAGACCCTATACTACTAAAAAGCTCATTGTTAATTAAAAATTCCTCCCAGAAAGATCGAGATTTGTACGGCGATCCAATTATCTTTCGTACTCAAGATGAATGGGGGGATATAATGGTAATCGACCGGGACAATTGTAGAGTATTAACTTTTGATCCTATCTATGAACAAAGTAGTATGGATCATACAAGGCCACACTTATTGGTTTTTGAGTATACTCGCGCTATGATGATAGTCGCCGCATTTACCCAACCCCGCCATATCACGCTCTTGGGATTAGGTGGAGGGAGCCTATTGAGAAGTCTTTTTCATATTCTGCCAGTTTGTAAATTCCACGTTATAGAATTACGCCAGCAAGTGTATGAGACTGCAAAAAAATATTTTAAATTGCCATCTGTCAAAAACATTAAAGTTTCAATTACAGATGCCATGCATGCCTTGCCTTATGTCAAAGATTCAAGCACTAATATTATTTTTTCTGACATGTATGATGCTTATGTAGTTAACCGGTTTCAGATGAGACTAACCTTTATAACTGAAAGCTATCGAATACTTAGTGATCCGGGTTGGCTGGTTATTAATTATCATGAAATGCCAGAAGTATCATCGCGTTATTTCCAGCAATTACTTGATATCTTTGGAAGCATATTTGTTTGTAAAACATCTGCCAAGCAATATATATTATTTGCTTGTACTCGCAGAGTCGATACTATTGACATCTTTAAAGACGCTATAAAGAAACTAGAGCTTATATTACAATGTTCATTGATCCAGTTTCTTGATGATTATATAAAACTGAAATAAACAGCTTCTACGCTTTTAATAGCTGTATGTCCTCCCAATGCTGGAGGGTCTCTAACCACCCGAATAAATTTTCTTCCATGAAGTAGTTGTAATGTTCGAGAATTAAAACGTACTACATGATTTTTTAAAATAATGTATTCGAGTATACGATGCTTTATTGGGTGATTTCATCAGAATCGCCGACTCTTATGGAGCGGGTAGATTTATCCCCGCGAAACTCCAAAACATCCTCTGCTTCTGAAAAATGAATTTAAGAGCTTTTATTATAAATTATTGATTGTAATAATTTTTTTTGATGGGCCCAGGCTCTTCTACGGTCACATGAGGTAAAAAAAGGGATATCAGCGAATCATAACTTATTGTTAAATAAAGGTTCTGAAGA
>DHXK01000279.1:14358-21077 GCA_002413665.1 Legionellales bacterium UBA5158 | reverse complement strand
GTGTAACAACACGACTAACACCACGACTAACACCATCAGTATTTCCTGTCGCCGGGACATGCGTTATAAATTTATGGATCCCGTTCGCAATAAGCAGGGGACAGTTAATAGCTATGTACGTCGAATAATCCATGACATTCCATTTCTTGCTTATCGTTTTCAAATTGAAATTGAACTTGCTCAAGTGCTCACAGAAACCAACCTACGTCATATTGAATCATGTGAATTTGTTGCCAAAGGATGTTACTACACGAAGAGATTCTGTCGTTTGATAAGTGGTCTGTGCCGTCATATGACCATCAGTGCTGTAGCAAGGCATTTTGATTTGCGATGGGAGACAGTGAAGAATATAGATAAAGCATATCTGCAAGCAACGTTGCCTGCATTAGATCCGTCACAATTGGTTGACATTGCCTGCTGACGTTGTTGGCAAGGCAATCTGCAATGCTATTTTGCATTTTTATGCATGCTGTTTTGATGTCATCAGTAAATGCGCTTATTGCAGTCATGTCTTCTTTATCGGTAAAGTCAGAAGGTTTTGAATGTTTAAATGTTTGGTTCTTCAGGGTTAGTCTTGCGCCATTTACATCTAGGTACTTATAAAGAGGTGGTAGTTTTATATTGATGCCACGATGAATCACCGCCATTGATTTATTACTTCCCGTTGCGCCATTCCTGTACCTGCTCAATCGTGACACCCATGCCTGCAATATTATGGGAGTCTAACTGTTCTAAATCCTCACGAATATAGCTAGCAAGCTGCTTTTGGTCGTCTAGTTCTGCAAATTTACTTACCTCTGACTCTATATAGGTTTTCATCTGCGTATCTCGTAATTTGTTGGTTACAATATATCTTATAATTTCTCTGCGTTGCTGCCGGTATTGTGCTCTCACTCTGTCAAAACCGATCGCACCTACCGTTGCATCATATTGTTCTGCGGCACGCGCGTAAGAATGCATATAGATATCAACTAGAGGTTTTATATTATTTAATTCATAAATTGCAATCATGGCGTCCACATAATCATTTTTTTTAACAGCGTCAAATGAAAGTGGGACGAGGTTTCCATATGTAAGAGGAAAATTTGCACTTAATCGAGCGGTTCGCTTGTTAACATCTACAAACGCTTGCAGGTAGGCGATATGTGCCAATAGAAAAATACTTTTTTCATAAGGATTAGTGATTTGGTTAGCTTTGCTGCAAATTATTTTTAAATATTTGTGTAACAATTCGGGATTTTCGAGGGGGATATATGTTGAGCCGCCTATGCGCACACCATAATCACGTACTTTGCCAGCATATTGAGAAGATACTAATCCATCTGATAGTAGAAAATGTAAATTACAAATGGTCGCTTCATCTATCTCAGATTTGTCGCTATTGTCGACTAAAAACCTTATAGCGTCTTTGTGATTCAATATCATTGTTTTTTCTTCGTCTAATTTACCTGGTGTTGCAGCTCCTTCCATAATTAATTTCTCTGCTTCCTCAAAAGAGTAAGTGTTCCCCTCAAGCCTTGAGGAGTTATATGAGAGGTCGATTAGCAAGCGATTGTAAATTTGCCTTGAATAAGTTCCTGCAGCTTTAAAATTCTTTGCCCTGTTTCCTACCTCGTCTAGTTTTTCGCGCTGTGTAAGTGACAAGTAAAAATCGATATTTGGGCGGTATTCAGTCAGCCAGTTTGGATGGTATTCCACTGGTTTTCGAAGTTCAAAGGGCGCTTTAATGAGCCTAATAATTTTTATACTTTCTGGGCTAAAGTATATGATTGCTGGTTCTGCAGGTCTGTTTTGGATAATAAAATAGCGAGTGCCGCTCTTTTTGCCCGCTTTGTGAACTATTCCTTTTTTTACCCAGTCATCTATCCAGCGCCGCACTGCGCGCATGGAATAGCTTAGCTCTAACCCTTCAAGCAATTTGGTGAGGGCTATTGGTTGTGTTTGCTCTTTAAGTTTGTTTAGAACAGAGGCTTTTTGTTCATCTTTTAGCATATCTATCGCCATTCCCTATTGTGATATGCCCCCTGTTAGGTAAGGACAAAATCCAAAATATATGGCCATTTTACTACACAATAAGACCGCAATTCAAATGAGTATGGCCATTTTTTTATGTTATACGGCCAAAATTAATGAAGTATGGCCATTTCTATAGAAGTTAAGGTCAAAATTAATGAAGTATGGCCATTTTTATAAAAGTTAAGGTCAAAATTTAATGAAGTATGGTCACTTTTATAAAAGAGATTGCTCAAAGAGCTTTTGTATAAGCTTCTTTGTCCAATTATTATAACAAGGCGGTTATTGGAGAATATTCTGGAGGTTATAGAATAAATGCGGTTACAAATCGGTTACATTTTGTTTTTGCAGACTTCTGGATTTTTGGAAATTGTTTGCAACTATTTGATTTTATTGGTGGGCCCACTAGGACTTGAACCTAGGACCAAAGGATTATGAGACACAACCAACTTTTCAAAATTCATTAATAATCAGCATCTTACAATACTTTAGCAAACACAAAACCTACTCTAACCTACTGTAGTAGCACGATAGTCTACTACAGCGTGCTACAAAATTGCTACAGTGGGTTTAAGTAGATATATTGACATGCGGGTATATAAAATATCCCAAAACTAGGATATAATTAAACAATGAAAGATCTTATTTGGATAGGTAGTTCTCTTGAAGATTTAAAAGAGTTTCCTGAGGATGTAATAGATAGCTTGGGTTATGCGTTACATGAAGTGCAGGAAGGTTATAAACCTAGGAAGGCGAAGCCGCTTACTGGGGTTGGCTCTGGTGTAATGGAAATTGTATGCGATTTTGATTCGAATACTTATAGAGCTATTTATGCTTTAAAGCTGGGCGATGTGATTTATGTTTTGCACTGTTTTCAAAAGAAGTCAAAAAGTGGAATTGCCACACCGAAGAAGGATATAGATTTGATAAAGGCACGCCTAAACGACGCGCAGCAATTGTATAAAAAACGAGGTAAATGATATGGCTGACAAAATTAAAATGACTAAAAGTAGCGGTAATATTTTTGCTGACCTTGGGGTTAAAAATGCTGAAGAGCGTTTAGCTAAAGCTAAGCTCGCTTTAACTATTAATCAGATCATTTCTAAAAGAAAGCTGACCCAAGTAGCAGCTGGGAAGATTCTTAAGATTAACCAGCCTAAAATTTCAGCACTTGCAAATGGTCGCTTAGCAGGTTTTTCAATAGAAAGACTGATAGATTTTCTTAACAAGCTAGATCAAGATGTTGAGATTGTCATTCATGAAAAGCCTAAGAATCGTAAGGCGCCTGCAACTTTTAGTGTGGCCGTGATCCATTAAAACAAAAAGTCACGTATTGATGATTAGAGCAAAATTTTGTTAGTTTGGACGATTGTGATACACTAATTTCCCCTATTAGAATGCCGAGTGAAACATGCCACAACCCCATGAAGTTTTAGTTGATGTTATAACTTTAAGTAAAAAATATTGTAAAGCTCCTATAAAAACCAAGCTTAGGTTCGCCACAGCGAAAAATTTTATTGGAGCTCAGATCAATGGTTATGACATTGAAAAAAGCAGTTCTGTTTGTTTATTATCAAGAAAAGCTTCAGAAGATTTATGTCGAGCGCAAAACCTTCTTAATCAAAAAGGTATAGGCCTGTATATATATGACGCATATCGTCCTCAGCGTGCTGTGGAGCATTTCTGGAATTGGTCACAAGATTCAAAAACACCGACTGAGATAGAGCGCGCACGTAAAAGTAAACATTATCCGCTCATTCCTAAAGAAGAATTTTTCGAACGTAAATATGTAGCAAGAAACTCCACACATTGTTACGGTAATACACTTGATACTGAAGTGATCGACCTGCAAACTCAATGCCCTTTATTTATGGGTGCCCGTATAAGCTATATGGGAGAAATTTCACATAGCATTGCAACAAACGAAATAATAAAAAATGAATGGCAGAAATTAAAAGAACAGAATGCTTTTGACGATATTAAAAAACAACTTTTTCGTGCAACGGGTGAAATATGGCAAGAAGGAAAAGAAGAAGACTATCTAAATCTGGCTTTAAAAAATCGGAAAATTTTGGCTGATGTAATGCAGCAATTTAATTTTTCTCCGTATCCTTATGAATGGTGGCACTACAGTCATAAAGATAAGGCAGTGCAAGAACCTATGGATATGGCAATTACGCAAGCTTCGCAAGGGTTAGGAGTAAAACATACATTAAATAATGCTTATCAGCCTGTATGCTTTCAAAATAAAGAGCATATAAGTTATGAGTATCAACCTCTTATGCCGGTAAAAGCGCGTAAAAATATTAATTTAACCGCTTTGCAATTTTATGGCATGTATAGAAATACAATTTATGATTCTTATAAACAAAAAGCAGATCTAGCTCAGGATATCAAAGTTTATAAAAAACAATATATGGAACCTGAGAATTCTACATTTGTTTCTTCATCCCTCTACCAAGACCCTCTCTATCATTACTCTGTTATGGCTTCAATGGATGCTATGTCCAATTGGAAATCGCCGTTAGAAAAAATGCAATCTTATATTGCTTACCAAAATATTGATGGCAAGAAAATGCAATTAGGGTTAGTCCAATTCACTGAGATGGAGGTGCAGAACAGGCCCATTGTTTACATTGCACAGGCAGGTGTAACAAACCGCGGACACGGAGTCGGTAAAGGTCTTATGGAGTGTGTACTTTCACATTATCCCGTAGGTACACAATTTTATATTTGTACGCGAATATTTAATGTGGAAGCAAAAGCTCTCTACAATCAAGCTTTAGGTTTTAGTCCTATTCCTAATGAAGAAATTGCATTGTTTGGTTTGGATGCTCGGTATTGCGGATTTAAACATAAAACTACTCAAGCGGAAATTGAAATGATTAAGAATAAAACTCTAGACGCTGCTGCAATTGATAAGGTGGCTGATTACAGTTCTTCAGCAATGAACAATAGATAAAGTTATTTGCCTAAATAGATTTTATGTGCTGCAGCACATAATAATTATTTTGGAAGGTAGGTTGTTATGTGCAGTAGAAAAGCTAGGCCAATGAATCATAATGACTTAAGCTAAAATTACAGCACATACTATTTTGGAATTTGAGGATATGCGTCACAGGAATTAAAAGAAACTAAAAAGGTAAAGCACAATAGGGGTCAAGAAAAATGAATCGTGATCTTTCTCTTGACCTCCTTGCCCACCTCATATTTTTATTAAGCATACATGGCTAAATTCAATAATTGCCATTTTAATGCAACCTCAACCGCAATTTTTTCCCCTTATTGCCTTTTATTTGTTTAATCGTAATTGCTTTGACGCCTGCAATGTTACTAGTTTATTATATGTGCAAATAATTGATAGCGGCGAGATTAATGGGCGATTACGGAGTAACTCCATTAAATTAAGTATATTCATAGAATTATCGGGTGCAACAATTAAAGATTAAGGTTTAACAATCTTATTTCAAATTAAACTTACCTAAAGGTCGTGCAAATGGGAAAATTAGATGGGAAAAAAGCAATAATAACTGGTGGTAGTCGTGGAATCGGCAAAGCGATTGCATTAGCATTTGCGCGCGAAGGTGCTGATATTGTTCTGAGTTACAATGTAGAAATGATTGAAGCTCAAGCAGTTATTAGGGAAATTCAAAAATTAGGCAGAAGAGCTTCTGCGATAAAAGCTGATGTTAGCCTTAAGGCAGATAGAGATAGATTAATAGAAGATGCGATAATTTTCTTAGGAGAAGTTACGACTTTTGTCAATAACGCTGGTATTTATTTACAAGAAGAATATTTGTGTATTACGGAAGATGAGTACGATAAATTAATGGCAACAAATACAAAAAGTACTTTTTTTCTTACCCAGGCAATATGCAAGCATATGATTTTTCAAGGTGTTAGCGGTAGCATTGTTAATATATCATCTTTTCGTGACACAATCGTAGGGAAAAACATGTCACATTATGGCCCTGGAAAAGCCTTCACCCTGTATGCTTCAAAATTCGCAGCGCTTGAAATGGCCCAGCACGGCATACGAATAAATGTTATTTCACCTGGTGCTGTAGCAACACGTATGCAAGAAAAAGCACAAAGTGATCCAGTAGAATGGAAGAAGCGCATTGAATCAATCCCATTAAAACGAGTAGGCACTCCTGAAGATATCTGTGGAGCTGCTATATATCTTGCTAGTAACGATAGTAGCTATGTAACCGGCACCCGCATTTTAGTGGATGGTGGACGGAGCTTGAACCCAAATGGATCGCTAGCTGTTTTGCGATCAAAACTATAAAAATCAATCCGAAATTATTTTTATAAAATATATATGGTAATCAGCTATACATGGCTAATCTGGCATGTAGTACATTAAAAATATTTAATCTGGAGTATGTAAAAATGTTTTCACAATCGCCTGCAAACTTACCCACTCAGGACAATGTCAATAAATCGCACCGCTTCGCTATTAAAGGGCAGAATTCCTATGGGATCATTGAACGGGTAAAAAATCCGAATCAAATCGACAAAGAATCAACTGAATCTGTTCTTGTTGAAAGTTTCATTGGCGAATATGAAAAATACCTTTCACCTAATGAAGTTGGTGATAGCTTGAGCTCATGGCGTGACGGTGAACAATCTGTAAAAAAATATTATGAAGATTATTTTAAAACAGAATTAGAAGATTTTATGCGTGGAGATTTGCACTATTG
>DHXK01000279.1:9725-14195 GCA_002413665.1 Legionellales bacterium UBA5158 | reverse complement strand
TAAGAGACAGGCACTATTGGGTTCAAGCTTCTGTAGACGGAAAATTAGTTGGGTGGGCGACATTTCAGCGCGAAAAGTCAGATCAAAATGCAGTATATATGAATTTGTTAGTGGTTCGTCCAGAATACCAAAATAAGGGGATCGGCGCGCAACTTGTTAACGCATTAGTTAATCTGAACGAGATTCAGCATTTAAATGCAATACACATACTTCTTCGAAAGAAAAATAAAGGGGGCAAATTATTTTACTCAAAACTGGGATTCACTTCAGATCCTGAATACCAAAGAGAGGACAATTTTGTAAATCTAGATCTGCTCGAGGGATTTACATGGAAAAACCCCGCTCCCCAGAATAAGAGTGTAGCTTACTTCAGTGACTATCACTTTACAGGCGCGGGCAAATCAACACTCTTTAAAATAATTGGTCCCCTAGCTGAAGAGCAAAATAAGCAGCAGGATACTTATTGCGGGTTTGAACCAGGATTTTTATTAGGAAAGCGATTTTAAATCTAGCAGAAATAGCGGCGAGGCATCACCTACCAAGCGATACCATTACGAAAAAATCCGACCCCTACCTTAAAAATATTATGCTCTGTAATTTTACCTTAATTTTTTATAATTTATTGGCGTAGCCTTTCTACTGAACATAACAGCCTACCGCCCACAATAATTAACCGTAATCTGCTCCCTGCTATGCCCAAGCTCCTCAGTTAAAATAATTCGTGCTTTATAATCAATTTGCTTTTGCTCTTTTGAAAGTTCACGCGCTTTAGGTCCGCCGTTAATTGGGGGTTCCCAACCTGTTAACTCTTTATAACGCGTCTGTGCGTAGGCATGGCGCAAGCCGTGCAAATTTCTAAGTCCTGCGCGATTAACTTGTTTGTCGTAAAGACAGCGTTGTTGAAAATAATTTTTATTATTTGGGATCAAGGAGTTTACAAACTTTTTTGCAACTAATTTAGCTTGATTTAACCAATAACGTTGCTCTGCTGTTTTAATAGGTATTGTTCTGCCTCGACCACCCTTGCACCAAGTTGGATATAACTCTAATCTGTTTTCCTTATCTGCCAAATGTGGTTTTATTTTTAATGATTCCTCACGCCTTAATCCGAATACGCGCTGTAATTCTAATGAAATTTTTATAAATGGATCGGTGATTTTTTCAAAATTAGGATTGTGTTGGGCGCGATTTTTAAGCGAAACATACTTACGTTTACCAATTTTCAGTTCGTCATTACTCGGAACTAATGTGGGTTTATTTATCCGTTTGCAAACATATCTCAAAGTGGCAGTACGGTTTTTTATTGTGGAATTAGACAAGCCTTTTTCTTGCCAAGATTTTACAATGGCAGAGATATGTTTTTGTTTTAAACCTTCTATATTTCGTAAGCCATAACCTATAGAAACAAGATCATTTGCAAATTGCAAAAGTACATATCGTCGATCAGCCTGTGTTGAGTAAGATCCTCCGCCATGGCATGCTAAAAAAGATATAAGTGATTTTTTTAAATCATTTTTTATAGACATTGCTAGCCCCTATCCCAGGTAAAACTTTAAGTTAAGTGTTAATGTCTCAACCTTTTGCGCCTAAGCAACAAAGGCCGCAACTTGCATTGCAAAGAGACCGATGGTAGGGATAAAGATTAGCTTAAAGCAGTGACAAACCTAGATTGAATAACTTGTAAATTTTCCTCCGTAATAAGTTCATTGATAATTCTACGTAAAGATGGTGAAATTTCAGTTGTTAAATATATATTTTGTTGACACTCTTTTAACAATGTAAATTTTTCATTTGTTATTAAATGCTGTTTAGGCAGATCTTTAATTACTTGTATCTCTACTATCTCGTTTTCAATTTGCATGTAAGTGTCTCCTCTTAAAATTAATTCATTACTGTCCTGAAGCTATTAGTGTGGTATTTGCAAAAATATTTTATTAAATCAAAGAGATTGGAATGGTAAAGTGCCGCGTCACTACAGACAAACAAAATCTGTAGTGACGCGGACAAGATTTTAAGCAGAGATTAAAAACTAAATATCTTAATAATAGTATAAATTTAAATTATAAAATTGCATAAAGACATGAACAATCTTGCGATTGTAATCAGGTTTTTCATCATGTCACCTGAATAATTCTGCGGAGTTGAGTCGGGCAGAATAACGACTATACTGGAATGTTATGTTACCCACAGCACACGCCTTACTCCGAGCTTTTAAGGCTCTACGCAAGACGTGTTCTATGGATAACATTGTTTAAATTTAATTTGGTTTTGCTTTTAATAGATTTCCTTGATTGAAAAAATCTATTGTTAGAATTATAAGTATTAAAAGTGATTTTATTGAAAGTTTTGCTTTCCATTATTATAGATTGAATATGGGGATGAACCTTTACCTTTTTGGATTGCCTAGATGAAACCATTAGTGCCATTTTGTTGTTCATTTTTTCGACATATTCAGAAATAAATTTATTTAGATCAGATTTAAGTTGATTAGGCTGCCCTATGATTTGATCTACTGTTTTAGAAACACTCTTATTTCTAAAAAAGTAAAAGGCGCTTAATGATAGCAGAGCGGTAACACCACAGATAATCCAACCGATAGGATTTGTTAACAATGCAGCAGCACATAAACCTAAGACACATTTAGCTAAGAAAAAACCCGAAGCCGTAGCCACTGTTCCGCTTATAACCTGACCAACAGCCTTAAGACTTTTGCTTAAAGCTGTAGGCTTTATTTGCTTGTTAATGCATTCATTTTTGTCGTTTAAGTCTGTATGGATTAAACTCAGGCTCTCTTGATATGACTTGAGATTTAAATTCTCTACGGTACAAATTAACTGATGAATTTTTTTTGTAGCATCCAGCTGATTATTTAGAGTCCTATATCTTAATCTTGCTTTTAAAAATGGCAGCCCATAAGAATGACAAATTTCTCTTGCATCAGAAACCAAAAATATTAATGACTCTACAATACCAACTATAGCACTAGCCGCTAACACATAAGGATTAGCTGCGCTAACACACAGCGCTAATAAATTTCTAACTGTAATAAATCCTAAGAAACCTGAAACGAAAGTGGTAAACAATAAACTGCTAAACAAAAGTATTTTCTTAAATTTTGAAACCTTCTTTTCCTCACTCTGTAAGCTAAGACTTTTAGTATTGCCTAGGTAAGCCGCAATCGATTTAAGGATTAATAATTTGGCCTTTTCAATTAGTGAGATTTCCTGCTCTTTCAAATCTTTAATTTTCTGTAAGGTAATAAGCTTTTTGAAAATAGCATTCAGATTTTTTATGTTATATTTGCTATTAATAATCTCAGCTTCAATATTTTGTATATGGTCAAATATTTCTGCCATCTTTGTCACTATCTCTTAAAAGTATTTGAATTTTTCTGAAATTAATTCTGACTTTTTGGTTGTAGCTTGAATTATTTACTGGGGTATGTGAGTGATAATCGCCAACTCCTCTCAAAAAATTGCTTCCATTCGCTATAGCTTTACTTAATATCCAAGTGCCAACACGCACATTAATGCAAGGATCATACTGAAGATCGTGCTGAGTAATGCCATATCGTTTTAAATTTACTAACCATATGGAATTAATCTGCATGGGGCCAATGTCATAAGAAGTGTTATTATTCTTTGATATCAACCCAACTTTTCCTCTCTCGATATTTAATACTGAAATAATTAATTTTGCAGGAATGTGATACTCATAAGCGACCGAGTTAATGCAAGACAACGGAACATCACTTACAAATAGTGGCAGCATAAGTTTAATATTCCTTAAATTATTGCCAGGATTTGAAACAATATGTACACATCTCGTTTGATTTTATTTTGCGCAGAATATTGAGACTTGCAATTATTTTTAAAAAATGATTACATGAAATCTAATAAATTAAAGGAAATCCTATGAAAATAAAACATTTAATTCTCTTAATGTCCGTAACTTTATGCTGCAACAAGTTAGCTTTTGCTTCAAGCCAGTATATAACTCCTCCATTTTATAATTTACCTGTTAGTACTGAGATTACAGTTGATTATCAACTAAATGCTAATCATCAAACTTTAGTTTGTAAGGTAAACAAAGTTAATGACGTGATATATGGGCAATATTGGAAAAATAAAAGCACTCAAATTATGGGCCAATTTGATGAGAATATACCTTTAACTTTAACCATAAATCCTTCCGACGAAATAGATACAGCAGTAAGTGAAGGAGAACTTAGAATTTTTAATACCACACGCCGAAGCGCTGCCAAGATTTCATGTGAATACAAGCTATAGCCTTATTTTTATTTTTTAAATATTAACTATAATTGCAACATAATTTTATTTTACTTCTCATACCTGAGGTTAAAAATAATTCTTAACCTCAGAATGAGATATATTCTAATATATTAGACAAATTTTTTTCTTTCTTGAATTATTTAGAATTAATGAGAGCTAATAACGCTTCAACTTTTTT
>DHXK01000279.1:4183-9478 GCA_002413665.1 Legionellales bacterium UBA5158 | reverse complement strand
CCAAAAGCTTGGCCTTTAGGAAGATTCAAAACATCATTCTGTTCTATTAAACGCTGTTCACTATGAGAAAATCTATCTTCATTACTTGATCGATAATACACACCGTCTTCACCATGAGATGTATCTGCACTGCTAGAAGCTGGGATTACGCGTAAGATCGGAATCATTGGTAATTGATTTAAAAACATTTCTACAGTAGCGGCTTCTTTACAACGGAACATAATAACCGTGCCAATATTACCAGCAACTTGTCCTGCTAATGCTTTAGATTTTAATCTTGCTTCTACGTCAGACCATGTTTGTGTGTAGGCGGTAACAGTAAAACCAGCTCCTCGGGATTTATTCAACAAGGGAATAAACTCTTCACCAATAATTTCGTTGAACTCGTCAGAGTGCAAACAAACTCTTGGCAATGATCTATTGGAGTCTAACGCATTACCTTCACCTTCCAGACCAAATTTATAGAGCCTGCCAGCAACCGAAACTAAATCAGAAAACATTGAATTACCAACTGCTGTAGCTACAATAGGATCAGTTAGAGCGTCTAATCCTACATATACAATCTTTTTTTCTTTTATAACCTGCAACCAATCTAAAATTGGACGCTTATCTTCAGTATCTGCATAATCAGGCGACAACAGCTCAGCTGGCTTCCCTGTGGTTAACTTTTTTAGCAGAGGGCCTAGTGAAGCAGTTATCTTACTAAAATAGTCCCTGTCATATCGGCAAGCTTGATGCAAATCATCAAAAATGGAATCATGATTGAGTTGATGTTTTTCAACATACGCAATTAAAGCTTTAACTCTTTTAATTTCCCGCTTTTCATTTTTAATGAAACTATTTACCCATTGCTGATAATTTATATCAACTTGAGGAAGCCAATAATCACAATAATTTTCTAAAAGTAAATCCATCTTCGTAATATAAAATTGTATTTTTTTATAATCAGGCTTTTGACCCATAGCCACCAAAGCCATCGCAATCGAATTAACAAACTGCCATCCAAATTCTTTAAACGCAGCTGAATCACCACTGTTAGGTAATTGATTAGCAATACGATTTGCGACTTCGGTAATACGGGTAAAATTTCCTATTGGATTATAACGACAAGACTGCTCGGGAAATCCAAGATGAAAGACTAGAAGATCCTTTTCTCTTCCGGCAATTTTTGCTTCGATAACCATTCTTCGAAGTAAATCTGCATCCCCTTTAGGGTCTAACATAATGACCACATCACCTCGGCGTATATCTTGGCTTATTATTAATTCTGCAAAGCGCGTCTTACCTACACCTGGCAATCCTAAAACCAATAGATGACTTGCTCTCTCGATTAAATCAATTTCAATTTCTTTCTCAGTATTAGATACACCATGTATGCAAGGTTCGCCGCCAAGCTGGGGTGACTTAGAAGGATATTTAAAATGTAAATTGTAGTCTAAGTCCAAATCACGCAAACGTTGTGTATGAAGTGCCGTCCAGAAGAATCCTTTACCTAGAAATAATTTATTTTTTTTAAAAGGCAATTGCTCTGACGTTATTGAATAAGCAGGCATGCGTTTTAAATTTCTGTGATAACGCCATATTTTATATCCTTGAATAAAACGTACTAATCCAAACAATATCAAAGCGACACTTAAAAATTCAGATAAATCCTGAGACAATAAAAATATCCTCGGGTAGAAGAATATAAGACTAGCAGCAATCAATGTAGCACTGCTGGTAATCCACTCCAGCGGTGGTCTTAATAAGCCTTCCAAGGGTGTTTGCATGCTCATATTAAGACCCCGCAACTCAAGTGAATAAACTCTGTTACGATATTTTCACAAATTAAAAGCTCAAAGATTATTAGCCAGACAACAATACGGAGTCTTTGAGCTTTCCAGTAAACTTCCTCCTCCCGTGAAAATTTATATACTGACGCCATCACATGTACAAAATAACTCCACAGCATTGCTACTGTTAAAATTACCCCCCATCGAAACATCAAAAAGCTTAATGAATGATGCTTAATTCCAGATGTGATAAAATTTAATGAATCTGGGCAATACAAAGTAGCCAAGTAAAAGAGCAAACCCATTACCAGCATAGGTATCAGTTGAAATAATTTTCTAAATCCAGTTTTACTGCGTCGTAGTAAAATTTTTTTCAAACTGACACCTCAAGGAGAACAGATAATGAATAAAGCACTTCTTTTTAATATTTTTGAGGCAATATTATTTATTGCTTTTCGATTATTCCGCATCTTGTTAGTAGCAGGCTTTTCTTTACTGTGCACCGAAAATCTTTTTAGTAATATTAACAAACGCGAAGAGTGGAATAAGGAATACGATGAATATGTCGCGGAAGCGACTCATCATGAAGATTGGTAACTTCCATTTCTTTACGGTAATAGAGCTTTGCTCGCCGCTTTACCTGCAAATTTAGCTACTTCGGCTCCCTTGTTAGCAGCGCTTGCACCTATTTTATTTATTCCTAAAGCAATGCTACTTACAATATCGCCAGCAGCCACGCCCATAGCTCCCATAAAAACAAACCAGAAGAGCGGAGCAAAAATAATTAGCGAGGCAATGATCATATCTGCCAAAGTGGCAGCAGCTCCTTGTTTAGAAAACCAGTCCGAATAAAGCGCCTGCATCAATGCAGTATCAGCCCAAGTAACTAAATGCCAAATGAATCCCCAAAAAATAACTGAAAAAATAAGAATTCCACCTGTAACAACTGTGCTCGGTCTATAGCTACTGAAGACAAGTGTGAATGGTAAAAAAACATAGATCATCAATAATATTAATGCCTGAATAATTGGCGCAGCCTGACTGGCTGCATACAATTTTGGATATTCCTCTAGCTGATGAAACCATATACCGACTGAAGCTGCTACTTGTGAATATCCATTACCAATTGTTTTATTTGCTCTGTCATAGCCATCAACCGCATTGGAAAGAATGTTTTTCAACATCGAGTCTTGCACTTTTTCATTATTTATAAATGAACCAAATTCATCATAAAATTCTTTTGGTAGGGCAAGATAAAGTTTTTTTCTCAAACCATTTTGCTGATCATTCCACCATTCAAAACAGGTAGGCGTGCCAAAAGCCGGAGGATTTTTATCTTTAACATCCGCGTTAATATCCTGTGAAGCATCATAAGAAAATCCTGGAATAGGTCTTGAAGATTTTAAATTTTTATAATAAACATCACTAAAGCTATGAGAACCAATCCATTCAGTATCTGCAACTCCATATTTATTTTTATCGACATCTATACGATCAAGATTGACTGAAATATTATTTTGCTTATCTTGATTAAATTGATTCCTAGAAGGCCTATAACACATGCTTTCGAAATCTTGTAACTCTTGTTTAATCTCAGGATCGATAACTTGCGCCATATCGACTTGCGTTATCATTTTTCTTAAATTAGGCGCACAAGCTATTACTGTAGTAGAAGCACTGGTCATGCCTTCGGAAATAGCAATAACAGCATACCACCACATCGGAACTCGAATATCACCTTGAGGTAAAGAAAATGCCTTATCATACGTTGTACCAGTGCCCCCCGGATAAACTGTTTGATCTTTATTAACGCCACATTGTGGCGTGTATGAAACAGCTCGTGCATCAATCGGAATACAGGGTGCCACCGCAAAAAGAATAATAAGTATAATAACAATTAACTCAACTTCCATACTGCGTAAAGAAGCAGGTCCGGCATGGTGCGTAACATTCTCTGCGTAGTTCTTAGTAAAATTTCTTAAAATCATGCCTAAAAAAGGTAAATAGACAATGCCAGTCTGGGTTAATATTTCCCACAGCTTGTCGTATAAACCGAAACCCATAAGTGTGGTGTACAGTTCAGGATACGATTGAACACCGATGCTCATATTATTTGTTCCTTATGAATCAATAATTTGCACATTTGATCGAATATTTGCCAACCTAAATGCATTTTGGTACAATTGTTCTTTTGAACTTGAGATCGATCCTATGAACCCATGGTATCTAACAGGGCAAACCGCTTCCCAATACTTCGCTGCTATCCAATTTAGGCTAATTATGGCCAGTCTCGTCATAAGTGAGGTTAGACCAAAGCTAAGCGAAAAACTTCAAGTAGAGTTAATCAGCAAGAGTGAAGCTGTTGCAGCTAAAAGATATACGGCGGGCATCAACTCTATGTTTTGGCATCTTTCGAAAGAAGCAGCTAAAAAGCTTTCTTTAGCTCAGATTAATTCTTTGCCTGAAGATGAAAAGCTTGTGGTTAGAACCGCACTTACTTTTGTTAAATAAGTCTATAGACTTATTTAGTTATCGCCCCATCTTCCATGAGCTGCGATGAGGTAGAAACTAGCACGCTCATTGCCTGCTGCTGATCTTTATATTTCAAGATCTCTGTAATCGTATTCGACGTTGTTTGCTTTCTCATTTGACTTTCAAATGCTAGCGATTTGATATCATTATCTAACTTTGATATGGCTTGCTTAATAATCACCTGCGCTGGATGATTTGATGCAATAGCCGGTACTTGCGAACCTGAACTTAATATCTCTCTCGCAATAAATGCTTTATTCATCACGCGTTGAACTGAAATTTCTTGAGAAAGTTTATTAATAATAATTATTTGCTGCATTGAATCCATTTCATGAATTGAAGTAATCACTTCGGGGCTAATTGCTATGCCATCAGCAGAAACTTTTAAAAGATTATCTTTTGTCACTTCATCGTTGCCTGTTACCAATTTTCCAAGTTCTTCACGTATCGTATCAGCACAATTGTCTTTATCGATTCTACAAGATGCAACCCATGGCAATAGACCGTGACCTACAATACTTGCTTGATCTTTTTTACAGGAATCATCATTGCAAGTTGTAATTACTTGATCGCCAACAACGCTGGATACCCACATACTTGCCATTTTTGGATTTATAAAATAAAGAGCTAATTCACCACTTGAGATGTCATCGCTACTTTGCAAATCTCGATTAAGTAATACGTTGAATCCTGCTTTAGTTGTATCAGCAATAACATGCACAGGAGGTTGACCTTTCCCACCAGCGTGAACAGAGCCGTCACGATCAGCATTACCTTGAACCCAAGAGACGCCTGTTTCTCCACTGTGTGCATCTATTTCTTTTTTTGACTGGTTAATATCAGCATCACCGGTTGAAGTAAGGGATAATTGTTTTTTCCATTGATCGCCAACAGCAATCGTGCCCCAGTCTTGATAAGGATTTTTTCCATTTGAAATTTGATTCTTAATCATCTCGCAAGACTTAGTAGAAACAGAAATTTTATTATGTGC
>DHXK01000279.1:3636-3981 GCA_002413665.1 Legionellales bacterium UBA5158 | reverse complement strand
AGAAATTTTATTATGTGCATTTAGCAAAGCATTATTTAATAAATTATAGGCTGTAGGATTTGCTTGAGATAATAAATACATGGGTAATTGAATTAAGCTACCCGTCGCACTTTCTATCACACTTTGTTCTAAATTATCTGCGCTATCTTTTAAATCATTAATACTGTTGGTAACAGAGAGAGCTGGATTAAAAGCTTGGCAACTATTTCCCAATCCTAAATCTGCTTTTGAATCTAATCTTACTGTAGTCGTATCAGATACAGGCGGCATGGCAAAATCACTTCCACCACCCATTTTGTAATATAAAGTATTATTACTGCGACCCATTGGAATAACTTGTTTTGC
>DHXK01000279.1:3162-3386 GCA_002413665.1 Legionellales bacterium UBA5158 | reverse complement strand
CCCATTGGAATAACTTGTTTTGCCTCTGCTACAGAACCTACAGCTAAAGCCATTGCAGAAACTAAAATTAATCTTTTCATTTAAATATGTCCTAAAAATATTCATCATAGATTCAAAGAAAATTGCCATGAACTACTGTTATTGTCATACTATGTTACTAATTTATTTACTTTAGAAATCTTAAGGAAAAAAATGAACTCCAGAAATCATGAGCAACTATGGAC
>DHXK01000279.1:0-2961 GCA_002413665.1 Legionellales bacterium UBA5158 | reverse complement strand
ACTATGGACTTATCCGATTTCAAAAATTCGTGAAGAGTATTTATTGTCTAAACAAAAGTTATCGAAAATTGAATTTAAAACATTACAGGAAAAATTAGGCTTTTCTCCTCAAGGAGTAAATTTTCTTTACGGAATCTCTATATTGCACTGGATGCTTGGCCGGCCAGAGCGTGTACTTAGACTTGCACCGGCGGATAAACCATGGAAAAGCAGAACGCCATTATTTAAACTATTAGAGCTGGCAGCAACTGATAGACTAGAATATTGTCAAGTATATTTAAATGAGGAGCAATTTCGCATTGTTAATGCATGTTTTGCTAAAATTACTCTACCTAAAGATTTATCTAAATCTGTATCTGCACCCACCTTACAACCATTGCATAAGTTAAGTATTTGGCAAGACGCAGAAGAAAAATCTTCTCCTAAAGCTAATAATGATAGCCCTGAACACACTGTACGCTTTCATTATTAAGGAAAAATATAAGTTTGTGTTGATTAGTTTTCTTCACTTAAGTACGCCCTATATATTTACCGTCACCATTTTTGCAACCTTCATAATGTCGCCACACAACCCAAACATAGGAACCATCCTTGTTTAACATGTTAGATGCATATGACTCGTCCTCACCTAAAATGGTGCAGTTAGTTTGAGCTACGGGATAAATCATTTGAAAATAAGTTTCTTTACTGTTTTCTTCGATGGGTGCCGCTTTGCAATGTTTTCCACATGCCGTTGAAACTTGATTGTAAACATGGCCGAATTGATGCGAGCTAGTCACAATGTCAGCGGCTCGTGCAGCAATAACCGCGGCGGCTTTTAAATCATTATCATTTACAACCTTGCCTTCATGTGGATAAATGCTACCCCAGTTAACCATGCCTGAACCAACGTGATGTATTAGACTCAAAGTCAAAGCTAATCCTTCTTCAGGAATGGCATATGGCGGAAGCCCTCTCCATAACAAGCTATCTGTCATGGATTGAAAATAGGGTTGCCATGGACTCACATTACTGGGTAATAAGGCGATACCTGGCATTATAGCTAACGCAGGATTACCAATTACATCAGCCTCTTTAAAAAAGATATTTTGCTCTCTTTCATTTTGAAAACTATGACTGCCACTTCCGGCATCAATTCCAGTGGTGCCTTTTATAATTCCTTGTTGAATAGGTTTGCCAACCGTATCAATAAGTTCATTCACTTCAAACCAAGGGTTATCGTGTGGTTTATTAAATACACTAACTACCAAGTCAGGTGAGTAGTGATTTAAAATTGGGGTGGTATCAATATCACCCCATTTATTTAACCACAAACAAAAGTGTGTGGGAATTTGGTAGTGCAGGCAGTTAGGTAAAGCTTCTAAGGTAGATTTTATGATGGATGCTGAATTAAGATTTTGAGTATTTGCCTGAGACGAAGTTACCGCTATCAAAAGAAGACAACTTAATCTAAGTTTAATCATCAGGCTCTGTTCCTTTTTTAATTTTCATCATTTCATTTGCAATAATTTTTACAGCTTCAATTTCACTGCAATTATGTTTTTGCATTATTCGCGCACGTAAGTTTTTTTCATCTTGATCAGTAGCCGCCATTGCAAGAAATAAACGTGGCGGAACATTTCTAAATAAGCCCTTGAGTTTTGGACTTAATAAAACGCCTTCTGTGTATTTTCCTTTTTCTTTTCTAGCAGATAAAAATAATGCACGCTCTTCTTGTGTAAGAGTTTTGAATCTTTCAATTTGATCAATCTCATCGGGTGGTAATGCTAAGCACATCCAGTGTTCTATTTGCGCCAGCATTCGTCTTGAATTGTCTGCAAAGTCTTTTAAGTTTTGCGTTGCAAGCCACAACCAAAGCCCTAGCTTTCGGCCCATTTTGGCGACACGTGTTTCGATATCAGCAAGCAAAGGAATACTAGTAAAAATATGGTTTTCATCCAGCACTACTTTAATTGCCCGATTACTTTTTTGATTAAGCTCTGCTAATGCCAAGATTTTTGTCATGCAACCTGAAAATGCGATAGAGCGTTGGGCTTCATAACCTTCGTTAGCAAATAAACCAAAATCGATAATGGTAATATCAGCTAATTCCCATGGCTTACCATAGCTATTGAAAAAAGAACTTGAAACAGGATCATTGGTAAAATAGCGCATGCTATCTGCCATATCGCGAGCACGACAAATTTTATTTGCATCACGCACAGCATCTAAGCCTGTCGCCAGACGTTCGAATGCTTCGACGATATCACTCGCTATCATTTGTTCTTTTTGTTTGCCACGCACAAAGTATGCTGCACTAACAATCGCATCAATTATTAACATACGATCACTGCGGCGAATTAAATCTTCTTCTTTTTTCTCGCCGCCCGTAACCATAATCAGCGTTGCTAAAACCATATCTCCCAGAATGTCACGGGGCTCATCATTCAGATCATCATTCTTAATATTGTCAGCTTGCTCATCTATCAGTTTATCGCATTCACTTTCGAGGAATTGTTTTTGTGCTTCCTGACTAATTGATTCAATCTGATCAATCACTCTTAATCCATAAGCAAAAGGATTAAGAGAGACAGGATGACGCGGATCTATTTTAATTTTATTAACTGTTAAACCGAATGTTTTGCAATAATCTCCCAGCAAGTCATATGATCCACCTGCATCGATAATAAAGAAACGCGAGTTATAAAGTGCCAGATCGTGCATGATAAGAAAATTTAATAAATTTGATTTTCCAGTACCTGTTTCTCCTAATAATAAAAAATGTGCATTCTTGGTTTTATCTGCCATCAAATCATAAAACCACGGCTCGCCACCGCGATTAAACATCACCATGCCTGGATTTTTAGTGCCACGGCTTCTGCCATAAAATGGGAGAAGCTTTGCAATTTCACTTAATTGCATATATCGAGATCGATAAGAATTTCGCTTATCAAAATGATAGTCATAACACATAGGCAAATA
>DHXK01000013.1 GCA_002413665.1 Legionellales bacterium UBA5158 | reverse complement strand
AAAAAAGTACCTGAACGCTTACAGACTTGGTTACTGGAAAGATCATTGATTGTTTATTATTTGCATAGTGTATGCTTATCTGTAAAATTATCAATCATACAATGATTATTTATTGCTTCATCCAGCTAGTTTATGTGTTTTAGTTGTACATATGCTAAATTGGATGTGGGATGGATTAGGTGAATTGGAGGTATATTTTTGCAGTATTGCCATAATGCGGTTGTCTACGAGCTTTTACTGGATTGTCAGCAGGGTTGAGAACCTCAAAACTACCATCAAGACCTTGGGTGAGCGTTGCAGGGGAGGTTTAAAGTGATATTTGGGTGGTTAACGGGTCGTGTAGCTTAATAACCTCTGAGAATTAATCATATCTGCTATATCTCATCGGCCTAACTTCACCATAGTCCCCACTAAACCCGAAATTCTCATAAAACGCCATCATCTCCGGCACGCACGTCAGCTCAAAGTATTTAATATGTTGTAGTTTGGGATGTTGAATTATCGCATCTAATAGCTGCTTGCCTAGCCCTTCACCACGATGCTTCTCATCTACCATCACATCAAATATATAAGCATATTTAATTTCATCAGTTAGTACTCGCGCGTATCCAACAAGATTCTGAGTTTTATTTTCTACTAATCCAAATGATATGCAATTTTTAAGCATGAGTAATACTTCTTCCATGGCTCACTTATAGTGGCAGGCCTATCGTTCAGTGCAATACTAAGGCTTGGAGAAAAGCACTGATAAGAGCAGAGATTGAAAATTTTCGTTGGCATGATTTGCGCCACACTTGGGCAAGTTGGCATGTGCAGAATGGAACGTCTTTGCAAGAGCTGCAACAGCTAGGTGGATGGAGAAGTTTCGAGATGGTGTTACGTTACGCACATCTCAGTAGTAATCATTTAAGAGAGGCTGCGGAAAGGGTTAACGTTACAATTTCCCTACAGTCTGCTTTTGAGGCCTCCAGCGGAGCATCGCTGAATGGTGCTAACTGATTGATTTAACTGGGATTAAGTGGTGCGCCCGGAGAGATTCGAACTCCCGACCCCTTGGTTCGTAGCCAAGTACTCTATCCAACTGAGCTACGGGCGCGCTTTGACTGGGAAATGAAGAATTAAAAACCAGAAATGTTGGGATTGCTTGGAGGCGTATTAAACCAACTATCATTCGTAATTTCAATAAGTTTCTAACGGTGTTGCTATAAATGTGGCGGAGAGATAGGGATTCGAACCCTAGATGGAGCTTAACACCCCATACTCCCTTAGCAGGGGAGCGCCTTCAGCCACTCGGCCATCTCTCCGGACCTTAGTTTTAAAACAGCAAACTAAGTAAAAAAACGCTAAAACTAACAGTTACTCTTCTTTATCTTCGCTTTTCTTTTCTTCAATGCCACCGGTTGGAGTAGCATTTTTTTCTTGCTGTATACGTTGATAAATCTCTTCTCGATGAACGGACACATCTTTTGGCGCGTTAATTCCAATGCGTACTTGATTACCTTTAATACCTAATACTGTAATGACTACGTCATCACCGATAATTAGTGTTTCGCCTACACGTCGCGTTAAAATAAGCATTAGTCCATCTCCTTCAAAAACTACCCTGTTATAAAGTGTTGCTTCCTTGAAGTATCTCCCTAAGGGATACTTTTAACGATCTCTTTCTTATAAACAGCTAAATATCGAAGTCCGCCATGGTAAACAATATGACAGCTTAGTGCAAACAGGATTTACAAATTCTTTCGTCTATTATCAAATTGTCTCACAATCCAGACCATTAGGGGGCTGCGAGGATGAAATAAGCCTCTTTAGATCTCCATATAGGCAGGAAATTTCTCAGAGGTGGCCTGATCTAGCTCAAAAGCTTGGTGAACGGCACGAACCCCTAGCTCTAAACAATCTTCTTCGATCACGACAGAAATCTTTATTTCAGAGGTCGTGATCATTTGAATATTAATATTCGCATTGCCTAACGCTTTGAACATGGTGCTAGCTACGCCAGTATGCGAGCGCATGCCTATACCAACTAATGATAGTTTCGCAACGCTAGCGGTGCTTCTGACGGTTCCTGCGCCTAATTCGGCGGCAAGTTGGGCTGCGAGTTTAAGGGCTTTAGGATAATCTGTGCGATGCATGGTAAAAGTGAAGTCGGTATTTTGCTCACCTGTGGCATTTTGAGCAATCATATCAATTTCAATGTTGGCTTCGCTGATTAAGCCTAGAATATGACCCTCGATGCCTGCGCGGTTTGGCACGCCAGACAGCGAAATGAGAGCTTCTTCACGACTAAAGGCAATGCCTGAGACTAAACGCTTTTTCATAATTTTTTCCTCAAGGGTCACTAAAGTGCCCGGACCATCAGTAAAACTAGATAAGACGCGCACTGGGACATTATGCCTGCTGGCGATTTCAACAGAGCGCATTTGCAAAACTTTTGCACCGAGGCTGGCCATCTCTAGCATTTCTTCATAACTAATTTGAGAAATTAGACGCGCTTCGGGAATCATTCTTGGATCGGTTGTGTACACACCATCGACATCGGTAAAAATTTGACACTCTTCTGCTTGCAAAGCAGCTGCCAATGCAACAGCAGTAGTATCTGAACCGCCACGACCCAGCGTAGTGGTCTCGCCATTCGTGCCTATGCCTTGGAAGCCTGCTACCACGATCACGTGACCATTGGCTAAATCTTTGCGGATAGCGTCTGTTTTGACGTCTATTATGCGGGCTTTATTATGTACGTTATCGGTAATAATTCCCGCTTGAGCGCCGGTATAGGAGCGGGAAGAGCAATTGTTATGGGTGAGGGCGATGGTGAGTAGAGCCATGGAGGCTTGTTCGCCGGTTGCTACTAAAATATCATATTCACGGGGGTTGGGTTCTGGGCTTAATGCTTGTGCTAATTGTATGAGACGATCTGTTTCGCCATACATAGCAGAAACAACCACAACAATATCATGGCCTAATTGCTTAGCTTTGATTACTTTAGCAGCGATTTGTTGAATGCGATCTATTGTTCCAACAGAACTGCCGCCAAATTTTTGAACTAATAATGCCATGATTGATTCCGTATTTGTTACTTATATGATGCTGGATGCCAGGGGAGTTGTCTAGTTATAAAGCATCTATATAGTCATAGCTATTTCCCTTCTCCCACAAGGAGAGAGGCGGAAAAATGCTTCTATAGTTTATCTGCAATCCACGTATAAACCGAAGCTAAAGCCTGATCTAAATGTTCAGGTTGATTTCCGCCGGCCTCAGCCATGTCTGGCCTGCCGCCGCCTTTGCCGCCTACTTGAGCTGCTAACATGCTGACAAGCTCACCGGCTTTCACCTTATGTGTTAGATTTTTAGTGACGCCTGCCACTATAGTGACTTTGCCATCGTGACTGTTGGCTAAAGCAATCACTGCTTCACCTAATTTATTTTTTAATTGATCAACAGCGGTGCGTAAAGACTTAGCATCCATGCCTTCGAGTTTTGCAGCTAATACTTTTATGCCAGCTATGTCTTGCGCCTGAAAAACTAAGTCTTGAGCGTTGTTGCTCGCTAATTTTTCTTTCAATTGATCCAATTGTTTTTCTAAAGCGCGAACACGCTCATCTGCAGTATGTAATTTTTGTTTAGCTGCCTGTTCACATTGTTCTATCCAACGTAAAGCTCCTGCACCTGTCACTGCTTCAATACGACGTATTCCTGCAGCCACACCTGACTCAGAGGTTATTTTAAAGAGACCGACATCTCCAGTATGGTGAGCATGTGTCCCACCGCATAATTCTTGGGAGTCACCGAAACGTACGACACGAACTTTGTCACCATATTTTTCTCCGAATAAACCCATCGCACCATTCGCAATAGCGTCTTCTGGAGTTGTTTCGTGAACACTGGCTTCATGGTTGGCGCGAATTTCTTGGTTGACGCGTTGCTCAATTAATTTTATTTCATCAGAAGTCAGTGGTGAGGTATGCGCGAAGTCAAAACGCAAACGATCTGGATCGACTAAGGAACCTTTTTGCAAAACGTGCTCGCCTAATATTTGTCGCAATACCATATGTAAAATGTGTGTCGCTGTGTGATTTAAAACAGTGGCTGCGCGACGTTCTGAATCGACTTCTGCAGCTAGAGTGTCGCCTATTTTTAATAGCCCTTTTTCTAATAGGCCTAGGTGCACATGTGCATGACCTTGTTTAACAGTATCTGTTACGCGAAATAAACTGGATGCGTTTTGTAATAAACCTTGGTCGCCAACTTGTCCGCCGGATTCTGCGTAAAAAGGTGTGCGGCTTAAAATAACAGAACCTTTTTCATCAGCGCTGAGTGATTCAACTGCGATTCCATCACGATAAAGAGCGATAACTTTAGATGTCTCAAGTAGATTTTTATAACCTATAAATTCTGTAGGTTCGCTGATGTTAGCGCCTGTACTGTAATCTGCGGCAAATTTGCTAGATGAGCGTGAGCGTTGGCGTTGTTCATCCATGGATTTTTCAAAGCCTTCATGATCCACAACAAGGCCGCGTTCACGTGCGATATCCGCCGTTAAATCCACTGGAAAACCATACGTGTCATACAATTTAAAAATGATATCACCAGGAATTAAATTTGTTTTTAACTCACTCACTGCTTGATCAAAATGCTTTAAACCGTGAGTTAATGTCAGGCTGAATTGTTCTTCTTCATGTAATAAAGTTTTTTCAATATGTGATTGTGCTTTGGTGAGTTCAGGATAAGCATCACCCATTGCTAAGACTAAAGGTTTTGCCAGTTTATAGAAAAAGGTATCTGTTAAACCCAGAGCATTCCCATGTCGTAATGCACGACGAATAATTCGGCGTAATACATAGCCGCGCCCTTCATTACTTGGAATGACACCGTCTGTAATTAAAAAGGCACATGAGCGAATATGATCTGCAATCACACGTAAAGAAGTATTGGTGAGGTCCTGAGTATTTGCCAGAGCCGCAATAGCTTTTATTAAATCTTGGAATAAATCGATATCATAATTATTGTGTACGCCTTGCATGACTGCTGCAATACGCTCTAATCCCATTCCCGTATCAATGGAAGGTTTAGGTAAAGGTGTTAGCGTGCCATCAGTAGCGCGATCATATTGCATGAAAACTAAATTCCAAATTTCAATATAGCGATCGCCATCAGCATCAGGACTGCCGGGAGGGCCGCCAGCGATGTCAGGGCCATGATCATAAAATATTTCTGTGCAAGGTCCGCAAGGTCCTGTGGGCCCCATGGACCAAAAGTTATCTTCATCGCAACGACTAAAACGGGTAGGGTCTATTTTTAATTCTTTTAACCAAATATCAGCCGCTTCATTGTCATCTTTGTAAACTGTGACCCATAATTTTTCTGCGGGTAATTGCAGTACATCTGTTAAATAAGTCCAAGCATATTGAATCGCTTCACGTTTGAAGTAATCACCAAAGCTGAAATTGCCGAGCATTTCGAAAAAAGTATGATGACGTGCAGTGTAACCAACATTTTCTAAGTCGTTGTGCTTGCCGCCAGCGCGCACGCAACGTTGTGAAGAAGTGGCGCGTTTGTAAGGGCGATCCTCTTTGCCTAATAAGACATCTTTGAATTGAACCATGCCTGCATTGGTAAATAATAATGTAGGATCAGTGCCGGGGATAAGAGAACTGCTAGCGACAATTTCGTGCTTATTTTCTTGGAAATAATGTAAAAATGAGCTACGAAGGTCGTTCGTACTTAAGAATGATTGAGTGGAATTTTTTTTTTTAGTCATGACCTGCATCTTCAAAAATACTATTAATATGGTCTGCGGTAAAACCTCGGTATTGCAAAAAACGCAAATGTTTAGCGCGTGTTTTAAAATCGTCAGGCAAACTTCCTTTGAAACGTTTCTGCCATGCATGGCGCATGGTCACAAGCCAAGCATTATCAGCGATATTGAGATGATGTTCAATCAGATCTTCCGCAATGCCGCGACTCATTAATTCAGCTCGAATGCGTAAGGGTCCATAGCCTTTGTTGCGGCGATAAAACACATAGCTTTCGGCAAAACGTGCATTGCTTAATAAGCTCTCCTCAACCAAGGCTAGGATGACAGCTTGAATGTCAGTGTCATCATAGCCTTTGGTGCGGAGTTTACGGCTTAATTCAAATTCTGAATGTTCACGCCGCGCCAGCAGATTTAAGGCTGTGCGACGTGTTTCAACTAATGTACTCAGGCGGTAACTTCCTCTTCGGTTGCAGCCTTCGCTAGAGCAGCTGCATCAGCGGCCATTTTAGAGGCAGGCTTTAAAAGAACGGCACGAATTTTAGCGTCAAGTTCGTTGGCTAATTCGGGGTGTTCTTTCAAGTAATTTCGAGCGTTGTCTTTGCCTTGACCAATTTTTTGGCCCTGACAGCTGAACCATGAGCCAGCTTTATCGATAAAGCCTTGTTGAACGCCAAGATCAATGATTTCGCCTTCACGTGAAATGCCTTCATTATAAAGAATTTCAAATTCAGCTTGTTTGAAAGGAGGTGCAACTTTATTTTTAACAACTTTAACGCGCGTTTCGCTGCCGACAATCTCGTCGCCATTTTTGACGGCGCCGATACGACGAATGTCTAAACGCACGGATGCATAAAATTTAAGCGCATTACCACCAGTTGTAGTTTCAGGGCTGCCAAACATGACGCCGATTTTCATACGAATTTGGTTGATAAAAACCACTAACGTATTCGAACGTTTGATATTTGCGGTTAATTTACGTAAAGCTTGTGACATCAAGCGAGCTTGTAAGCCCATATGTGAGTCACCCATTTCACCTTCAATTTCTGCTTTAGGTGTTAAAGCTGCAACGGAGTCGATGACGACAATGTCAACTGCGCTGGAGCGCACTAACATGTCAGCGATTTCAAGTGCTTGTTCGCCGGTATCAGGTTGTGAGATCAATAATTCATCTACTTTAACGCCTAATCGTTTAGCATAGCCGGGATCTAGAGCATGTTCTGCATCGATGAAAGCTGCGGTGCCGCCTTGGCGTTGGCATTGGGCGATGACTTGTAAAGTTAATGTGGTTTTACCGGAGGATTCAGGTCCATAAATTTCAACAATACGACCTTTAGGAAGCCCGCCTATGCCTAAAGCGATGTCTAAAGTAAGTGAGCCGGTAGAGATCGCTTCAATATCACGATCTATTGTTGAGTCCCCTAAACACATCACGGAGCCTTTACCGAACTGTTTTTCAATTTGGCTGAGAGCCGCGTTTAAAGCTTTCTTTTTGTTGTCTTCCATCTGGGTGTTCCTTTTTAAATAAGTTAGTTGTGGGGGTGGCGGTAGTTTTTGATTATGGCACAAGTATTATTGGGATAGCTAATGGACTGAAGAGGAAAAAAAACGGACTCTTAAGGTTTTCTTAAGGTTTCTTTAAGGTTGTAACATTTAGAATGCCCAACGAGGAAAGTTCGTATAAAGATAATAGCAGGAAAATGGTTAGTAATAATATCATAATTTTAAGTAACTTAAATTAAGAAGGAATTTCCAATGTTAAATCGTCCAGAAAAATCCAAAACCAGATTAGCCACTGAGTGGTTTGGTTATCACACAATTGCTGCTGTAGGCCAATACTTCATCAATACTCAATTGGTTAACCCATCTAACGCTGTTACTAGTGTGTATGATTATCCTAATTGTCATGGCTATAAAGCGGGTTTATCTCAATTCCAAGGCTTGCAAGAAGCGAATTTGGCTCGTGCTGCTTATATTGGCGCAACCACACCAAAATCTGAATGGGCAACTTGGTCAGACTTTGCTGTAAGAGAAGGTTTTGATCTTGTGGCAGCTGCCGCAGCCGCTGCTATTTATTGGGGCGCGAACTCTTTAGCTGCTCGTGATCTATCTGAAGTGACTGAATATGAAAAAGCAGCCGTTCAATCTTATGGTCCAGGCTTAGTACGTGCTGGATTGGTAGGAGTATTGGGTTTATTTAAAAAGAAACCTACTTTAGATGCGGACATGACTGCTGATCTTCTTTCTGCGCAAGAAAAAGGCCAAGCTGAACAAATGAGTTACAATAGCTCCATGTAATTAATTGGTTTCCCGGGAGGCTGACTCCCGGGTAATGTTAATTAACTTTTTATTATTTCTATTATCCCTCGTAATGCAACCTCTAAAGCTTGTTCTCTAATTTCAACTCGATTTCCTGAGAAATTTTTCAATTTGGTCACTGTAGATTTATTTTTGTAGCTCCACGCAAACCAAACAGTGCCTACCGGTTTTTCTGTGGAGCCACCATTCGGCCCAGCTACTCCTGTAATGGCCACACTTATCTCTGCATCACTATGCTGTAAAGCACCTTCTGCCATAGCTTGTGCAGTTTCCTCGCTGACAGCTCCGAAAGTATCAAGAGTTGAAGAGGGCACTCCTAACATCTGCATTTTCGCACTATTACTATAAGTGACAAAACCCCGATCAAACCAAGAAGAGCTTCCGGGTATCTGAGTGATGAGATAAGCCACGCCACCTCCGGTACAAGACTCTGCTGTGACAAGTTTTAAGCCATGATTTTTTAGAAGGTGGTCGGCTTCTGTAGAAAGTTGCTCTAGCATGGTCTTTACCTATTAATTGAGTCAATGTATAACGAGTATCTTAACGCTCGCAATCCCAAAATGAATAGAGAAAAAAGGCCGCCTTATGTCAGAACTCATGGAATCTGTTGTAAAACACACTCCGATGATGCAGCAATATTTGCGTATAAAATCAGAACACCCTACAGCTTTATTATTTTATCGTATGGGTGATTTTTATGAATTATTTTTTGATGACGCTAAAAAAGCTGCGAAACTGTTAGATATTACTCTGACGGCACGTGGTGCATCAGGAGGAAATCCGATTCCGATGGCGGGGGTGCCTTACCATGCAGCAGAAGCCTACATGGCAAAGTTATTGCGTGGAGGATACTCAATTGCCGTGTGCGAACAAATAGGGGATCCTAAAACAAGTATTGGTCCTGTGGAGCGTCAAGTCGCAAGAATTTTAACACCGGGTACAGTGAGTGATGCCGCTTTTTTAGAAGGCGACAGAGATAATTTATTAGCCGCGTTGCACAGTCATCAAGATTGTTTTGGTATCGCCACACTGGATATGAGTAGTGGCCGTTTTAATTTATTAGAAGTACGAGGGCAAGAAGCATTACAAAGCGAATTAGAGCGTTTAAAGCCTACCGAATTATTAATTAACGAAGAATATGAAAATTCTTTTTTTCGCGAAACAAAATCTAGTGTGCGTCGTCGCCCACAATGGGAATTTGATTACGAAACTGCGATACGATTGTTAAATCAACAAATGCAAACGCATGATCTCTCAGGATTTGGTTGTGAAGATATGAGATCAGCTATTTCTGCAGCAGGTTGTTTATTACAATATTTGAAAGACACCCAGCGAACTGCGTTACCGCATATTCGTGCTGTGCATGCTGAACGGCGTGAAGAAAGTGTTATTTTAGATGCAGCTACTCGTCGTAATTTAGAATTAGTGACAAATCTTTCCGGTGGTACAGAAAACACTTTAATTTCAGTGTTAGATCGTACTTCAACAACCATGGGAAGTCGTTTATTAAAGCGTTGGCTCAATCGACCTTTGTGTCAACAAACCATATTACGTGAACGTCAGAACAGTATTTCAAATTTATTAGAAAATAGACATTATGCTGTTTTGCAAAATCATTTAAAAAATATTTCTGATCTTGAACGTATACTAGCGCGTATCGCTTTAAAAACGGCACGTCCGCGTGATCTTGCTCAACTGCGCGATACCCTACATATCTTACCAACATTGAAACAACAACTAGCTTTTTCAGTCGTACCTTTATTAAAAAAATTAACGCAAGAGATGAATGAGTTTCCACCTCTTGCAGCACTACTTCAACAAGCCATTGTAGAAAATCCTCCTATGGTAATTCGTGATGGGGGTGTGATTGCACGGGGTTATGACACTGAGTTAGATGAGCTGTTAGATCTCAGTGAAAATGCAGGAAGTTTTTTAGTTGAATTAGAAGTGAGAGAAAAAAAACGCACTGGATTTTCTACTTTAAAAGTAGGTTACAATCGTGTGCATGGTTATTATATTGAAATTAGTCGGCTGCAAGCGCAAGAAATTCCCATCGATTATATTCGCAGACAAACACTTAAAAATGCTGAACGATTCATCACACCCGAATTAAAAATTTTCGAAGATAAAGCATTAAGTAGTCGTGATAAAGCACTCGCACGGGAAAAAGAATTATATGAAGAGTTATTAGAAAAAATTCTAACTGAATTAATTCCTTTGCAAGCTTCAGCCCGAGCTCTTGCAGAAATTGATGTATTAGCAAATTTAGCAGAACGCGCAGATAGCTTAGCATTATCTTGCCCTCAATTTGTGGATCAAACACAAATACACATTGAAGCAGGGCGACATTTGGTGGTGGAATCTGTTTTACAGCAACCGTTTGTTCCAAATGATGTACATCTTGATATGCAACGCAGAATGCTGGTGATTACTGGCCCGAATATGGGTGGTAAATCGACTTATATGCGACAAATCGCGTTAATTGTTTTGATGGCCCACATAGGTAGTTTTGTGCCAGCTCGTGTAGCCACCATAGGAGCTATTGATAGAATATTTACGCGTATAGGGGCAGCAGATGATTTAGCAAGTGGGCGTTCCACATTCATGGTTGAGATGAGCGAGACTGCGAATATTCTTCATAATGCTACTGCAAATAGTTTAGTGCTAATGGATGAAATTGGCCGGGGAACGAGTACATTCGATGGCTTATCTTTAGCATGGGCTAGTGCAGAATATCTCGCCCAAAAAGTAAAAGCATTAACTTTGTTTGCAACGCATTATTTTGAACTGACAGTATTAGCAGAACAAATTTCTGCAGTGCATAATGTGCATCTTGATGCGACAGAACATAATGATAAAATTGTATTTTTACATACCGTTCAAGCAGGGCCTGCAAATCAAAGTTATGGTATTCAAGTAGCACAGTTGGCAGGCGTTCCTATGCAAGTGATACAGCAAGCAAAACAAAAATTGCGTGCATTAGAAAACAAAGCGCATCCTGCAGCTTTCATTCCGCAACAAGCTGATTTATTTGCAGTTGCGAAAGTCGAGCATCCTGTATTAGACATGTTAAGCGATTTAGATCCGAATACATTAACGCCACGAGAAGCATTGGATTTTATTTTTTCGTTGAAAGATAGGTTGTAACGGTATGCTTGAGCATTATTGTCAACCAGGATCAGTATTGTATTATAGTCTTAAAAAAACCCCTATTTTACAGCGTAAAGCTATATTAGCAGTGATGGCCTTTTATCAAGAAATAGAAAATATTGTTTTTGAAGTAAACGATCCCAATTTGGCTATTCTCAAATTAAATTGGTGGCGAGATGAAATTTCAAAAATACAAAATGGCACGCCTGAGCATCCTGTTTCACGGGAATTAAAAAATATTTCAAATCTATCTTGTGAGCATCTCCATACAATAATTGATGGTATGCAACAAAATTTATTTTTCTTGCCTTTTTTAAGTTTTGAAGAAGTGACTATACACATTATGCGTACCGCAGGGGCGCGAGAATGTTTGCTCGCTGAAATCGTTACAGTTAATCCGCCTAATCAAGAAGTAATATATCAATTTGCTTTGATGTTGGAGTTGATTCATTACATGCAAAATTTACATCGTTACATTAAAAAAGGATTAATTATTTTTTCTGAAGAGGAAATGAAAAAATTTTTTGTCAAAGGGGAAGATTTACAAAAATTTAAAACGACACATGAAATAAAAAGATTATTATCTTATCAAGCTGAAAAAGCAGAGCGAGCATATAAAAATGCTCGTGAAGGGATGACAACTAAGACACTGAAGGATTTGTCTAGTTTGATTGTTCGTTGTGAAATTTCACTTGCTACATTAAAAGAAATTCGTTCATCTGATTTTAATGTTCTAGAAAATTTTATTAGCCTGACGCCAATTAGATATTGGTGGATAGCCATGAAACATTAATTATTTTCATTATTTTTTTGAAGATGAAAATCTAGTCTGGTGATGGGGGTTAGTAGCGGGTTCTGGATGAGTCTTTTCACGAATAATAGATCGAGTGAACGCAGTAGGGCCCAATGAAGATACCTTTTGCAATGCGCCTTCTGGGGCTGAGGCCTCAGGTAGTATAGCGGGTGCAGATATTGCGGGCGTGTAATTTAAACTGTGTAAATAGCCAAACTTTTTAATATTATTTTTTTTGCACAGTAAGTTATTGCGCGCCTAGACTCTCATTGCGACCTCCAAATGTCAAAATATTTTTATATACAAATTTAGTCAAATGATCATGCAACTAATCTGTCAGGAAATCTCTCATCAAACATAATGGCAAAATGATTCAATGCTTGTTTCCATGAATTTATTGGCATGTTCCATTTCTTAGAAACACCCCGAATCGCCAAATATAGAACTTT